>JAKPSH010000276.1 GCA_029555385.1 Pseudomonadota bacterium
CTTGAGGAACAACGGGTGGGCTCGGGATGACGGTTAAAATACAGACGATGCAATAGCGCTAAACCTATGCGCTCGGGATGAGGAGAAAAGATGACCGCTGCGCATCGCCTGCGCGCTGGCTCGCAGCCATTGGTCTGGACCACTGGGCGGGGCGACAGCAAAAGGCGGGCGTAGGGCTGCGGCGGGCTCGCTCCACCCCCGCCCCGGCGCATGAGGTTAAACCTTCAGCGCCCGGCAGCATCGCTCTGGGCGAAGCCTCTGGAGTGCAAAGCCAAGGCAAACTTTATTCGCGTATTTAAGGGCTTCTAGGTATTAGCGTCCGGGGCTTCCGTTCTCTGGGCGTGCCATTTTGCATGCTCTGCCCGGATGATTTCCAGAGCCTCGTCCGGCTTATCTGCCAAATGAATACAGTCAAAATCGATCGCACTGAGCAGTCCGCGCTTAAGCTGCTCTTCTTTCATCCAAGCGATGAGTCCTGCCCAAAACGCGCTGTCCATCAGGATAATCGGCCGCATCGGCAGATGACCAACTTGGACAAGCTGCCAGGCAAAATAGAGTTCAAGCAGCGTGCCGATTCCGCCGCGCTCAACGATAATCGCGTTGGAAAGCCGCATAAAATCGTCAAGGCGTGAAGAAAATTTCCGGTGGTGAACTTTTACATCGAGGTGGTCGTTGGGGTATTCCCGTGCGTTCAGGTCGATAGTAAGCCCGATGGTGCGGCTCTTTGTGCCGGCACGCTGTTTTCCGGCCACGGCCCCGCGCGTTGCGGCCTCCATCAGTCCAGGGCCGCCGCCCGTCAGCACGTCGATGCCAAGCTCGCCAAGGCGCAGCGCCAGTTCATAAGTTGATTTATAAATCTCGTCGTCGCTCCGAATCCGCGCGCTGCCGAAGATGCATACGCGGAAGTAGTCGCTTACATAAGGATAGAGCTCGAGCTCGAGCAGGCGTACGCGTTCGCGCAGCACGCGCAGGCGCTCGGTCAGGCGGTGGCGCCTGGCGCGCTGCAGTTCCTTTTTTTCACTACTGTTGGTCGGAAGCATTTTTTACTGTGTTCAACCCGTTAATTCGGGGCCCCTCACCATGGACCTTAAAGAGAGCGAGGCGCTGCTGGAGCAGCTTGGCCCAATTCTCCCAGCCGGGCGCATCCTGGCGCTCCAGAAGCAATTGCTTCATTGATTCGGCATCATCTCCCGGATGCTGCTGGGTTAGTTCAGCAAGTGACTCCACAATAAAATCAAGCGCGGCCAGCACTTCGCTGAAGCTTGCATCGGAGAGAGAGGCGATTGGGGCGTTTCGCGTGCGAACCGCCGCCCGCTGCAGCGCATTCCTCAACTCTGTTGCTGCCTGTTCAAGCTCAGCCAGCTCCTGGAGCCGAAGCGGAACCTTACGCAGGCGCGGGTTATAGTGCGGGTGAAAGTAGCGGTACAAATCCATCTTTACCGCCCTTTGCGGCCTAATGCCGGCAGACCGGCAAGGGTTATACTTCCAGGCATAATCAAAAACTTAGTTTACGCTATAACTTAAAGATTTCATTCCGGCGAGGTAAATTTTTGAAGCCGAATCGGCAAAAAAAAAAGAAAGAGGCGGACGTGGTGGCAGATCCACGCCCGCCTCCGAGTTAGAGTAAGGTATCGAGAAACTCACGCATGACACCTGCGACCGAGTGTCTCAGCGGCGAGTTCGCTGCACGTCCGCAGAGGTTGCTCAATTATGCGGACGGCCGTTGGTTGCCTGGGTCAATAGTGTTTCCTATGCTAATTGTGTGCCAATCCTACAGCAGGGAAACGGTATGGGAGGTAACAATGTATTTGGTTCCCACAGTAATTGACTTGGTCTGTCAGTGACGTTAGTATCGCTGGAAAGTTGTGCGTAAATGTCCAATCTCACTAGGGAATTTCTATGACAAACTCAGCCTACACGAAAGCCGACCTGGAGCTTGCCGCTAATACCATTCGCTTCCTTGCTGCTGACGGCGTGGAGAGGGCCAAATCGGGCCATCCGGGAATGCCAATGGGCATGGCTGAAATCAGCGCGGTGCTCTGGTTGAAGCATCTGCGGTTCAACCCCAAAGACCCGCAATGGATCGCACGCGATCGCTTCGTTCTTTCTAACGGCCATGGTTCGATGCTGCTTTATACGATGCTCCATCTGAGCGGCTATGCGCTGAGCCTCGATGACTTAAAAAGTTTCCGCCAATGGGAAAGCAAAACACCGGGACATCCCGAATTTGGTATGACGCCGGGCGTAGAGACGACCACAGGTCCGCTGGGCCAGGGTATGGCCAATGCCGTGGGTATGGCGCTCGGACAGAAGCTGATGCAAGAGCGTTACGCAGAAGCGGATTTTAATCCCGTAGGACATCGCGTTTATTGTTTTGCCGGTGACGGTTGTCTGATGGAAGGAGTCAGCTCCGAAGCGAGCTCAATCGCCGGACATCTCGGTTTAGGCAACCTGATTTGTATTTACGACGACAATAAAATCAGCATCGCGGGAAGCACTGAGCTTGCTTTCAGCGAAGATGTCGCGCAGCGCTTTGCAGCTTACGGCTGGCATGTGCAGCAGATTGATGGCCATGATTTTGACCAAATCGATCGAGCGCTCCGCGATGCGCAAGCGGAACAGTCGCGGCCTTCGATTATTGTCGCGCGCACAACAATCGGACGCGGCAGCCCCAGAATGGCTAATACCTCAGAGGTACATGGTTCCCCGCTTGGTGCCGAAGAATTAGCAGCTTCGAAGAAGAATATGGGCTGGCCGGCAGACAAGGAATTCTATGTTCCAGCGGAAACGCAGGCCGTGTTTGCTGCGCGCATTGAGGCGCTGCAAAACTGCTACGCGGCATGGCAGGAGAACTTCGCCCGCTGGCAGCAATCGCATCCGGACACCGCAAAAAAGCTGGCGGCGCAGCTTGCACTCGCTATTCCTGCCGATCTCGAGGCAAAGCTAATCAGCGCGCTTCCTGCAGACGGAAAACCAAACTCAACCAGGAAGCTCTCTTCGGTCGTGTTGCAGCAGGCCGCGGCAAGTATCAGCGCGCTTGCCGGAGGGTCGGCAGACCTCGAGCCGTCTACACTGACGCTGATTAAGGGTTCGCCGAGCGTAGCGCGGGATTGCTTCAAGGGGGTTAATATCCACTTTGGGGTGCGCGAGCACGCGATGGGTTCAATTATGAACGGGCTAAGTTATTACGGCGGCTACATTCCGTATGGCTCAACGTTCTTTGCGTTTCTTGATTATATGCGGCCCAGCGTGCGGCTTGCGGCGCTCTCGCATCTGCCGGCGCTCTATATTTTTACCCATGACAGCATCTTTCTCGGAGAAGATGGGCCGACGCATCAGCCGGTTGAGCATTTGGCGATTATGCGCGCAACGCCAAACCTTTTCACCTACCGGCCCGCAGACGGCTTAGAAACAGCGGTCTGTTATGCGCATGCGCTCTCCCGGCGGCACGGGCCCTCGGCGCTCATTCTTACGCGGCAAAACCTGGAGCAGCTTGAGCGAAGCAGTACCTTTTCACCCGCCGAAATACGCAAAGGCGCGTACGTCGTGTTTGAAACGGCAGGGGCGAAAGAACCGGCGGTGGTGATTGTGGCTACCGGTTCGGAAGTTGCTTGCTCCGTGCAGGCAGCGAAGATCCTATCGGCGAAGTGTGCGGTGCGCGTCGTTTCGATGCCGTGCACTAACTTGTTTTTAGAGCAGCCGGAAAGTTACCGCCGCGCGCTTCTGCCGCAAAAGGCGAAGAAGGTTGTCGTCGAGGCCGCCTCGCCATTCGGCTGGGCCGGAATTCTCGGCGCAGCGGGCGATGAACTGCTTGTCCTCGGCATCGAAAACCGCTTTGGCGCGTCGGCACCGCTGAAGGTTCTTGCGGAGAAATTCGGTTTCACCGCTGAGGCAATAGCGCAGCGCGTGAGCGAACGCTTCTGTTGAGGCGAGCTTAGGCTATGATTGCGCTGCTCATGCGGCTGCGTCCGTTTCTGCCGCAAGATGTTTGGCAGCGCATGCGCGATGCCTATTGGCGGTGTTACTGGCGGAGAGAGGAGAAAGCAGAAGCGCGCGCGCTAAGCGGGGCGCCGCGCTCTCGCATCGCAGGTTCGGAAAGAGCAGTGCTGGCTGAGGCCATTGCGGACAGTTATCCCTTTTCGTCTTTGCTCGAGGTGGGCTGCGCATACGGGCAGAATTTCTATACCTGCGCGGCGCAGTTCCCGCACTCACGCTTTACTGGTGTGGATCTTGACGCAGAGAAAGTAAAGGAAGGTCAGGCGCTGCTTCTCCGCCGGGGGTTGGGCAATGTTGTGCTGGAAGAAGGAGATGCGGCTGATTTGAGCCGGTATGCTGCGCGGAGCTTTGATCTCGTGATTAGCTGCGCTTGTCTGCTCTTTTGCGGGCCCGCGGCAGTTGAGCACGTGCTTGCGGAAATGATTCGTGTGAGCGCGAAGAAAGTGCTGCTTCTTGAGCAGCACGAAGAGCGTACAATGCAGAGCGGCTCCCTTGCCGGGTCTTGCCGCGAGAGAGCGGGAGGCGGAACTTACTGGGTTTGGGATTATGGGGCATTGCTTAAGCCTCTCGTGGGTGGGGAGCAGATTAGCATTACCAAGGTTCCCGCGCCCCGCTGGGACATGGAAAGCTGGCGCAGCACTGGGGCGCTGATTGAGGTGAGGCTAAACGGCTGAGCAGAGCAAGGGAGAGATGCGTGAGAGCGAACAAGAATAAACTTTCCACTGGTGCTCTTGCGTGTATGACGCGTATGGAGGCCGCAGCGCTTCCGCAGGCCGTGATTGAGAATTTCCTGCGGTTATACGCGCTGGTCGAAGAGGGGCGCACGGGGATCATTAGCGAAGCTGAAATCTCGCCCGTTGCTTCGTTGGATCGCTACGAAGATATCATTAAAGATCCTGAGCTTCGCCGGCTTGGTCAGGCGGTGCTGCCTGAGCTTGTCGTATGCAAGCTAAATGGGGGGCTGGGCACTGGTATGGGGCTTGAGCGGGCAAAGTCACTGCTTGAGGTTCGCCGCGGGCTGACATTCAACCACGTCGTCGCCGAGCAGCTCATGCAGTGGCGCGAGAAAACCGGGATTGAGATACCGCTTTTGCATATGACAAGCTTTAATACGGAGCACGATATAGCCGCCTTTATGGAAGGCTATCCGGCGCTGCGTATTTCTGGTCTGCCGTCTTACTTTAATCAGCACAAGCACCCGAAGATTTACAGCGATACCCTGATGCCGGCTGAGGAAGCGGAGGAAGCGTTAAACTGGAACCCTCCCGGGCACGGCGACTTGTATGCGGCGCTGGTCAGCACGGGCACTTTGTCCCGTCTGATTGCCGCCGGGAAGAAATACATTTTCGTTTCTAACTCGGATAACCTCGGTGCCACGCCGGACCTGGCTATTTTAGGCTACCTTGCGGCAAAGAGACTGCCCTTCTTGCTTGAGGTTGCAGAGCGCACCCCAGCCGACCGCAAGGGCGGGCATCTAGCACTGCGTAAAGCCGATAATCGGCTTGTCCTTCGCGAAGCGGCGCAGGCGCCGCAAGATACGGAGGGCTCGCCGTGTGCGGAGTTTCAGGATATCGAGCGCTACCGCTATTTTAACAGCAACTCCGAGTGGGGCGAGCTTGAGGCTTGGCAAAGGGTTGCCGAAGCAAATGGCGGAGTCATTCCACTGGCGCTGATTCGCAATGAAAAGACGGTCAATCCGCGTGATGCAAGATCACGCCGCGTGTATCAGATTGAAACCGCAATGGGTGCCGCGATCGAAGTTTTCCCGGGTGCCGGTGCGTTGGTCATCCCGCGCTCACGCTTTTCGCCTGTCAAGGCGACCAATGACTTGCTCGGGGTGCGCTCAGACGCTTACACGCTTGGGGCTGATCAGCGGCTTGCGCTTGCTGGCGCGCGCGAAACCGTTGGCCCGCCCGTGATCAATCTGGACCAGCGTTACTATAGGCTAATTGACGATTTTGATGCCCGTTTCCGCGTAATACCCTCGCTGGCTTGCGCGCGCGAGTTTAGCGTTTGCGGTGACTTTGTCTTTAACTCCGCGCTGACTATTTGTGGACGGGTAGTCATTAGTGACGAGAGAAGCTTACCCGAGAAGACGGTTTTCGATCCAGCAATATCCGAACTTGTTGATGAAAAATTTGCGCTTACCGATCAGGGGGCGCTACGGACAAAGTTTGGCAGCTAGGGCAGGTCCGACTGGGCGACCATGCTAAGCGGCGCAAAGACAATCCAAGAACCGCTCAATCTGGTTTCTTCATCATTAGTAGAAGACTTTAGTCATAATCAACGGTCCCGGGCTGTGCTGTATCGCCGGAGATTTGCGAGCAAGCATTAAGAGAATCATGGCTGACCAAGAAATACTGCAAGCGTTTATTGTAGAAAGTCTAGATCTATTGGATAGCCTGGAGCCGAAACTCATCGAGCTGCAGCAGGCCTGTGAGACAACTGGCGCGGCTGACAACGATTTGATCAACGCCATCTTTCGCCCATTTCACTCGATGAAAGGCGGCGCCGGAATGCTTGAGCTGAACAACATCACTTCACTGACCCACACCGCCGAGACTCTGCTGGATATGATTCGAAACGGCGAACGTCTAGCCGAATCTTCCTATACCGAGCTCTTTTTCCAGTCGATGGACCTCGTGCGGCAAATGCTTGCCGCCGCCGACGAGAACGGGCATGACGGCGGATTCGAAGAGCCGGTGGCTCATCTTGTGGCGCGCCTGTCCGCGGCTATTGCCGAAGACGGCGGCGCCAAAGCAGAGTGTGCAAAGCCGCAAGAAGTCAGTGCTGATGAGGATAAGAAAAAATCAAAAAAGAAGAACGGAAAAAAGACCCCGAGGGAGCAGGCCAAGGAAGAGCGACAACAGGCCGAACCAGCGGCGCAAAGTGCACCAGAAGAGGTAAAAAGTCAGAACGCACCAGTGATTGACCTGGATTCTTTTGAGATTCCAATTACCGCTGAGATGCTTGCCAAGTTTGTGCAGGAAGGTGACGAGCAGCTTGAGTCATTTGAGCAGTCACTGCTCAGCTTTGAAGCAGAGGGCAAGGCGGACCTGATTACACAGGCGTTTCGTTTAATTCACAGCTTCAAAGGCAACTGCGGCTTAATGGGATTTGGCGACCTGCAGCGTTTAAGCCATCGCATGGAGACGGTGCTTGATTACTTGCGGGAGCACAGCGGTGCCTCTCCCGTGGACGCGGTGAGCACGCTGCTCAAGCTCATTGACGTTCTGCGTGGCGGGATCTCCCAAGCTGCCCAAGGAAAAGGCGGCGATATTGCTGGATGCGATATCTACCTCGACCTGCTGCAGGATATTCTAGGCGCGTGGAGCGAGCAAGCGGGACGGTCCGGCCAAGAAGAAGCGCAAAAGAAGACCGAGGCTCAGGACAATGAAACGGCTGTTCAGACGCAAATAGCGCCCGCTGCGCAATCCAAGGGAGACGCCGGACGAGGCCGCCCGGTTGGGCAGGCTGAAGCTCCGGCTGGCGCAAACTCCGTAAGCCGCACCGTTGTGCGCCAGGATATCCGCGTTGATGTGGACAAGCTGGATCACCTGCATAATCTTGTGGGCGAAATGGTCATTGCCAGCGCCATGGTAACAATGAACAGCGAT
>JAKPSH010000280.1 GCA_029555385.1 Pseudomonadota bacterium
AAACTGAGCCGGCGCATGCTCAAGCGAAGCCAACGGCGCAAGCAGCACCGCGACAAACGCGGGATAAACAAAGGGATGGACGTTTCCGCGCAGACTGGGCCATGCTGCGTTTTGAATCAGGGTGTTGCATTGAAAATCATAAAGACACTCACTGCGGCCTTCTTTAGCAATCACCGCGCCGCTGTAAAAGATAGGAAAATCGCCCTTACGCACGGAAGATTGTGTTGAGGAATCGCGAAGCGCGAGCAAGAACACGGCCGCAAGCTGAACAAACGCAATGATGCGCACAAGCTTCCATGCGCGTTTTGCCGTCCAAAACTCGATTCTATTGACAAACATCCAGCTTGCACCAATGTGTGTCCGGCGCACGCCGCGGCTTTGCTAGGAATCCTGCTCTTTGTCTTTCCTTTGGGCGCCGAGAGTGAACTCGCGGGCCTTCTCCGGCTTCTTTTCCTCGCGCGCGTCCGGCCTCCGTTGCTCAGCGAACATCAGGCGTTCCTCGATACGCTCCAAGCAGTCGACGATCTTGTTAATCTTCCAAAACCAGCACGTGAATTCACGAATACTCACCAGAATGCAAAGAGGAATAAGCGCAAAAATAAGATAAACCCACCATGGCTGCGCCGTAACTCCCATTAAATTCAGCAATTGTTCAACTTTGTCCATTGCCGCCTCACTCGAACATCGATCTGCAAGAAACTCCTAGACACCCGGCATAACTATGCACGGCCCGCAAAATTAATATGAGCCGCACACTGCGCCTCACTTTAACACATGACAATGCGCACCTGTCTACGTTTTATCTGTCAGCGCAGCTATTTACCGCTTGCGACAATTCACGTCACAGCCAAAACGCTCCGCGTATATGCGGCGATATCCTAATTGTGACACCAAATTCTTTAGCCTGCATTTCTCTCTGTCGATAGAGTGGAGAAGGGGCAATAACGCGAACGCGCAGCAAAGAATTGTGAACGCTAGGCTGGCGAACAGATGACAGAAACAAGACGTACCACATCGCGTTCGATTCAAAACCGTTACTCAGCGCCAATCCTTATTGTTTATACGTCACCACTGACTGGGGGGCAGCTGCGCATGGCCCTGCAAACGCTCGGCTACAGCAGGGTCATCGGCGTGCCCTCGCATATGAATGCCGTTGAGCGGATTAAAGAGCGAAACTTCTCCCTTGTGCTCTTTGATGCAAAGCCCACCGACATCAGCGCCCAAGACTTCGTTTCACAAGTGGTAGCCGTTGATCAGAAAGTCGTGCTGGTGGCATTATCCGCCAATCCGCGCATTGACGATGTTTTTTCGCTGTTAAAGCTTGGCGCACGCGGCTTTCTCGCCGTGCCCTTTACAACAGACTCCGTAAGGCAGGTCATTGACAATGCTTTTGAAGGACCACAGCTCAGTGAAACGATACTTCAGGCTCTGGATCGCAATGCCGCTCTTGCCGGATTGATTCTCAACAATCTTTACCGCACATCAGTGCTGATGCGCCAAGCACGGGAGATTCCGGGAGCCGCACGCGAGCTGCGGCGTGCCAAGACTGTATTTAACGAATCGGCTGAGTTAGCCCGGCTTTTTTGCAAAGGCAGTGACGAATCGCTGCGCGCGCATATTGTTGAGTTATGTCTTAACCGGGCAGGGCAGGCGTCTTCGCGGCTGGGCCGTACAAGGCGGCGCCTCAAAACTCAGCGCGAGGCACAGTTAGTCGCACAAGGACACGATCTCTCGTAGCTCCTGCTCTCTTACGTATCGGGGCAGAGTGGACGGGTTGTGCGACAGCCGGCGGATTCTCCGGTGCATTCAGCGCAGCCAAGAGACTGGCCGCGGCTTTCCCCAAATCTGCCGCATTTCTCTTTTCCGGAGGAATGATTTCTTCGAACTCAGCAAAAGCAGTCCTGGCGTTTCGCGCCGTATTCTTAATTTCGCTTAACTTGCCGGCGGCAGCCGTTGTGTACTGGCGCAGATCGGGCATCACCGTGTGCGTGATTTTGACCAGCAAACACCCAGCCAGGATGAGCATTGCTGCTTTGCCGATGAGCAGGGCAATGCGCCACAACATGCTTGCCAGCAGCACAATGGCCAGCGCTATGGCCGCCAACACGGCTACTGTCGAAAATTGCCCGGCAAGAGAAAGGACTTCGGAGAGATCAAAACCAAACTGCTGCATGAACACTGAACAACCTCAATTGGACAACGTTAACTGCCTGTTTGATGAGCCGGCCTTACGGCGTTCACAAAACCCCGCGCCCAAGTAGGGTATCGGAGAATGTCGTAAAAAACTTTTCCACTTTCTTGCATTAATCTAGTAATACTTTCTAACCTTTGCAGTTGCCGCGTTAAGCGGGGTGTGGTCTTTGTATAAGTCGTTGTAATAGCGCATTAAATTTGAGGCACTTAATCGTGAAACGCTTGCTCTCGATGGCTCTCGGGGTCCTGGTCAGCGCTGTGCTGCTTGTCTATGTTTGTTATTCGGTGGATTGGGATGCCTTTCTTGGCAATCTGCGCAATATCCGGTGGCTATACGTTCCGCTGCTTCTTTTTCTCTCAGCATTATCCTTGTATATCCGCGGCTTAAGGTGGCAGCACTTGCTGCCGACCGGGCTTGCGCTTTCTCCTATGCGCTTAACGCAGGCAACCACAGTTGGTTTTTTCGCAACGATGGTGCTGCCGCTTCGCGCGGGAGAGTTTATCCGGCCCTGGTTCCTCACCCGCATCGAAAACGTAACTTTCTCAACTGCGCTGGCCAGCATCATCGTCGAGCGCGTCTTTGATGTCCTTGCGCTAGTCCTGCTCCTTGCGCTATGTCTCGGTCAGATTGAGCAGGCGCCGCCGCTGGTCCTTGCGGGCGCAAAGGCGCTGCTTGGCATTGCTCTCGCTATCTCCGTGCTGATGATTCTCTCTTACTTTCACGCAGATGCCATCGCGCACCTTATGCGCCGCACCGTTGAGGCTGTATGCGGGACGAAGCATCCGAACCTTGCCGGCACTGTCCATCGCATTGCATCGGAGTTCCTCAGCGGACTTCGCGCGGTATCGTCGTTTAAAGAACTTTTCCTGGTCATCTGCTGGTCGCTTGTGCTTTGGCTTGAAATGGCCGCGTTCTACCAGATCGCGGTCTGGGCCTTCAATCATTTCCCAAGCTGGTGGGTCGGCATCACCACCAATGTCATGGTAGCTCTGGCAGTTGCCGCACCGAGCGCACCGGGCTTCATCGGCACATTCGAAGCAGGCTGCAAGGTCGCACTCAGTACGATCTTTGGCTATCCGCAAGAATTTGCACTGGCGTACGCAATTTTGACGCATACGCTGCATTTGCTTTTAACGTGCGTTCTCGGCGCCGTAGTCTTGTCCATTCACGGCTTAAGCTTGCGCGATATGCGCACAAGACCGGACGGGCAAAGATCTTTGCCTGAATGAGAATAATCCACAATTAACGACAGACGTTGGCGGTTATTGCTAGTCGCTGTGCTGGCACGCTTATTGATAAATCGTGAACTGTGGATAGGTGGTTGTGGCGGTTGTGGCGTGATTATGGGCTCTTGGCCATGTGGTGGATTGTGGTGGGGGGTAGAAACTGCCGGTGGATAGGAAGACTCCGGTAGTTTCTGCCATGTGGTGGAAAACGGCGTGAGCCGGCAAAGGGTTGGGTAAATTTATCGGGACTGAGCCACATGAGAGACATGACCGGACTGTATGCTGCACGCGAAGCGCTTTCCACCCACGCGACAGCGCTCAACACTGTGGCAGACAACCTCGCTAACCTGAACACTCCTGGTTTCAAGACCGAGCGCGTCGAGTTCGGCGACTTGCTTGCCGAGAGCATCGGCTGCATGATGGGTTCGCCGCTGCAAACCGGAAACGGTTCGATGGCTCGTGATATCTCGACTGCGCACAGCATCCAAGGCACAATTGAAGCCACTGACCGTGAACTTGACGCAGGCATTCAAGGCATAGGTTTTTTTGTCCTCAGCGACGGCGTCAGCCAATATTACTCGCGCGCCGGAAATTTCGTCACTGATGCCGAAGGAAACCTCCGCGCCCAAAGCGGGGAATTTGTCATGGGCTATACACCGCAGAGCCCCGATACCCTGGTTCCGCTCAACTTGACTACGACAGCGAGCGCAGCCACACCGACGACGTTAGTTACCCTTAACGGCAACCTCGATAGTTCGACTCCGGCCCAAGAAAACCCGCCTAATACGAGCAACTGGGTTGATTTGAACAACGGTACTGCTTTTCGCACAACCGTACAGGTGGTCGACTCTTTGGGCGAGCGCCACGATATTTCGCTTCATTTCTTTAAGACAGGAAACCTGACCTGGACCGCCCAAGCTTTTGTCGACGGCGCCGCCACCGGAGGAACTGAGGATACACCAGTTCCCGTCAGCGGCACGGGCACGGCGATTACCTTTAACGGCCAGGGCCTCCAGGCAGACGGCGCAGCCGCAACACTTAACGTCAACGTGCCATGGGGCAACGGGGCTGCGCAAAGTCAAATAGCGATTGACCTCAGTAGCTTTACCGGTTTCGTTTCGGCCTCCGCGGTCAGCAGCGTATCCAGCGACGGCAACATGGCGGGAAACATCAGCGGCTATGATATTCGCGATGACGGCGCTCTTGTCGCATTGCTGGACAACGGAGAAAACATCACGGTGGGCACGATTGCGCTGGCCACCTTTCGCGCGCCTAACGAGCTTAACCGTATGGGGGACACCCGTTTTGCCGAGACACTGGACTCCGGCGCACCGACTATTGGCGCTCCTGGGCAAAGCAACCGCGGCACATTAGCTGGGAAAGCACTGGAAAGCTCCTTGACCGACCCGGCTTCGGAGTTTATCTCGCTGATCCGTTTTCAGCGCGGCTACCAAGCAAATTCACAAGTAATTACAACATTCAGTCAGATACTGAACACAACGATTGAAATCCTGTAATTGTCATTCTCCAAGCAGACCGAGCTGACGCCGCGCCTCGTAAAGCACTACGGCAACAGAGTTGGCCAGGTTTAGACTGCGAATCTTCGGGTTATCAAGCGGGATGCGCAAACGCTGTGCAGGATAACGCTGGTGCAGCTCTTCCGGTAGCCCCGTAGTTTCGGCACCGAAGACAAGAAAATCGCCGCTGCTGTAACGCGCAGTGTGATATGCTTTCGGCGCTTTTTTCGTTAAAAGCCAGATATTTTCTTCCCGCGCCTTGGTGCGGCAAAGGAACTCCTCCCAGTTTTGGTGAGTTTCGAGCAGCACCTCTGGCCAATAATCGAGTCCAGCACGCTTTAAATAGCGGTCGCTCAGCTCAAAGCCGAGCGGGTGAATCAGATGCAAACATACACGCGTTGCTGCCGTCAGGCGCGCGATACTCCCCGTATTTTGCGGGATAACGGGATGGACAAGGACCACGTTGAGGCACATCAGCTTTCATTCCCCCTTAAAGACAGCGGCTGTTTGCCCTCTGTCGAACTAGCAGCTATATAATGCACAAGTTCAAGAAGGGAACACCCCCGGTTTTCCGAGTAAATAACATGAAGAACTATCTGCAGAAACTTCAGCAAGAAGCAGGCTTAGCGGTTTTCTCCTTGTTCGGAGCAATCTTTATTTTTGCCGCTGTGCTCAGCCTGCTTTATTCGTTCTTTGGCAAAGTCGTGCCGCCGAATGCGATCGGTCTTCGCCAGAACAGCTTTGGCATCCCATTTTTAGTATCTGAGGGATTTCAACCTGACGGCCTGGCGCCTGGCCTGCACTGGCAGATTCCAATGGTTTCGGAAGTTCACCTGCTGCCGCGAGACTTCTTTTTTGTGCATTTAAGCAGCCGTGAAGAAGAAGGCGGGCTTCGTCTTAACCCGCTCGAAATCCCAACCACCGATGGCTCGCGCGTGCGCACTGACATCACGCTGGTCGCCCGTCTCTTTGAAGAACCGAAGACGGCTCCGGAGCAGCCCGCAACGGAAGAACTAAAGAGCGAGAAAGGTGTTCCGCTCCCCCCCGCCAGTGTGCGTTCGCACGGCGGCCCGCGGGAGCTGGTCAACACTTATGGGCTGGAGCGCAGCCGCCAGCTTTCCACCTTTGTTAAGGAAGCAGAAGACTTTCTCAAGCGCTCGCTGAGCGACCTTTTGACTATTGACTACTACAACCCAGTGCTGCGCGAAGCCGCAGCAATTGAGGCAAACGAAGCTGTCAACCGCCAGGTGAACCCCGCCGGAATAGAGGCATGGGCCACCTTGATCCGCCGCTACCTTTATGCGGAAAAAAATATCGATGACCAGATATTCGCCAAAAACCTTCAGGACCAGACAGAACGCCTCAACGCGGCGTTGAGCGCCTTGGCTGAAGCTAAGGCGCGAACGGAAGAGACGCGCGCTACCTGGGATGCCGATATCGAAGTGCTGCGGGCCAGCGGCGCGGCAAAGGCTCGCGTACTTGACGCCGAAGGCGCACGCACCGAGCAAGAAAGCTATGCGGAGGGGAATAAACTCGTGGCTTTAGCCGTTGCCGAAATCGAAGCGCAAAAGAACCAGGCGCTTTCCGCTCCCGGCGGCAAGATTTTCGTTACACGCAAGCAGCTGCCTATTTTAAGCACGCTGTCGGGCGGCATCGTCTCACAACAGGACCCGTTTGACGTGTCTGCCTGGCTGGAGAAGCTTGGAGCGGGTCAGACGAAGGAAGGAGCAGCACAGCCATGACGCACAAGCTCATTACGCAACTTTTTCTTACGCTTTCACTGCTCGTCCTTCTTCCGGGCTGCACCGGGGACTATGGCTTTAAGACCTTAGGCGGTGCTGAGTACGGTGTGCTCTTTTACAAACTCCCGGTTTGGCTTGGGGGCGGAATCCGCCAGCACCTTCTTGTCCCCGGAGAGAAGGAGTTTATTTGGCCGTGGGAGGAGCTCTATGTTCTTGACACGAGCCTTCAGACCATCGGCTGGGGCGGGGCAGGGCAGGGTGACCGTACCCAGGAAGAAGATTATGTGCAGACGCGCGCGCTCGATGGCAACGAAGTAGGTCTTGCGGTAACTGTGAAATACCGGCTGAATAAAGACCGTGCTGCTTATCTCATTTCGAATGTCGGTGATACAAACGATAAAATCAGGCAGCTTGTCGCCGCTGTGGCGCATGCCGATATTCGGACACAAATGAATACGCTGAATACCTGGGACTTCGCTAATCAGCACGAACGCCAACGCGCCGTGGCCGCGGTCAAGTCCGCGATGAATACGCGCCTCGAGCGGGAAGGCGTCATTGTCGAAGAGGTGATTTACAACGATCACCGTTTCGAGCGTGCGCTCGGCGATGGCACTTACGATCGGAGCTATCAGGAGAAGATCGATCAGACCCAGGCGACAAATCAAGAGACCCAGCAAGAGCAGAAGAAGATCGCCGCGGTGGTCGAGGACAAGAAGCGGCTGTTCAACGAAGAACAGGCGCGCGTCAATCGCGTGGTTCGTGAAGCCGAAGGCCGGAAGCAGCAGGCAGCGCTTCGCGGCAATGCTTTTCTTGAGTCAAAGAAAATCGAATCGGGGCAGATCCTTGTGGTCGGGCAGGCGGAAGTTGAAGGACTGCGCAAACGCATCGAGGCGCTAAGCGGACCCGGCGGCGAAGCGCTGCTCAAGACAGAACTTGTTGATCACTTGACGAAAAACAACCCGAAATTCGTCATTCTCAATACCTCAAATCAGGCAGCAGGTTCGGTTGATTTGATGCGCATTGATGCCAACGATTTGCTTTCCCGGGCCGGCGCGCTGAGCGCACTCAGCGCCGGTAATGATGAGAAGACCGCCCCCAAACCGGCAGAACCGGTCGCGAAGTAAGATAGCGAAACTCTCGTTGGGCCAAGCAGACCAAAAAGAAGTTTACCGAGGCAGCAGCAAGCAGGACCTGCTTGACCTGACCAGAGAAGAAATGGTTGGGCACCTTGGCGCTTCGCTTGACCTTGCACCTTTTCGCGCCCGCCAGCTAATCGCCTGGCTCTACCGCAGATGCGTCACGGACTTTTCGCAAATGACGGACATCGCCAAGACCGTTCGCGATGAGCTTGCCGCGCGCTGCATCATCAGCAGGCCTCAATGCCGCACTGTGCTCATCGCCCAAGACGGCACGCGCAAATACCTCTTTCAGCTCGCGGATGGAAATTGCATCGAGTCCGTTCTGATTCATCAGCCCTCGCGCTGGACACTTTGCGTTTCTTCGCAAGTCGGCTGCGCCATCGGGTGTTCCTTTTGCCGCACAGCCAAGATGGGCTTTAAGCGCAATCTTCTTGCTGCGGAGATTGTCGGACAAGTATTGGCTGTCAAAGAGGATATTGCACGCCTCAGCGCCCACGAGACGCCTCCGGCAGCAGTTGAAGACTTTTCCAACATTGTCTTTATGGGCATGGGTGAGCCCTTGCACAATCTGGACAATGTCATCCGCGCCGTGTGCATTCTCAATGATAATCTTGGTCTGAATTACTCCGCCCGAAAGATCACAGTATCGACCTCGGGTTTGGTCCCCGCGATAAAGAAGTTCGGAGCAAGCAGGGCAGGGGCAAATCTCGCCATTTCGCTGAACGCCACCACCGATGCTGTGCGCTCGGTACTCATGCCGATCAACAAGAAATACCCGATTGCAGAACTCATCGGCGCGCTACGGGAATACCCCTTGAAGAGAGGCCGTAGGATCACGATCGAATACGTGATGATTAGTGGTCTAAATGATACCCTCGCGGACCTCGCGCGGCTGCCCAAGCTGCTGCGCGGCATCCCTGTAAAAATCAACCTGATACCCTATAACGCAAGCCCTGAGGAATCCTATGCGCCGCCGCCGCCGGCTCACGTCGCCTTTTGGCAGCAGAGCCTTCTTGACGCTGGAATGAATTCCACAATACGATGGTCAAAGGGCTTGGACATCAATGCCGCATGCGGGCAACTAGCAACAGCATTTAAAGACAAGCAGGCAGTGTAGCTTATGTCGCAAACAACTCTCGGCATCATCGGCGCTCCCGGGCTGCTGCACCTGGACGGCCTTGCGGATTTGCGCCGCATCTCCGTCGATACCCCGTTTGGCACGCCGTCTTCACAGCTTATTACAGGGAGAATTGATGATGTGCGCGTACTCTACATTTCCCGCCACGGCGAGGCGCACGAATACTCACCATGCGCCATTAATTACCGGGCCAATATTTTCGCGCTGAAATCGCTCGGTGCCCAGTGGTGCTTGAGCCTAAACGCCGTGCGCAGCCTAACCGAGAACATCGCACCCGGAACATTCGTAATACCCGAACAGTTTATTGATCTCACGCACGGACGATGCGCCACTTTTTTCTCCGACGGGATATGTGCGCACGTTAATTTGTCAACTCCCGTGTGCAGCGTCCTCAAAGATGCGGCGTTTCATGCCGCCAGCAAGGTTTGCACCGGCACGGAAATTAAGGTCCATGATTCGGGCACTTATATCTGCATCGAAGGTCCGGCGCTTCCTACGCGCGCCGAAAGCGTCCTTTACCGTACGTGGGGCGGCGATGTGCTTGGCATGACCGCGATGCCCGAAGTCAAGCTTGCGCGGGAAGCTCAGCTTGCTTACTGCGTTTTGGCCGTAGCCGGTGAATACGATTCATGGCGTCCCCGGGCCGGCGACAAGGAAATGGAGCAGATTTACGCGCGAGTCGGCGCCAGCGTCGCGCTGACGCATGAAATCGTGGTCGATCTTGCCTCGCGCATTTGTGAGGCCGCGCCGTCACCGTTTGCCGCCGAGTCATTATCCGGCGCAATCATGACCGACCCGCAGCATATCCCGCCTCAGGTAAGGGAGGATCTCAAGCCGATCATCGAGGGCTACGGCGCTGATGATTAAGTGTTTTTTCCAGCAGGCGGCGAATAAGTCTCGCTGGCTCGGCAGAGTTCTGGGCATGGCCGCGTATAAGTTTTACTGGGATGACTGCTTCTCCCGCGCATCTTCTCTTTCTTACACCACGGTCTTTGCGCTGGTCCCAATCAGCGCCCTGGTCTTCGCTATTTTCGGGGCCAGCGGTTTTAATCTCGGGGAAAAAGATTTGCGTCTGATCCTTGACCAGCTTCTTCCGCCAACGGAAAATCAACTGCTCGAAAATCTGCAACAGGAAGTTTTTTCCAAACTGTCGCTCTTTGGCGAGAGCGTGCGTGCATTGGGCGACATCAGCCTTGCCGTGCTGATCTTTACGGGCATCGCTTTACTCAATACGATAGAAAGCGCCTTGAACGCTGTCTGGCGCGTAAGCTCTAATCTGGGCTTTATCTCCAAGATTATTAGTTTTTGGGCTGTAATCACGCTCGGGCCGCTCCTGCTTGCGCTTTCCTTCTATTGGTACACCAAGGTCAGCGCGCAGACGGGCAGCGAGTTCATGGAAAATCTGCTGTTCGTCAAGCTGCTCGATTTTGTAATACCCGTCAGTTCGGCCTGGGCCGCCTTGACGCTGCTTTACTATAAGCTTCCTGCTGCACGGGTCGCGCTTCGCGACGCGGCGCTTGGAGCCTTTGTTGCCGCCGTGCTTTTTGAAATCGTAAAGCGCGGATTTGCCTATTATGTTGGTTTGTCCACCACGTACAGCACATTTTACGGCGCACTAGTAACGATTCCGCTGTTTCTTTTTTGGGTCTATGTCATTTGGGTGGTTATTTTGTTCGGTGCGGAAATCAGTTACCAAGCCGGCGCAATCAAGATTCTTTACGGCCTGAGAAAATACGCCAGTGAGCTTGGCGAAATAGGCGCTGTGCTTGGTCTGCGCGTGCTGTGCGTCATCGGAAACAGGTTTATCAAAGGTGATACGCCGGCCACAGAAGGGGAGATCGCCGTGCAGACCGGCTCCGACCCAGTTTTGGTGCGCACCTGCCTGGGTATTCTGGCCGATGCCGGATTAATTACCGCCGTTGACCCCGTGTCGCACTCGCGCTCACTGGCTCTGCCTCCGGAGAGAATCTCGCTGGACAGCATCATCAGGGCATTTCGCGCCAAGAGATACCGCCTGCCTGAGAGCACTGAAACTAACGGTGAAGATATCGGCTCTTTTATCGAGACCATTCGCAGCGTCTCTGTAAGCGCCGCACCTGAAACAGCCGTAACTGACTGGACTTTAAGGCAGTTTCTTTCGCCACGCGACTTAGCGCGCCAAGATCATTGCCAAAGCGCATAATTAATTGTGGCGGTGCTGCAATATGCCGGGGTTTATACATAATCCATGGTTATTAAAGTTCGCTGCACAATCCAGCCGAATCTATAAATGCAGCGTGAATAGAAAGTAGTCATGAGGCCGGTAATGATGAAGTTAATTTTCGCAATGTTAATCGCATGCACCCTGAGCGCGTGCTCCAGTCTAGCTTCTGCCTTTGTGCCGGACTCTCCGGGGGCAGCAAAGCACGCTTTTTGCGGCGAGCCCGCGCAAGAATGCCGCGCCCCGTTTTTCCATAAATTAGACCAGGCCTGAGCACCCAGCCGCAACTTGGGCCAATAACCCCCTTTTGCCCGATAACTTTACTTATCAGGCAACCGGGAGGCGTATTTTAACGTCCGGTCTCTGCCGAAATCCTCTTTGGTCCCGCCACGTTGAGATTAGCCGCAATGACTCGCCACACCCGCGTCATAACCTTTTTATAAGGTCAAGGCAGCTTTTGTAATCATACTAAGGGTTTCTAGGTCTATGCATCCGCTAATCTTAAGCGCCCGCAGCGCATCGTTAGTTCACATTCCTTTTGTGCTTTTCATCGCTCTTTTCCTAGTATCAACACCAGGCCAAGCCAACGCCGAGCGCAAAAACTACATCAAGGGTGACGGCTTTAAGCAAGGCGAAGACGCAACGAGCAAAAAAAAGAAAAAATATATTCATCCCTGCGCAGCAGGAACCGAGCAAGTTGGACGCCATCCAACGGAAGGCGGAACCGTAGTCCTTTGCCGGCAGCCGGTTCAGGGCGGCTACCGCAAACAGGGTCTTGCTACGTCGTGGTACTCTAACGGCTCCAAGCACTCCGAGGGTGAATACTTCCAGGATAAAAAGCACGGACGCTGGGCTATTTATGACCGGACCGGCAAAAAGAAAGCGGTCGAAGAATGGCAGAACGGAAAGCTGACAAAAAAGACCAAGTTTGACCAAAAAGGCAATCCCGTTGACCAAGGGGATCTCTCCAAAAGGCGCGCGGAAAAAACATCGGAAGACGATTGGCGTAAAGACGTGCGCACAAAAGTAGAAAGGAAAAAGCGCGAGAAAGGAAGCGGCTGGGTTAAGTCCAGCGGCAACAACAAGCGCGCTAAACTGTTTTAGATGCCCGCGCGATGAGGCGCAAGACCTAGGGCAGCCATCAGTGCCTGGTCAATTTTCTCAATTACCCTCTGCGGCAAGGATGCCCGCTCAAGCGCCTTAATCTCTCTTTTAGCAACGCGAGTTGCCCAATCGCAGCGTGCAGTATGCAAGTCGCGAAAGCCCTCGCCCCGGCCCAAGTCCACGGCAAACGGAGCACGCAGCCTCGCTCTTCTTCTCTGCACCGGAACAACAAGCACATAAGGCGACGCTTCGTTTTGCACATCATTGCTGACCACAATAGCCAAGGCGGACGCGCCGCTCAGCACGCGGCTGAGACAAACCAAAGAACCGCGCTGGACCTCCAGCGGCGTTTTCGAACGCCGCAGCCTGCCGCAGCGGCGCGTTGACTTCGTTGCACTCATCGCACCCTGCGTCCTTCTTTCGCATAGGCACGCCGCATTTCGGCATGCTGTATGCGCTCTTTCTGTTCAACAACCCAGGCGCTGATTAAACGCTCGACTATCGCCGTTTGTTTTCCGCTTGGCGCAAGGCGTTCGAACTCCCTAACCAAGCGCTCGCTCAGCTTGAAATCTTTCTTTCGCTTTGGCAGAAACTCCGCTCCAGCCGTTTTTTTTCGCCCGCGAGTCATACCCCCTACTCCTTTAAGCTGGATGTAGTCTAGCGAAAGTGCCGGTTTTCCAGAAGTCTAAAATTCCCGTTTCGCCTTGCTCGAATTGTTATTTAATACTAATGAAATGCATGTCTTAGACGGCACTTTACCGGACTGTATAATGGCGTTGAGCTGACCCCTGCGATAGGTGCACCGGTTTTGATGAAAAACATTACCGAACTTGAGCCTGGATTAACGCTTGTGGAGACCGCTGCACAGCAGATCTATCTGCTCGGCACGGCGCATGTCAGTCAGGCCAGCGCTGACCTAGTGCGCCGTTCCATTGCTGAACTGCGGCCCGATATCGTTTGTGTCGAACTTTGCCAGGCCCGCGCGCAGAATATGCTCAACCCCGAACGCTGGCGGGAAACCGATATCTTTGCCTTGCTCCTTCAAGGCAAAGCATACGTGCTCTTGGCTCAGTTGCTTCTATCCTCTTTTCAGCGCCGCATCGCCAAACAGCTCGATATCAGGCCCGGCGAAGAAATGCTGGCCGCAATGCATGCCGCACATGACGCTCGCATCCCCGTTGAAACCGTGGACCGGGATGTGAAGCTGACCCTGCGCCGCATTTGGGCTAAAGCCAGCCTGTGGTCAATGCTCAATGTTGCCGCGGCCATCATCACTTCTCTATTTTCCCATGAAGAAGTCACGGAATCTCAAATTGAAGAACTGAAGACAGGTGATGCCTTAACCGAAATTTTAAGTGAATTTGCCCAATATTTGCCGGGAGTAAAGACCGTGCTGATCGACGAGCGCGATCGCTATATGGCGGCGCGCATTACTGCATCCCGCGGCAAACGGATTCTAGCCGTCGCCGGAGCCGGTCATATCCCCGGCATCAAGGCGCAGATCGGCGAAAAGGTGGATCTAGCGGAATTGGAGAAAGTTCCGCCGCCAAGCAAGCTCTGGACGGCTGCCGGCTGGAGTATCCCCGTGCTTATCATCGGGCTGCTGGTCTACGGCTTCTTTGCTGCCGGAACCGGTACAAGCATGCGCATGGCTGGTCTTTGGGCGGCAGCAACTGGAGGACTGGCGAGTCTTGGCGCGCTCTTGTCGCTTGCTCACCCTTTGACCGTACTTTGTGCGCTCGTCTCTGCGCCCGTAACCTGCCTTCACCCGACACTTGCTGTCGGCTGGATTTGCGCACTGGTGGAAGCTTTTCTTCGCAAACCCCGCGTGCGCGATTTGGAGAACCTCGCGCAGGACTCGATGACCGTGCGAGGTTTTTGGCAGAATCGCGTAAGCAAAGTCCTCCTCGTGCTGGCGCTGACGAATATTGGAGGAGCGCTTGGCGCAGTTGTGGGCGGCATCCTGGCAGCCTCAGCTCTGCGCTGATTGAACCCTTAATCCCGAACACTTCGCTAAATTACGATCAGCCCTCGCGGTAATTACTTAATCTTACTACCCTTTTCTTCGCCCTGGGTGCTCATGCAACACACCGGACCTGCCGATACTAACTTTGCAAAACTAAATAACGGCAGCACGGTTTTATCTGCGATTTCGGGTTCCCGGACATGGGCATTGAAGACTTCAGCGTTGATTCAAACAAACACAGTCAGCGCATACTTGTTGTCGGACAGGACAACGAAACCGGCAGTGCCTTGTGCCGTCTGCTTGGACGGCGCAACTACGGAACCTTTTTTGCGGTCTCACCGGAGGAGGCGGCGAAAATAGCCGTACGTGAGCTCTTCGACCTGATTATTATTGACCACCAACAGAACACTTCATCACCGCAGACGTTGATCAACAAGATACGCTCCGATCTCGCACTGCGCCGCTTTCCGCTCCTCCTGATCTGCCCCGCGGCCACGGCGCTGGACAGCCTCTCCGAGTCGGAACAAGACATTCAAGTCCTGCGCGCGCCATTTGAACCAAGCGGGCTTTTGGTTAAAGTCGCCACCCAGCTCCGCATGCGAAAATTCAAGTACGAACAAGCAGGCTTCGAGGCCCGCGTCGCGGCGCAAAACGCGGAGTTGCGCGACCTCACGGCACGCTATCAGCAAGAACTCCTGGAAGCGCGGCAAATTCAACACGCGATTCTGCCCCGCGCTCTGCCCACAGCGCCGAAGACCATGGTCTGTGCCTATTACGCGCCGCTTGAAGCTGTCGGGGGAGACCTTTTTGACGCGTGGAAAATCAGCTCGCACGTGCTTGGTTTATTCATTGCTGACGTAACAGGGCATGGGCTGCCAGCGGCCTTCATCGGCGCCATGACCAAAATGGCACTTGCTTACGCCCCCAAGGATAACCCGGGCAACATGCTCCGGCACATGAATGACGGACTCTCACCACTTATCCCTGAGGGACGCTTCGTCACCGCCGCCGCGGCATTTTATGACTACAAAACGGGCCAGCTCAGTGTAGCCCGCGCCGGGCATCCGGCGGCTTATCTCTGGCACAAGAAAGAACAAGCTGTTGAATCAATCAGCCCTAAAGGGCTGCCGCTAGGTATTGCCAGCGGTACGGCTTTCCTTAACTATGAAACTACTCTTGAGCCTGGTGATAAGTTCTTGATGGTCACCGACGGGCTCACGGAGACACCAAATATGGATGGGGTACTTTGGGGAGCCGGCGGCGTCGCTAACGAGTTCGCACACGCAGCCAGCCTGGCAAGTTTTGAGTCTTGTCTAAGCCGGCTTATTGATCGGCAGAACGCTTATGCCGCAGGGCGAATCATCAGAGATGACGTAACAATGATTGGGCTCGAACGCCGTGAGTAGACTGGTCTGAATAACGAATGCAGAACAAATCAACCGCCGAGGTAGTTTTCCCGGGCCCTGTAATGCTCGTCGATGACGACGACAACTATCGCGAGCATATGCGCCTGCTCTTTCAGGCACTGGGTATCGACTTGATTACGCAGCCCAGTGCAACCCATGCCGTGCGCTTTATCCAAAATCAGCCCTGGAGCTGGACGCCATCACTGATTATCACCGATATTGTCATGGACGGCATGGGCGGCTATCAACTGATCCGCCGCATTCAGGAGCTCTACCCCAATAAACACATTCCCGTGGTAGTGATTTCCCGCCTTGACGCCAACATTGATATCAATGAGGCGGAAGTCGCAGGTGCAGCCGGCTATCTCACAAAACCGGTGGAAAAGGAACAAATTGTTGAAATGCTGAACCGCATCACTGAAGGCGGAAAAAAAGGCATGCTGACGTTTACGTCAGACTATGGGCGCCGCAAGAAACCCCGACTTGGGGACAGCCAAAAAAATCAAGCAATAAAGAAATAAGCAAGGCTAACCGGGTGCTGAAGGCGTGACCTTTCTTACCCGGAACAACCCTTTGCCTCCCTTCGCTGTCGCCCGCCTGCTGGTCCAGACCAATGGCGACGAATCAATGCGGGCGACGCGCTGCGGTTGGCAAAGGGTTGTTCCGGGTTTTTGATCTGTTCTAAAAGACGTGCTGCCGCGAAAGGGCGGCTTGGACGCGTTTGCACTTTTTCCCGTACTTGAAGCAGCGCAGAACCTCCAGGTATTCAGACATATTTAAGGACAACCAAGAGAGGCAGCAGCGTATCTGCTCCGGTTAGGCGCCGGTGGAGAGTTTGACGCTGCCGGGTGCTGAAGGCTTAACCTTCTGCGCCGGGGCGGGGGTGGAGCGGGCCCGCCGCAGGAAATCGGATTGCCGTGCTGTCTGGTGCAGTGAAGCATCTCCGGTTCCTGCAAGCCGAGTTCTGCAGGCGGGCGGCGGCGCGCATCTAGCGCACAGCAGCGTCAAACTCTCCACCGCCCATGCGCGACTTCAGCTTTCACCCAGATGATTCTGCAAATATGCGCCATTCGGCGCGACTTTCAGGGGAAATTCCGGCAGTGGGGACTTTCTTCGCTTATTCTAAGGCTAGCCGGGCGCGGCGAACTTTTTTCCTATCCTGCTAACCGCGATCAAGCCGTTCAGCGGCCGGAACCCATAGCACTTCCGCCCGCCCTTCGCGCATCAAAGACCAGCGCGCAAGGACAAACAACAGATCACTCAACCGGTTAATATAAGGCAGGATGCGTGAACTGATCAGACTGCGCGTTTCCTCGCCGCACTCGCTCTCGACGGCAGCCACAATGCTTCGCTCAGCACGTCTTGCCGCACACCGCGAACAGTGGAACAATCCGCTCAACCGGCTTCCCCCCGGCAGCACGAACGAGCTAAGCTCGCCAACCGCGTCATTGTACTCGTCGCAGAGCCGCTCCAACTCATGGGTGCGCTCTGCCCAAAATACCCGTACTTCCTCATCTTTATTGGGCGAAGAAAGGAAAGCACCCAGGTCAAACAGCTCCTGCTGCAATACGGCAATAATGGGTATTAACTCCCGGCAAGGTCCGCCGGTCTCTTCTTTCGCCAATCCGAGCAGAGAATTCAGCTCATCCACATCACCGCTTGCACCAATCAACGGATGAGATTTCTTCACCGCTGTTCCACCGGCCAGCTTTGTCATTCCGCTGTCGCCGCTTCGTGTGTATACACGGTTGATCCGGAAACTCATAACGACGCTCAGCCGAGCCGGATACCCATCGCACCTAGTTCTGACTTGATCGTCTCCGCCAGGTAGCTGCGCTCTGCTGCCAGTTTGCGCGCAGCTTCCTGCGCTTCCTTTCGGGATGCCGCATCAGCACCCACCCGAAAAAGCATAATCAGCGCTTCCACATTAACGAAGCGCGCACCGGCGACAAGGTCTTGCAGCTTCGCGCGAATCTGTGCCGGCTCGGCCTTCCCCTCGCCAATCAGCAAACGAAGATAAAGCAGGCTCGCCATTTCCGCAGCAAGAACATCAGCATCGACAGCTTTTGCTTTCGCAGCATCCTGCGATTTAAGGCGGCTCAAATAATCTTCTACGCGATACGGCTCCAGGTGAACACGGGCGCTCTCAAATTCCCCGCGGCTGACTTCGTCAGCCACCCGGTAAAGCAGACCAAGCTCCCGGTACGTTCCCGCACCATGGGAAATACGCTCGATATTATCCTTGAATGCCCGAAGCTTGCTTTCGGCAGAATTGGCCTGCTCCGGCGTGTCCGCTTTATCCCGCGCCGCATCTGGCGCAGGTTCGGATACTCCCAGCGCCGTATAAGCATCCTGAAGATTCTGGAAATCCTCGGCCAACTTTCCCTGAGCCCGCTCCCTGCTTTCTTTCCAGTATCCGGCGAGCCAAACAACTAAGAGCACGACGACCAGTCCCCAGAGCAAACGCTGCCAATTAACAGCAAGCAGCATGGCGGTATCCTGGTTTATTCCTGTAGTCTCGGTCAGTCTTCCGGCAAGTTCATCAAGACTTGACGACTTGGCCCCAATAGGCTGTTCCGCTGCACCTGAGGAACCATCCGCTGCGGGCTTTGCCGGTTGCTTTTCTCTGCTCATTACCCTCCCCTTCCTACATCTTGTACTTGAAATCTTCCGGGTCCATGTCCGCTAAGATTTCCGCCCATTTGTCTTTATCAATTGCCGCGAAATTGCTGTCGCTGCTTTCACTGCCGGCCTCAGCCAGCTTCATCCCGGCATCTTCCGCACCTTCCTCCCCCTCGGCCGTGTTAAGTCCTACCAACGTCACCTGCGCTTGCTTAAGCACATCTTCGTTGACCATGATCGGTGCGTTGGTGCGAACGGAAAGCGCGATGGCATCACTCGGGCGTGAATCGACAACACGAACCATGTCACCGACAACGATTTCAATATTGGCAATAAATGTATTCTCCACCAAGCTCGTGATTAGTATCTTCACAACCCGGCCGCCCAACTCATGAATAACATTCTTTAGTAAATCATGAGTCATTGGCCGGCTCATCTCGACTTTCTTCAATTCGCTCGCGATCGCCGTAGCTTCCGCCAAACCAATCCAAATCGGCAAGCAGCGCTCACCTTGGGCATCCTTGAGCACAACAATCGGCGCATTAGATGTTGGATCGAGCACCAATCCAGCAACGAACATCTCGATTTCTTTAGGTAAATCTGCCACGGATAAGCCCGCCAAGCTATGCCTGAATTAAACCGCGAACTCCGTGCGGCCCAGCAAATTCGATACCAGCGCCAACAAACTCGCCAGCCTGAGCGCGCCGTCCGATGAGTTCGACCAAAACATTGTGGGGCGTTCTTCCCCTAGGCTGTGATGATATATTCTTCCCAGCCTTTTCTACAAGTACCTCCACCGTGCGCCCGATCAAAGCTTGATTGATCTTGTGGCTGATTGTGTCCTGGAGCACCTGCAAACGCGTCAAGCGCTCGCTAGCCAGCGCCGCCGGCACCCAATCACTTTGCGCAAACACCTTCTCGGCATGCGTCCCCGGACGCACCGAATACTTAAACGAAAAGCACGAGTTAAACTGTACCTCCTTCATCATCGCCAAAGTCATTTCAAAGTCTTCATCGCTCTCTGTAGGATAGCCCACAATAATATCTGAACTAAAGGCGATATCCGGACGAACCGCCCTGAACTCATGAACAATTTCCAGGTATCTCGCCGCACTATATGACCGCCGCATCAGATTCAGTATGCGGTCACTGCCGGACTGCAGGGGAAGATGAACATGCGGACAGAGCTGCTCAATCTCGCCAAAAAGTTGAATTAACTCACGGCGCATCTCCGCCGGATGCGGACTGGTAAACCTGATGCGTTTTATTCCAGGCACTGCGGCCGCCGCTCTAATTACCTCCTCAATGCCCTGAGCGGGATGCAAATCTCTGCCATAAGAATTCACTGTCTGGCCCAGGAGCACCACCTCACGCGCACCTTGAGCTGCTTTGGCGCGAACCTCCCGCTCGATCTCAACCAACGGACGGCTGACCTGCGGGCCGCGCGTCAATGGCACAACGCAAAAAGCGCACTTCCTGCTGCATCCGCGCTGAATGGCGATAAACGCACTGACGGGAACTTCCCCCTCGCGGCTGCCCAAGGCAGCAACTTCGGGCATACCTGGCCTGGAAGCCGCAAATGGCTCAGCCAGCCCCGCATCAGGTAGTTCCTCCCAACCACTGCGCATCGACACCGCAACTTGCGCCCGCACCCCGTTGCGCGCGTTTGCTACAAGCTCCGGAATGAGCGAAATATTATGCGTTCCGGCAACAAAATCAGCGTGCCGGCAGCGTTTAAGCACATTCTCCCCTTCCTGCTGCGCCACGCAGCCCACAATACCAATCACTATTCCCGGCGTCCTCGCCTTAAGCCGGGCCAGTGACCCGACGTAGCTGTATAGCTTCTGCTCTGCTTTATCACGCACGCTGCAAGTGTTAACGATAATCACTTGCGCCTGCTCAACGCACTCCACTAAACGATATTCTCCGGCAAGCCCGAGCGCGATCTTCTCCGAGTCGTACTCATTCATTTGGCAGCCGAAGGTCTTGACAAAAAGCCCGTTTCGCGTATCCGCATCCTCGACCGCAGGCGTGCCGACGACACGCTCCGTGTGCGGCACAAGCACCGCTTGTTCGTGTGCACTTCTCATTACATCCTCGTTATTGCTGGTTAGCCGGCTTAAATTCCAGAAGCCGCAGATGCGGCACGAACCGTCCGCCGGGGACTACCGGGATAGCGCGGTCCACATTGATCCGTATTCTCTTTTTCTCACCCGGGGCAAGAACCGTGCCGCCAAGGTCGATGGGTTCTTCTGCCGCGCTGAGCGGCGCGCCTGCAGCGGGAATCTCCGGCAGCAAGCCCTCAGTAACCCAATAAATGCCGATAGCCAGCTTCAATGCTCCCACTGCTTGCGGTGTGCCGTTTTCAATCCCCGCACTCACAATATACTTCAGGTCGCACGGTTGTGCGGGACAATCAAGCACCTGCTCCTCAATATCGACAGCGTTCAGCGCAACCATGCCCGTGCCCTCCGGCACAGCTACTTTCCCCGCGCTCGCCTCAACTACTTGCGGCATAGCGGGACCCTGGCCTGCGCTTGCCTGCACCCCGCTGCGTCTGCGTGCCAATATCTTCCGTGCATCTTCCCCCCAGCTGCCGCGCACCTGATACTCGGTAAGACCGCTCTCGCGAAGCGCAAAATCAAGCAGTGCGGACTGCCCCTCTCCCATCATGTCCTGCTGCAATCGATCGCTCAAACACACGAGCTGCTCTTCGACAATGTCACCTTCCCTGAGCCCAGAAACCGCAACCGCGAGCTCACGCGCATCCAGCATCGTCTTAGCGCGCAGCCGGATCTTAATCCTCAAAATGTGCTCTTCAAAAAAAGCTTGGGCAACGGAAATCTCAATTGGCGGCTCTTTAGCCTTGACTTCCCCCTGAGCATCTGCCAGCGCACGTTGGCTTGCCGGCGCACGGCCCAGAAAGATGCTGTAGCCCAGCACGCGCGGCGCATCTGGCGGATTCTCTTTTGCCTTTCCAGGCTCCAAGCTTCGGGTATGCAAGCTTCCTGTGCAGGATGCAGAGCAAAAGCAAAGGATTGAAAAGCACAAGAACAGCTGCAAATACCGCATTTTACCGACCAGAAGCTGCTCTTGAGGATGAACCACCGGCGGCGGCCTTATCTTCGTCCGCTCCACCTTCTTTCTCCTCCATTTGGTAGAGGTACCACCCGCCGGACATCCGGTAATAGCGCCATTTCTGCTGCTGCGTTCGCGTATTCACGATATACACCGGCTGCTTGAAATAGCGCACCTGCACCTCCACCTCGGCTTCGTCGTTTCCTTCGTTAAAAACCACATCTGTCACGTTTTGCTCGACGACTTTGATGGTTCCCTTCTTTTTCCAGCGCCGGACAAGCTCCTGGCGAACTTCCGGCGCTACATACGCCAACGCCTCGTCATACGCGCCCCAATACAGAGCACGATTGAATTTCATCACCTGCTCTTCGAGCATCCTCGCCTTTTCCTCTGCGCCGGCAAGCATGGTATTCATCGAAACCGAACTCGCGCAGCCCGATAATACGCTCAAGACAAAAACAATACGACAAGCCGCCCTGGCGCAGGGCTGTGCGAATGATAAACTGCGTGCAATCATTTTTCTTTATTTCCCCACTACCGGCAGCCAGAATCAGGAATAATCACGAGGGTTAAGCATCGGCCGCCGAGCCGCTATCAGTAACATAGATGAGTGTAAATTCCCAATCCGGAAAATGAGATTATTTCCCAATTTCGTCAATCAATTTGCCGAGTTCTTTACGATCCTCGCGCGTTATCTTGTCCATCGACTGCGGTCTTTTTGCGTTTTCGGTCTTTGGGGGAATGACCGGCGCAAGTTCGATGGACTTAGCCTCCCGCCGCGGGTGGTCTTCGACCAAGGCCTTTGGCAGCCAACTGAGATGAGTATTCCGTATTTCTCCCGCTTCCCGGCGCAAAGCATGAATAACCTGAGAGAAATCCCGGCGCAGCGGATATGCGCCAAGTGCCACGATGCCTGCCGCATAAAGCATAATCAGGGCGCGCAGCTTCACGCTCATCCCGTTAGAATTCTTGTCGCTCATCGCCTTTCCAACTTCAGCAATAGTTAACCCTGGGCACGCCTTAAAAAACCCCGGTTCGTGCTCTAGATTACACCACCGCTGGCCTTGCTGCACGCTATTTTTGCACAGCTCGCGCTCAGTCTCCGCTCAGCCTCTCTCTGTGCGGCGATGCCGGAGGCGCCATGGTTTGCAGGCTGCGGGGCCGCGTGGGCGAACGGTCAAATTTCGCACCGGCCCTTGCAAACTGCCGGAAGTCTCCCGGGCCGCTCTGAACGCTGGACTATCTTGCGCACTGAGTGTAGAGAGACACCTGAAAATTGAGCAATTCCTCTCTGTTTTTGGAGGTATCAATGGCGCATACGCTGAACGAGATTGAACACTGGAGCGCGGAGAAGAGCCGCACGCTCTACGGCATAGACAACTGGGGCGCAGGATATTTTGACGTTAATTCCCGGGGTCATATCGTGGTCCGTCCGGCTGGTCCCGGCGGTGCGGAGGTTGATCTTTACGATCTCGTTCAATCAGTGCGCGAGCGCGGCATTAACGCGCCGGTTCTCTTCCGGTTCAATGAAATTTTGCGCCATAGAATTCGCACGCTTTACACCGCGTTTCAGAGTGCCATTAAGGAGTACAATTACGCGGGGTGCTATCTTCCCGCTTACCCAATCAAGGTCAACCAGCAGCGCCCAATCGTCGATGTCATCAGTCAGGCCGGCAGTGAGATTGCAATGGGCCTGGAAGTCGGCAGTAAACCGGAGCTGATTGCGGTGCTTGGCTTAAAAACGCACCCGCAAGCGCTGCTCCTTTGCAACGGCTACAAAGATCGCAGCTATATCGAACTTGCCTTAATGGGCAAGAAAATCGGCCAGCATCCGATCATTATCATCGAAAAGGCCTCGGAGCTGCCCTTGGTCCTGGAGATCGCCGAGAGTATGGGCGTCGAACCGGAAATCGGCATCCGCCTCAAGCTCGCCGGCAGAGGCGCGGGCCGCTGGGAACGCTCTGGAGGAGACCGGGCGAAGTTTGGACTGACGATCGGTGAAGTTCTCTCGTGCATCAATGAGCTGAAGCGCCGCCAAAAGCTCTCAATTTTGCGCTTGCTCCACTTTCACGCCGGAAGCCAGCTTCCCTCCATTTCCACCCTAGGTTCGGCGCTCAAAGAAGCCGGTCAGCTCTATGTTCAACTGCGCCGTGAGTGTCCCAATCTCGACCTGCTCGATGTCGGCGGCGGCCTCGCTGTCGATTATGACGGATCGAAGACCCGTTTTGCATCATCGATGAACTACACTGTGGAGGAATATGCCCGTGATGTAATCTGGATTGTCCAGGATATCTGCGAGCAAGGCCAAGTACCCGCGCCAAATATCGTGACCGAAGCCGGCAGGGCGCTGGTCGCCTATCATGCGCTGCTCGTCTTTGATGTGCTCGGCATTGCTAATACCTTTCAGCACTCGTGCAATCCGGATGAAATTATCGAGAAGACCAAGCAGCAAACCGTGCGCAATCTGGCTTATTTGCTCAAAGAAGTAACACCAAAGAACTGCCAGGAGACGCTGCACGACGCCATTGATTTGCGTAATGACATGCTCCAACAGTTCAACCTCGGGTTGCTTTCCATCGAGGAGCGCGCTCTGGGAGAACAGTGCTATTGGTCCGTGCTCCAGGCAGTCTGCCGTCACGCGCAAGCACTGCATTATGTCCCGGAAGACCTCGAACGTCTCCCGGCCATGCTCACGGACACCTATTTCTGCAATCTGTCCGTCTTTCAATCGCTGCCTGATTGCTGGGCCATTCAGCAAATATTTCCGATTACGCCGCTCCACCGCTTGAACGAAGAGCCAACCGTTCCTGTTGTTCTTGCTGATATTACCTGCGACTCGGACGGAGCGATTGATCGCTTTCCCGACCTGCGCGATGTTAAACGCTATTTGCCGGCGCATCCACTTAAGCCGGGAGAGCCTTATTATTTTGCCGCTTTCTTGGTCGGTGCTTATCAGGAGACGCTTGGTGACTTGCACAAT
>JAKPSH010000295.1 GCA_029555385.1 Pseudomonadota bacterium
CAGGCGCTTGCTTGATTCCTTTACGGCAGCGGACAGACTGATGCAGTTGACTCTTCCGCCTGCGGAGTATGACCGGCGCAACGCGGAGATCGAAACGATCGATGACATCTTGGGCGAGGAGCAGGCGGCCAAATACTACGATGCGATGGCCGCCGAAAGCGATAATCTAAACTTTCTGCAGGTCGAAAAAGAAGTTGCCTACCTGAGCAATGCCCTTTCGCTGAGCAAGGAGCAAGAAGCTCAGCTGCAAAGCGCCCTGCTTGAGCCCGATCGCGTGCAGCTTGAGGAGACAGCATTGCTGGAAAGACTGCTTCGCCTTACCAGCTCGCAAAAAAATGCCGCGTTAAACGCATTTAAGGAACTCTACCGAGTGGAAGCTCTTCCTGATCCGAAGCAATATCTGGAAGCCCGGGGGCGCGTGTTCCGACCCGGCGAAGAAATCGACTTCGCGGAGTTCAGCGAGCAATACTTCCGCGATCGCCTGAGGCCAGTGCTCAGCAACGAACAATACAACAAACTCCTGGACTACCAGGCATCCCAGCCCCGTTTCTAGCCGCGATATCTCACAAGGCGATATCGCGGCTAGGTAAGTTACGCGACAAGGCCCAAGGATGGGCCTTGTCGCGCTGCTCCGGGCCCCACGTGCCCCGATACAGTGTCGCAGCGAATTTTTTCGCTGCGCTCGAAATTCGGCAACGCCGTCCGGGTGTTGCGCTGGCCGTAATACCCCACAGCCCTGGGCTGTGAGATATTACGGCTAGGAACGGAGCACCAGCTTGCGGCCGCTGCTTCTTTCGTCTGAACGCGCTTCAGTATCCGCGGCGCTATACCCCACACAAGTAGCATGCCCAGCGGGAACCAAAAAAACGTGGTGTTGTTCGAAAGAAAAAAAACGAAAGCAGCAGCGCCGGGGGGTGCATTTTGCGGCAGGTTCCTTCTGGACCAGCACCAGGCTACACTGTGCTTTCTGCGATAGGAAAGCCGTGGCGAATGAGGTCTTGGATATCGAGCAGCCCGACGACTTTTTGCGAGTTGTCAACCACCGGAAGCTCGTCGATGGAAAAGCGCCGCATTAATGCCAGCGCATCGAGCGCCGGTTGTTCAGCGTCAATGTGCTTTGGCGAACGCGTCATTATTTCACCCACCGGACGCTCCACATCATGCTCCTTCTTTGCAATCAAGCGGAAGACGTCGCCTTGAGTGAGGATGCCGGCCAGCAAATGGCTATCATCGACCACGATGGCCGCCCCGGCGCGAAGCGGAGCGCGAAGCATTGCTTCATAACATTGCGCTAGGCGCGTCGCAGGGCTTACACAAGGGCAGTTTTCACCCGTGCGCATGATATCACGGACTTTCATCAACGCACGGCCCAGAGCCCCTCCCGGATGATTGGCGGCATACTGTTCGGGCTTTATCGCTTTCTGCTTCATTACCGCAAGCGCCAGCGCATCGCCAAGCGCCAACATGGCCGCAGTTGAAGAACTCGGTGCGAGGCCCAGCGGACAGGCCTCCGGAGCATTACCTATCGACAGCACAAAATCTGCATACTGTGCCGTTGTTGATTCGGTTTCTCCAGTGAGCAGAATAATCGCGCAGCCAATCTTTTTCAAAAGCGGCACAAGCTGAGAGATTTCCGAACCGCCGCTTCTGCTCAGCGCAATAACGATGTCCTCCGGATGCACCATTCCGAGATCGCCATGCAGCGCTTCGACCGGATGAAGACTGTAGGCAAGCGTGCCCGTGCTGGCCAGCGTCGCCTGAATCTTGCGTCCGATAACACCGGCCTTGCCCATGCCGGTTACACAGACTCGTCCGGGGCAATTGAGAATCGCCTGAACGGCTCGCGGAAAGGCTTCCGTCAGCTCACGGGCAGCTTCAGTGATTGCACCTGCTTCACTGGCCAACACCTCGCGCGCGAATTCCAGAATCTCAGCACTCTGATCTGTTGTGAATGTTGTTTCAGGACTTTCTTGCTGTTTGCTCATGGAGGGGATTATCGTTTTAAAGCAGAATTATTTCAAGGCCTAGCTGCCTTTTGCTGAAGGATCCCAGGTAATTGTTCGCTGCCCCAAGAGAAACTTTATGCCCGCAAGAGCGACTGCGCTGTTGGAAACAAAAAAGAACAAAGGTACTTTGCAGATTGTCTTCTGGCGCCATCCGGCGCTGCTAGAACCAAGAAGCGCTAGAGCAAAGAAAACAACTAATCCCGCCGAGATGAGCAGGAACCACCAACACTTCGCCGCCAAAACAAAACTGCCGGCGCAGCCGCCGGTAAAAAACCACGGGACAAGCCAGCGTGCGGGTTTATGGCTCCAAACTTGCCAGGAGAAAACGCCGAAGCGCAAAGGATTCAAAACCTCCCGGCGTGCAAACATGGTGCTGATGCCGCGAAGCACCGTCCGGACCTTGCGTGTAAACTCTTCTTTTTCCGTCTTGACCGCGCGGTAGGAGCCTGCAATTTGCGGCGCGTGAACGCCGCGAAGCCCCGCCTGCCGGGTGCGCAGCAGAAGTGCGAAATCACTGGGTACGTCGACCGCTAAATCTGCGCAAAGCGACTTGCGCACGCCAAAGCACGATCCACTCAACCCGACCAGGCTGAGAAAATGCGATTCGAGACTGCGCAGCCACATTTCGTAGCGTACGTAGAAACCTTCCCCACTCGATTCTCCGGGCGCACTTTCCACGCGATCGATGCTGCTTACCGCGCCGACTTCCGGGCTGGTGAAATACGCAGCGAAGAAATTCAAGGCTTCGGCATTAAGTGAAATCTTTGCATCAGTGAAAACAATAAGCTCACCCCGCGCATGTGAAACGGCTTCGCGCTGGGCACGCTCTTTGCCGCCCCGTTCGCGCAGACGCACAAGCTCTACCCCGCGGCTGGCAAATTCACGCACGATATCATCAGTGGCGTCATCGCTTGCATCGCTGGCAACAATGAGCTGAACACTAGAGGCCGGCTGCTGGAGCAAAGCTTCAACTTTGTCTGCACCGTAATTTAGCTGCAAAGTTTCCTCTAATTTAGCGCGAAGGACCTTCTCTTCGTTGCGTACGGTAATGATGACTGTCAGCGGGGGATAAGCCTCCGGAGCTGGAGGCGGAGAACCGGCTATTGTACGGCCGGTTCGCAGAAGATTAAACGCGAGCAAAAGCAGCGGGTAGCCGAAATAAGCATAAAACACCATAAAGAAGCAAAAGAGAGTCAGCTCTGCCACTTTATTGCACTCCTGGTAAATTGCCGATAATTTTCGCTCCAAGTTCAATATCTTCAGGCCGCACATAGTGATGAACCGGAAGCGTTAAAATCCGCGCGGCAACATCTTCAGCCTGGGGACAGTCATTGGGCAAGATAAATTGGCGCAGTGGTTCATAGCCGGAAAGCGGTGCGGGATAGGACTTGCTGACGCCCAAACCGGCTTTTTGCATGGCGGCAAAAGCGTGATCGCGAATTTCGTTGTTCGGGAAAAGAACTGGATAGCGTATTGGTGAAATCATGCCGTCAAAGTCGAAACCACGCTCAGTAAAAGGATGAATGATTTTTAATGAGGACAAGGCTTCAGCCCAGAGTTTAACCTTTCCACGAAGACCTGCGGCTCTTTCCTCCGCATCTATCAGTTGTGCCAGTGCTTGGTAAAGCTGCACAGACGAAATGCCTCCGCGGCGGAATCCAAATTCCGGAAATGTGCCGCCAAGCTTAAGAAAAGGCATGTTTGCCGGGATGGTGTAGAGCAATGGATTTTCAAGTATCCAGAATAGTGCGCTTCGCAAGCAATCTGCTAACGAACCGCGCAGAGCGGGGGAACACGCTTGAACATGTTCAAGAACTTCGTGGTGCAAAGAGCAATCTTGCCGTTCTTCCGGCCACAAAACTGCACCGCCGCCGGTTCCGCATAGCGCTTTTCCCCGCCCGAAGCTGGCGACACCAATTACACCGGGGCGCAGACCAACGCGTCCCTCAGCCGTGCGGCTCAGCAAAGCCTGACACGCATCGTCGATGATGAGCATGGAACAGCGTCGTTCATTTTCTTTCCAGGGCCGCAAATCATCAGCAAGGCCATAAAGGTTGGAGAGAACAATTGCTGATATTCTTTTGTAATGCTCGGGGCGGATGGAGCTGTAGTCGATATCCAGCGTTCGCGCATCAGTTTCCAGCGGAAGAACACGCAAGCCCGCTTCGGCAGCGGCGACCGCGATATCGGGGCATGTGTAAGCAGCCATGCCCACTACAGCGTTGTCCTGAAGCTTCTTGAGAGCTTGGAAAATACTAAACAGGGCGGACTTGCCGTTTGCGCAACAGAGCGCATATTTTGCGGTTAGCTTCGCCGCAAGATAATCGTTGAACAAATGTGTGCCAACAGCGTTTCCCTCAGTAATTGTTTGCCTTAATTGCGCTGCGGCATTAAGAATAGAAAAAGGTGCGGAAAATCCGCCAGCCGGAGCCAGCGTTCGAAACGGGTAAGTGAATCGGCGCTCAAAGTTCATAAGCAAGAGCCTATGCTAAATGTTATTTCAGTTGACGTCGAGGAGTACTTTCACGCGACGAATATTAGCTCGGTAATTGGACCGCCAAGCAAGCATCACCTGGCATCCCGTCTCGAGCAAAGCATTGAAAAAGTGCTCAATATTTTTTCACGTCTTCAAGTCAGAGGAACATTTTTTATTCTGGGATTAGTTGCTCAGCGCTTTCCCGAGTTAATTAAAAAAATCGCCGCCGAGGGTCATGAAGTTGCTTCCCACGGATACGGGCATGAACTTGCATACAATCTAGCCCCTGCGCAATTTCTCGAAGATGTATACCGCACGCGTTTGATGCTCGAAGATATGATCGGCAAGCCTGTGTATGGTTATCGAGCGCCAAATTTTTCGATCAAGGAAGGAAATGAATGGGCGTATGATAAACTTATCGAAGCGGGATACCGTTATGATTCAAGCTGCTATCCGATTTGGCATCCGCGCTATGCGAATCAGCGCCGCAGCCGCAAGCCGGAACTGATAAAACGGGAAAGCGGGTGCCTGTTCGAGTTCCCCTTGGCCGTCGGTAAGTTGAATGTTTTTGGACGGGAATTGCGTTTGCCTCTTGCCGGTGGTGCGTATTGGCGATTATTCCCGCTGCCGTATCTGCGCTGGGGCCTCCGGCGTATGCAGGAAGAAGAACCGGGATGGTTCACTTGTTATGTCCATCCATGGGAGTTCGACCCGGGACAGCCCGTTTTTGCTGAGCTTTCTTTTCTCACCAAACTGCGTCATTATGGCCGCATGAAAAGTTTTGAACGTAAATTCGAACGGCTGCTGCAAAGCTTTGAATTTGGGCCGCTTTGCGAAGCTGGGAAGCAGTCTTTTGGCGGCAAGTTTCTTGACCAGTCTCCGTTTTCCGATGATTGAAATAACTCCTGCTCAAGAAGCCGATGCTTCGTTGTGGAACTCTTACCTTGAACAAGCGCAGGTGAACAATCATGCCTTTGCTTGGCAATGGCGCGCCATAATATCCGGTGCTTTTGGTCATCAGCCGTATTATTTGATCGCCCGCGATATGGCGGCCGGTGGAAAAATTGCCGGAGTTCTGCCAATTTTCTTGGTAAAAAGTTTTCTTTTTGGCAAAGCGTTTATTTCGGTTCCTTATCTTAACGCCGGCGGAATTATAGCGGATAGTGAGACTGCATTTACGGCTCTGCGGGATAAGGTGCAAGTTCTGGGCAGAGAGCTTGGTGTTGATTATATCGAGCTTCGTCACCGTGCAGCCGTTTCGTGGCCTGGTCATAATTTGCAGGAGCGCACGCATAAAGTTTCAATGCTTCTTAGTTTACAGAACGAGGCGGAAAACGTTTTCTCATCATTCCCGCCGAAACTGCGCAGTCAAATCCGGCGCCCGACAAAAAGTGGAATGTATGCACAGACAGAAAGCGAGGGCGCTGATGATTCGCCGGCCCTGCACAGATTTTATGGCGTTTTTGCGGAGCACATGCGGGATCTCGGGACGCCGGTTTATCCGCGGACTTTCTTTTCGCTGATCAAAAGGGAATTTGGTAGTGCATGCCGTTCCTTTTCTGTGCTTTTTGAAGGCAAAGTTGCTGCCGCTGGCATCACAATTGGTTTTGCCAAACACACGGAAATGCTTTGTGCATCGGCACTGCGCAAATTCAACAAACATTCGCCGAATATGCTGCTTTACTGGCAGGCAATGAAGACAGCATGCGCTGACGGCTATCAAGTCTTTGATTTTGGACGCTCTTCTTACGATTCAACCACCTACCGTTTCAAAGCCCAATGGGGCGCATCGCCGCTGCCGCTTTATTGGTACTACGATGTGATCAACGGCGAGATCCCCGATATTAATCCGAAGAGTTCAAAATTCTCCACGCTGGTCGAATGCTGGAAGCATATGCCGCTTGCTGCGGCAAACTTGGTGGGGCCGTGGTTGACGCGCAGCCTCCCCTAGCATTACTCCGTTAGGCCTGCGTCTTTGGCCGATTTTCGCTAAACGGGATATCGCTCTGCTGCTCATCCCCCACTTTTTGCTGAAAGCTGACGAAGGGGCCGAAGTAAGCTTGCCGCAAAAAATGGGGGACTCCGCTGCTCACGATTCCCGTTTAGCGAAAATCGGCTCAAATCCATAACCCTAACGGAGTAATGCTATCAGGGTGCTGAAAATTAGTTTTTCAGCACCCTAATAGCTGTAATATCAACGAAGTGATAAGGCCAAGGTGAAGACATAACCAAAGGCTTCTATTCCGGACAGAAGTCATAATCCATCAGCCTCCGCCTTGGTCTTCGTCTCGGTCTTATTCTTCGCCTTTGCCGCAGCCTCGTTATTATGATCGCAGTCAGGTGCAACTCTATTTCGGGAAACGGACACACTCAGCGCAGGAGCGAGCGGAGGAAGAGGAGGGCATGCCGCAGTTTAAATTTAGAGGAGCCGGATGGGCGTGCGCCGAAGTCGTAAAATATCTGCTCGATGCGGGTTTCGGCGGGCAGGAGGCGAAGGAGATCGAAGAGTACTTTGTAGCCGCGAAGCTCGAATAATTTTTCTTTGGCTTGGATAATCGGCAGTACGACGCACGTTCTTCCGCCGAAAAATCCGGAAAGCGGATCCTTGATCGTTTGTTGCCGCCAGATTTTTAGAATTGTGCCGGCAAGGCTTGCTGCTGTACAGGACAGTAAATATCGAAACAGCGGCTGATTAATTTCTCTGAAATCCCGGCAGCCGACAACAATATCGGCTCCCTCTTGGAGCATACGCAGAATCTGCGCTGCGCATGCGGGCGGGTGCTGGAAATCTCCATCCATGACAACAAAGTATTCGGTTTCACATTGCCGCAGCGCGTCGAGCACACTGGCCGTGAGTCCTTTTACCAGAGCATCGTTTCTTGCCAGCAGCTTGACATGATCCCGGCGGGCGTCACCGGGTTCTGCGGCATCGGCTTTCAGCGAGATTGCAAATTCACGTACGAGCTGCTGAGTTCCGTCACTGCTTGCGTCATCCGCAATAATAATTCGAATGCCGGGATAAAGTTCGACAAGAGACGAGAGCAGTGCCCTTATAGACTGAGCCTCATTCAAGGTCGGAATAATAATCGCAGCCTGAACGGCCAGAACTTGTTCTTCGCGGTCATCAGCCGGAAGAACCGGAGGCTTTGTGAATCGAGAATCCAAGACTACTCCGCTAAAGCGTGCACCAGCAGAATTAATGTAACGACACCAAATTATGAGGAATCTTCTCGAAGTGCAACGAAACTGTAATCTCCTGTCATAAAGAGAATTAGATGGTGCGGCGAGAGAGACGCAAATGTGTTTTCCTCGCCGGATTAGGAACTTAAAAAATGGAGGTATTCTTATTTAGGTGATTCTGTTCCGAGCCGGTGAATGCACCGGCAAGGAGGAGCGTCGAAAGCTTAATTGCGTTTATTAACCTTCTAGTTACAAGATATCGCTGAGAAGGGAGCTTGCGTACCCATAGCGCAAGTTCCCTATTTTTTTGCAGAAATCTCTCCCAGGCTTTATCCATTTCCGCCATTCACGTATTGCAGTCACAACTTAACAGAATTTCTTAATAATCTACTATATAGCTCGAGATCGGGCTCTGATCGTTGATGTGATATTGAGATCATGTATTAAGACTCTGGTCTCACGCCGGAGAACTGGAAGAGTTCTAGTTTTCTCGCGTGAGGCGGAGGAACCGCTTAAGGTTTTCGCCCGTTTTTTGTCCTTGGGAGAATCTTTTATCTCTCTCCCTGCGCGCTCGATGCAGTGCGAGGGTTTGCCCGGAGTCAGGCCGCATGAACCGTCCTGAACCGGGGCAGGCCCTCGCGCGCAGAATGAGTCTGCGGTGAGTTTCTGAAAGGATTCGTCCTGCATGTATCTGGCCTGGTACGGCGGGATACCACCCCAAGGAGGGTTGTGAAATGTTGGTGTTAACCAGGAAGGTCGGGGAGAAGATCGTGATCGGCGAGAACATCACGATCACGGTGTTGAAGGTCGGCGGCGTGGTGAAGCTCGGTATCGAGGCTCCACCCGACGTTCTGGTCCTTCGCGGTGAGCTGAAGCCAAATGGCAACCAGCCGCCCCCCGAAGCTGTGCTGCCCGCAGCATAGCTCTCTACACCAACGGCAAACCTTTGTGCCCCTGGCAAGTCGCCCGCGGACTTGCCAGGGGCCGCCTATCGGTTGAGGCCGAAGGATGAAAACGGTTCCTCGCCTCATAACTCTTTTGTCATCCCGCGCGTGACCCATCTCCTTCTCAATGGGCAAAGGTTTTTCTCGCAGCAGTGACATTCCCTCCGCCTCCTTATGATCGAACTCGGGCGTAAACTCTATTTGGGAATCTACCTCAGTAATTTACTGCACGTGGGACGGAGCCGGAGACGCAGACCAATAAAAAAGCCCCTGGTCACTAACGGACCAGGGGCAAAAGGGGGTTATACACGGGAAAGAACGAAGCGACCGCTTGTCTTCCCCAGGTTGCGTTGCGCAAATCAAATGGGCGAAGCGCCAAACTCTGTTCTGCGCCGCCTCTTATATAATTGTTATTACCCGAAAATGCCGTAGTGTGGCTTAAGCGGCAAGCCGGGTTAGGGCCTTGATTCTTTAAGAAAATCCTCGTGCGAGATGCGCCCGTAGGCACCGAAAGCGTCGCGAAGGCGCACTTTTAGGATATCAACAAACATGGCCAGTGAATCACGCGCCAGGTTTACTTTAGAGCCTGGAATATTCGTCCAGTTCACAGGCACTTCCACAATTTTCAGACCGAGTTTCCTTGCCAAGAAAAGTACCTCGACATCGAAGGCGAAACGCTCGGAGAAGGTGCGCGAAAAAATACTGCGCGCTGCCGGACCAACAAACATCTTGAATCCGCACTGCGTATCGGCAATGCCTGGCAGGATGAGCATGTTGACAATGCCATTATAAATCCGTCCGATATACTTGCGATACCAAACAGTCTCAACCGCGGTATGCTTGGAAAACATGGCGCGTGAACCGATCGCAATCTGCGCGCCGCCCAGGACAGCCTCCTCCAGCCGTTCGATTTCTTCAATCGGAGTGGCGCCGTCAGCGTCATCAAAAAGAATTATTCTGCCGCGGGCATTGGTCACACCGAATTTAACGGCATAACCCTTCCCCCGGTTATTGGGGTAAGTCAGCAGTTTAACTTCTGGCGATAATTCGCTGAATTGCAGCGCAACCTTTGCCGTATTGTCGCTGCTGCCGTCATCAACAACAAGAATCTCAAACGACTCCGGACGCTTTTTCGTGTATTCAAGAACCGCAAGCAAAGTTTTCGGCAAGCGGCTTTCTTCATTGAAGGCCGGAATAATGATCGAGAAATCAAACGCCACGGGAACCGCAGTGGACAGTGCATCCGCCGCCATTGTGCGCTGCTCAAAACTTAGCGGCTGATTAATCAGCGCTGGTCTGGCTTGACTTACGTCGGCCATCATCATGTCCGGAGCTTCCTCTTCTTGTTCCAATTCCTCGACGGCGGCAGCGTCAACAAAGCGGCCTCCCAGATGAAAAAGGAAGAAAAATGTGCCCGGCGCACCGACGACAAGGTACTGAATCAGGTGCTGCGTAACGACCATGGCCAGGGCGGTTTCCTTGTCGACGCCGATCCGCACCAGGGCAAACGTAGCTAAAGCTTCAATCACTCCGATGCCGCCGGGTGCGGCGGGGATAAGCGAACTAAAGTTTACAGCAGCTAGAAACAAGCTTAGCGCCCCGAGCGTCATCTCTTGGCCAAAAGCAACGGCTACTTCGTAGTACACCAGGAGTTCGATCAGCCAAACAGCGAGCGAAAAAGCACCGAGAATCAATAAACGTGAAGGGCGGAGCAGTGGTTCCAGGCCCAAGATAAAACGCTTCACCCGGATCAGCGTATAGCTGGACAAATGGCCCGGCATGATTTCGCCCAAGTGTTCAAGAAAAGTGAAAATTCTTTGCCGCACCAATAGGACGAGAAACGTGAGCAGCGTTGCAGCTAAAAATAGGTAAGCAACAAAATAGATCTCCTTCGCGCGGGCAATTTCGTCGGGATGGGAGGAAAAAGAAAAAAAGATCGCAAAAAGAAGGCTGATTACCAGCCCGTCAGCCAGACGCTCGGCCGCGACAGTGGCCAGCACAATTGTACCGCTTTGTTTCGTAGCTTTGCCGCCGAGGTAGGCCCTGACTACTTCTCCCATACGGGCCGGGAGCACGTTGTTCATGAAAAATCCAATAATCAAGCAGCGGAAAGAATCGTAGAATCCAGGAGCCTGACGCCCGAAAAAAAACGGCCAGCGCCAAGCGCGAAGCACATAACTGTAAAGGGTGGTCAGCAGGGCAGCTAAAACAAAAACAATATCGGCATTCCGCAGCGCGGCGAGAAAACTCTCTTGCTCGACGGAGCTAACAACCCAGCCCAGGCATAACAACGATACAACGATACCCAGCCCTGTTTTTAAAACTCGCCGGCGTCGCGAACGCTGGGGAGGAGATGTCTTGCTGCTGCTCATTTATGCTGTGAAAGTGACAAAAAGGCCCTATTGCTGCTATCTATTTTACTTAAGCTATTATAGCCGTGAAACAGGGTCAATAATGGTTTGCCGGTTTAATTTGTGAAAGATCGAGTTTTGTACATTGTCTCCGGTGATCTTTGGGGAGGTGCCGAAGCCCAGGTTCTGCTGCAAACCCAGGCATTGAAGGCTCTCGGCTGGCAGGTTCATGTGCTCCTATTCAATGAGGGAGAGACATTTTCCCGGTATGCAGCCGCAGGGCTCGATTGTCATTTACTTCGAGAAACTCCGGGAATTCCGGTTTTTAGCCGGAAGCTTGTTAATCGTATCCGTCAGATTGCACCAGACATCATTGCTGCGCACGGCTATAAAGAGTCTTTTGCAGCATTTGCAGCTTCATTGTGCTGCCGAATACCATGGATCTCCACATTCCACGGTTTAAGCGAGAATTACACCGGCTTTGCGGCGTTCAAAAGCAGATTTTACATGGCGATGTATTTGCATCTGTCGCGAATACACGCCTCACGAATTATTGCTGTATCGAGTTCACTGGCCCGGCAGCTTGGCATCGAACATCTGCGCAAGCTGGTGATTATAACCAACGTTGCTCAATGCGCAGCAGACGCATCTGCACCAACAGTGTTTGGCGGCAGGCCGGCTATTGCTTTCGTGGGCCGGCTTGCGCCGGTAAAAAGAGCTGACCTTGCGCTGCAGGCTTTTGCCATATTGCTGCGCCAGAGAGAAGACGAAGGCAAGGAGAAACCGCATCTTTATGTGATCGGTGACGGACCGGAAAGACCAAAACTCTCTGTGCTTGCCAATAGCCCGCCGCTTGCCGGCTGCGTTCATTTTCTCGGATTTAGAAACGATGCGGCAAGCCTCATTGGCCAAGCCGATGCCTTGCTGATCTCTTCGGACAGCGAGGGAATCCCCACCGTTCTTCTTGAAGCAATCGCGGCAGTCACTCCTGTAGCAAGCACTGATGTGGGCGGCATCAGCGACGTTCTTGCCGGGCTGCCTGGCTATCCGTCAGCACTGGCACCCCGGGGTGATGCGCCGCAGCTTGCAATAGCGCTTGCTCGAGTAATTGAAATGCGCTTGAACGAATCAGAGAAAACGGCCATTCGTACGGCATTTGCTGACCATTTTTCTCCAGCAACTGCGGCGCAAAAACTGGATGCCATGTATCGTGAAATTCTTGCCAAAAGCACGAATAAGGAGATTACGCCATGTACCAAAGCTTAGTGCGCCCGATCTTATTTTTGCTCTCGCCGGAAATGGCGCATCAAGCGGCTTTTCTCTTCATGCGCTTGGCGCAAAACATTCCGGGAGCTGCCGGAATCATCCGGCAAATCTGGGCCATCGAGGATCGCCGGCTTGAGCGTACAGTGTTCGGCATTACATTTCCCAATCCAGTTGGGCTTGCTGCCGGCATGGACAAGGAATGCGAAGCGTTTGATATGCTTGGTGCCATGGGTTTTGGGTTTATTGAAGTCGGTACAATCGTGCCTGAGCCGCAGCCGGGCAATCCTAAACCCCGGTTATTCCGCCTGCCCAAAGACAAGGCGCTAATCAACCGCATGGGCTTTAACTCGAAAGGGCTTGCGCACGCGGTCCGGCGGCTGCAGAAGCGAAAATCCAAAGTTGTTATCGGGGGCAACATCGGAAAGAACAAAGTTACTCCCAACGATGAAGCCGTGCGGGACTATGAGCAATGCTTTGAAGCTCTTTATCCATGCGTTGATTTCTTTGTTGTCAATGTGAGTTCACCGAATACGCCGAACCTCCGTCAATTGCAGGACAAAGAGCCGCTGGAGCTGCTGCTTTCCTCCTTGCAGAAGCTCAACCGGGAAAAACCAAGACCGAAGCCGGTCCTGCTGAAGATTGCCCCGGATCTGAGTTTTACTCAGATCGATGAAGTGCTTGAAATCGTCGAAAATACCGGTATCGCCGGCATTGTCGCGACCAACACCACCATTGGCCGTGAAAATCTTTCCTGCACGGCGGAGGAAATTGCAAAAATCGGTGCCGGTGGATTGAGCGGGCGGCCTTTAGCGAGGCGGTCAACGGAAGTTATTCGTTATATTGTTGACAAGTCCCAAGGACGGATACCAGTGATTGGAGTCGGCGGGATTATGACTGCGCAAGACGCGCTGGAGAAGCTTGCTGCCGGCGCAAGTCTTGTCGAGTTGTATACCGGATTTGTGTACGCCGGACCGGGACTGATTAGCGAAATAAACCGGGCAATTCTTAACCAGGGGGAACGATGAAAAAGCTGCCGGCCGCGCGAATTATCTCGCCATCGTGGACCAAGCGGGAAAGAAGCGTATTCAAACGCCTCAAATCGCCAGGGGATATTCAGGAATTTCTTGACGACGTTCGCTACAGCACGGCTGATGATTACCAATCACCGCGAGATGTGATTTCCAGCTGTCAGGCACACTGCTTTGACGGCGCGTTGTTTGCCGCGGCAGCTCTGGAACAGCTTGGTTTTCCGCCGCTGATCATGGAGCTTGTTGCTGTCCGCGACGACGATCATTTGCTTGCGGTCTTCAAGCACAAAAATTGCTTCGGTGCGATTGCTAAATCAAATTTTTCCGGTCTGCGTTTCCGGGAGCCGGTCTATCGCAGCGTCCGGGAGCTGGCCATGTCATACTTCGAGTTTTACTTTAATTTAGCCGGAGAAAAAACCCTGCGGCGGCATTCTGCTCTGCTGCATCTTGCGCAATTCAACAAATTGGCCTGGCATACCTCGGCGGCCAATCTGCAGCGCATTGCTGACGCTCTCGATGGTTTAAAGCATTTTTCTTTACTGCCGCAAGGCGCGCCGGGAAGACTAAACAGGATCGATCGCCGGAGTTTTGCTTCCGGCATTGTTGGTGCTAATAAATCCGGCTTGGTTGGTATAGCCAGGCAGTATAAGTGAGTGCGGGGAAAGGAAGTCAGGAGTTCCAATGGACACAGTAAACACAGACGAGCCGTCAGGGGAAATTGCATCTGCGACTTTTGAAGAGTCATTGCGCATCAGCAATCAGATCTGGCCCGATATTTCCGTTAATCCAGGGAAATACCGGTTGTTGACAGGAGACCGTCCCACAGGTTCGCTGCATATAGGCCACCTTTTCGGCTCGCTGCAAAACAGAGTGAAGATTCAAAATTTCGGCGTGACAACATTTATTGTAATTGCCGACTATCAAGTGTTGACCGATCGCGATACTGCTGGCGCCGTCAGTGGAAACGTAAGAGAGATTGTACTCGACTACCTGGCAGCGGGTTTGGATCCTTTTGCCGGAAATACCTTTATTTTCCCGCACAGCCACGTGCCCGCCCTTAATCAGCTCCTTCTGCCTTTTCTCGCTTTAGTGACGATGCCGGAACTCGACCGTAATCCAACCGTCAAAGAAGAGATTCGCGCCGCCGGGCTGCGGACAGTGAATGCCAGTATGTTCACCTATCCCGTTCATCAGGCCGCGGATATCTTGTTCTGCCGGGCGAACATCGTGCCGGTTGGCAAGGATCAACTTCCGCACTTGGAACTGACACGCAAAGTCGCCCGCCGCTTTAACGAGCGGTTCTCGCCGGAAAAGCCGCTATTCCCGGTGCCGCATGGACTGCTCAGTGATTCGCCTACAATTTTAGGGCTCGATGGCGGTCAAAAAATGAGCAAAAGCCGCAACAACGCCATTCTGCTCAAGGCTTCGCCTGAGGAAACGGCGAAGCTGATTAAAGGGGCGAAGACCGATTCCGACCGACGGATTACATATGATCCGGCAAATCGTCCGGAAGTTGCCAATCTGCTGAAGGTGGCAGCCCTGGCCAGCGGACGCCCGGCGGAGGAAATAGCCGCTGAAATTGGGGACGGCGGCGGCGGCAAGCTTAAAGGTTATTTGACCGAAGTGCTTAATGCTTACCTTGAGCCGTTGCGCAGCAAGCGTAGGGAATTCGCCAAGGATCCTGGCTGTGTCCCCAACGCCCTTAAACGCGGCATCGACCGGGCAAACGAGGAAGCGGAAAAAACCCTCGAGGCCGTCCGGAAAGCGATGGGGATGCGCTATTTATAACGGCAGGCCTGTTTACTGCGCAGCTTTTATTTCATCCCAGACTTTCGAGTACTTGGCATTATCCGGTCCGAGGTCTTCAATTACTTCCGACTTGGCTTTGGTTTCCGGATCGAGAAACACTGCCGGGTTCTTCCGGATCTCTTCGCTCATGTATTGGTAAGAAGTCTTATTCGGACAGAGATAGTTGATAAACTCCGTGTTTTCCGCCGCAACCTTGGGATCGTGAAGAAAGTTGATAAACCTGTGAGCCAGCTCACTGTTCTTTGCGTCTTTGGGAATCACCAGATCGTCGCTTGCCATGGAAAGCCCTTCTTTCGGGGCAATAAATGCCACATCATCGTTTTCATCCTGAGCCTGCAAGATGTCGCCGCTGTAGCCATGGACCAACAAAAACTCGCCGGAAGCTAAACCGCTTTTGTACTGCTCGTTCTCAAACTTGGCCAAATTCTTCTTCCAACGAATGACCACATCACGGGCTTTTGCCAGTTCTTCTTCATTTCGTGTGTTCAAGCTGTAACCGAGAAACTTGAGAGCCGCGCCAAGCGTCTCCCGCATATCATTAAGCATTGTCATGCGTCCCTTCAGATCGGCTCGCTCAAGCATGGCCCAGGTCGGCTCAACATTGCTGACCCGGCTCTTGAGATAGGCAACACCAGTATTTGTCAGCATGTATGGCACGCTGTATTTCATTTCCTTATCCATGGTCAGTGTCAGGAACTCAGCGTCTACATGAGACAGGTTAGGTACAAATTCATGACGCAGATCCTGCAGCATGCCCTGTTCGAACATGACTTTGGCCATATAACTGCTCGGTGTAATAATATCGTAGCCGCGCGCGCCCGCTTTGAACTTCGCGTACATCGTCTCGTTAGAATCGAACGTGTCGATCACGACCTTGCACTTCTCCTGCTTTTCGAAGCGCTTAACCAGTTCCGGTTTAATGTAGTCGGCCCACGTATAGACATGGAGAACCGGCTTCTTCTCTCCGGCGCCCAGCAAGCCGAGCACGGCGATCGAGAGCAGCAAGACTGATGTTAGTTTCTTCGACATTGTCATCTCCTTAAGTTGCGGCAGGCCTTTATTTGCAATGGGGCAGAGCATTTCCCATAGCGAAATTAACAGGCAAGGTCAAAATACTCGGATGGAGGGGCAGAACTCCCTATTTCTTTTGGTAACTTCGTGACAAGTGCTGGCTGAGCGTTACGGCGGCAAAAGTCACAAGGAGAAGAATTGTCGAGAGAGCATTGATTAACGGGGGATAACCATGCTTAATCATGCTGTAAATTCTTATGGGCAAAGTCGTCGATCCCGGGCCGGCGACAAAAAAGCTGATCACAAAATCATCAAGAGAGAGCGTAAACGCCAGCAGTCCGCCGGCGGCAATTCCGGGAGCAAGCAAAGGCAGCAGTACTCGCCAAGTGGCGCCCCACCAATTGGCCCCGAGATCTTGCGCGGCCTCGATAACGGAGAAATCAAAATCCTGAAAACGCGCAAGAATGACCATTGCCACATAACTGATGCAGAATGTGACATGCGCGAGAAAAATAGTCATCAAACCAAGTTCCACATTCAATGCGACAAAGAGCAAGAGCAGGCTCATGCCCATCAGAATGTCGGGGATCACCAGAGGTGTGTAAATCAGCGCGAAATGCAGACGCTGCAAACGCGATTGAAAACGGTGCAGTGCAAAACCAGCCGCGGTGCCAAGAACCATCGAAACAAGAGTTGCGCCGACCGCAATCAGGAGCGTATTCCAAACCGCCTCCCAAATCTGCTGTTCTTCAAGTAAACGCGCATACCATTTCAAAGTGAACCCGCCCCAATTACCGCCAAATCGTGAATCATTGAACGAATTGACGACCAGCACCATGATCGGCAGGTAAAAGACGAAGATTATCGCCAGCGTGGTGAATAGCGGTATTCTACTGTGTCTCATGCAGTTTCAATCAACGTTGGCGGTTCTTTGGACTTTCGTTTCTGCATCCCAAAAATCGCGATCAGCGGCACCAATACGGCTAAGGTCAGCAGCGCGGAAAGCGCGCTGGCATGCGGCAGATGCCGGTCAACAAATGTACGCTGCGCAATCTTGTTGCCGATCATTTCGCTGCTTAATCCGCCGACGATATCGGGAATCACATAAGAGCCAAGCGCCGGAATGAAGACAACGAGAAATGCCGTGATTAAACCACGCTGTATCCCGGGAAGAAAAACCTTGAATAAAGTCTGGAACCTTGTGGCTCCGAGATCTCTGGCCGCCTCAATTAGATGAAAATCGAACTTTTCTGTTGCTGCATAAATCGGAAGGATGGCGAACGGAAGGTAGGTATAAACCATAACTAAGAGTACTGCGTTGTCATTGTAAAGAAGCAAAGAGTCAGGGCGAAGCACATCAAGCGCGACAAGCATGCGCTTAAGGAAGCCGTCGGGATGAAGCAGCACCTTCCAGGCAAAAACCCGCACAAGGAAACTTGTCCAAAAGGGCACCACGATTAACACGAGCAGGATGTGCCGCCAGCGTGCCGACACGCGCGCCAGGCAATAGCCGGTCGGGATGCCAAGCACCACGCAAAACAGCGTTGTAATAATACTGATCCAAATAGTCCGCCAGATAATTGCCGGATAGTTGGGATTGGACAGAGTTAAAATCGTATGCAGCGTCCATCCGCCTCCGACTCCGCCGTACGGGTCAGCAGGTTTAAATGCAATGGCAAAAACAATAATCGTCGGAATGACAAAAAGCAGGGTGAGCCAAAAAAAGGACGGCGCCGTGACGGCACATTCCACAATTTTACTTTTGCGAAACGCCATAATCCCCACTCTCAAGCTTCCTCAGTCCGGCCTTCCGGAGGCGCAGAAAGGCTTCCCACGCCTTCCGGAGGAAGTTCCATCAGCTTTTCATCCGATTCGCTGTAGTACTCAAGCATAAAACCGTCGTCGGCATGCCAGGATACCCAGACATCGTCATTCCAGCGGATTGTTTTTTCATCGAGAAGAAAGCGGCTGTGCTGCTGATAAACGGAAATCCGGTAGTCCTGCACGCGCACCCAGTATTTAGTATGCGTGCCGAGATAAACGACGTCTTCCACGCGCCCGGGGACTACATTATGCAAGCCATTTCCTTCCGGCTTATCCCGTGAAACCCTGAATTTTTCCGGACGAACGCTGAGGTAGACCAATTCTCCCTCATTGATTTGCTTATCGTTGAAGCATAGAACATCGGGGAAGCCCTCGATATTAAGTTTGCTGTAATCGCCAGAAGCTTTCCCGGCAACACGTCCTTCAAAGAAATTGGTATCACCGATAAACGCCGCGACAAAACTGTTGCGAGGCGCTTCATAGAGTTGCGCTGGTGCGCCGATCTGCTCGATTTTTCCTAAATGCATCACGGCTATGCGATCGCTCAAACTCATAGCTTCGCCCTGATCGTGCGTGACATACAAAAAGGTAATGCCGACTTCATCGTGAATTAAATCGAGTTCGATCAACATTCTCTGGCGCAGCTTCAAGTCAAGCGCAGCCAGCGGTTCATCGAGCAGCAAAACTTGCGGTTTGTTGATTAACGCGCGTGCAATTGCCACACGCTGTTTCTGGCCGCCGCTAAGCTGGGCCGGTTTCTTCTGCGCTTGCTCGGTCATTTGAATCAGAGAGAGCATCCGCGCAACTTCGTCTTTGATTTCACGCATGGGGCGCTTGGCCACACGCAAGCCGAAAGCGATATTCTCCCAGACAGACAAGTGGGGGAACAGCGCATAATTCTGAAAAATTGTATTTACCTTCCGCTTGTGCGGAGGCAAGTTCGTAATATCCTGACCGTTAAGATAAATGCGCCCTGAATCGGGCTGCTCAAAACCGGCAGTGAGCCGGAGCAGCGTTGTTTTGCCGCAGCCGCTGGGCCCCAGCAGCGAAAAAAACTCTCCTTTATTGACCGAAAGACTTACGTTGTCTACTGCACGCAGGTCGCCGAACGTCTTAGTAATTTCCTCAAACCGCAAAAACTCCGCCAAGTCGGCCTCCGCTAATAAATCATACTTCCCACTTCGACTTTGCCCCGGAAGACCCAATAGACGACTGCCGTATATGCGCAGACAAAAGGAAAACCTAAGAAGGCTACGTTCTGCATAATAGCCAGCGTCGCTGTTGAAGAAGCGGCATTATAGATTGTCAAGCTCCACGCGGGACTGAGGCTTGATACGGCAAGATTCGGAAACAGAGCAACGCCAAACAGAAAACTCAGCGCGGCTATCGTGCAGCACGAAGAGAAGAAAGCGTAACCGGCTCTATGAAAATAGAGTGCTCGCGGGATATTGGCAATTGCCAGCACGTTTAAGATCACCACCAGCCAAAGAACCGGGGAATGCCGCAGATGGCGGGCAGCATCGGGAAGGTAGAAAAGAGTGACCATCGTCGTGATGATATAGAGCACAAGAAATACGCCGAACGACGTCCAAATCCAGCGCTGCACGCGCTGCTGCAGATCCCCTTCGGTTTTTAGATGCAGAAACAGAGCGCCGTGCAAGGCAAATACAGCAACGGTCAGCGTACCGGTGAGCAGGGGATAGGGCTTAAGCAGTCCCAGCAAAGTGCCTGAGAATTCTTTGTCCGGACCAATCGGCACGCCGCTCATTAAGTTTCCGACAGCGACGCCGAAAAGAAACGGTGCCAGCAGGCTTGAAGCAAAGAACGCGTAGTCCCAAAAATTGCGCCAGCGCTGGCTCTGCTGCTTGCTGCGAAATTCTATCGAGATTCCCCGAAAAATGAGCGCAAAAAGAACGAGCATCAGCGGCACGTAAAATCCGGAGAAGACGGTGGCGTAGACATCCGGAAAAGCGGCAAACAGTGCGCCGCCAAATGTGACAAGCCAGACTTCATTGCCGTCCCACAACGGACCGATGGCATTCATTAAAACTCTTCGTTCTTGATCTCCCTTGGCCAGCGGATGAAGAATGCCGACGCCGAGGTCGAAGCCGTCAAGGATGGCATAACCCATCAGCAAAACGCCGAGCATTAAGAACCAAAATACGTGCAAATCAATAATCATAACTTAGACCTCTTCCTGGGGTCCGTGTTTGATTTTGTTGTCGAGCACATAAACCCAAATGCCAAACAACAAAACGTAAACTAATGAAAACAGCGCAATGGAAAACGCAACCTCCCATACTCCAACTGTTTTCGAGACAGCTTCGCTTGTCCGGAGCAGCCCGTATACGACCCATGGCTGCCGGCCCACTTCCGCGGCAATCCAGCCGGCTTGGTTTGCCAGATAAGGCGCGCAAACAGCAAAAACAAAAACCCAAAGCAGCCAGCGCTTCTCGAAGAGCACGCCTCGCCAATGGAGAAACATGGCGTATGTGCTGAGCGCAATAAAAAACATCCCGCAGCCGACCATTAAATGATAGGCAAAGAAAGGTACGGCAACCGGCGGGCGATCCGACGGTGGAATTTCGTCGAGAGCCGTCACGGGACGGTTGAAGCTGCCGTGCACGAGAAAGCTGAGCAAGCCGGGAAGAGGGATGCCAAAACGCACAGTCTCGTTTTTGCTGTCGGGAATGCCGAAAATGTAGATCGGTGCTGGTCCGCTTGTCTGGCGGAAATGGCCCTCGAAAGCGGCAAGTTTGGCCGGCTGTGTTTGCGCGGTAACTTGAGCCTGATGATGACCAGAGACGATAATCAGCATGGACGAGAAGAAGGCACAAAAAAGCGCAATGCGAAATGAGCGGCGCGCAAACTCGAGATGCCGGTCCTTCAGTATGTAATAAGCGCTGATGCTCATTACGAAAAAAGCGCCGAGGACAAACGAACCGAGCAGCGTATGAATAAGACGGTCAGCGCTGGACGGGTTGAATACCATCGCCCAAAAGTCGGTGATTTCGGCCCTGGCCTGTGCGCCCTGACCGGCTATGTGAAAACCTGCCGGAGTTTGCTGCCATGAATTGGCTACAACGATCCACACCGCAGAAAACATTCCGCCCAGACTGACTAATACTGTGGCCAGGAAATGAAACCGCGGGGAGACCCGATCCCAGCCGAAGACCAGCACGGCCAAAAATCCTGATTCCAGAAAAAAAGCAAAAATCCCCTCTGCCGCTAAAGCCGATCCGAAAACATCGCCGACAAAACGCGAGTAGGTTGCCCAGTTTGTCCCGAACTGGAACTCCATAACGACGCCGGTAATTACACCCATCACAAAATTCAGGGCGAAGATCTTCGTCCAAAACCTGGCCATGTTTTCGTAAACCCTGTCGCCGGTTTTCAGCGCCAGACCTTCGATTATGACCATGATTACGCTCAGACCAATGGTGAGCGGCGGAAACAAATAGTGAAACATGATGGTGAGCGCAAACTGCAAACGGGACAGCGATTCCACATCCAGTCGAATAGTCAGCATTGAGCAGTTCTCTCGAATTTTCAGGGTTGCTCTGATCCTGCAAAGGATGGCTGGACAGCAGTTTCGTCGCGAACGCATATTCCGCTAAGACTTACTGTTCGCCGCCCCTTAATGAAGCATTTTCCCGATTCGTCTTTCTCCGGGGAAAAATCAATTTTTAGTTCACCGGGAATGACGGTGAGGCTGCCAAAATCAAACCGGCACCCCAGAGCACAGTCCTCGGCAATTGCTTTTTCTTCTTTTTGACATTCTTCCGACGCTAGCGGATCGGTTAGCGACGAAAGCAGTTCTGCTTTGGCTCGTTCAGCTTTGCAGGCGTTGGTTTTGAGCTCCGTTTTCACACGGCACATGCCGGCGACTTTCCCGCAGATACTGTTGTCCGTGGTTGACGGCACAGGCTCACGGGACCCCGCTACAGACGGCGGCGGACCGTAAGACGTCCCGGAGCCCTTAATCACAAGCACAGCAATCACACAGATTACTAAGGCGAAGACTACCAAATGAATATAATGGTTTAGGTCCTCATCACGCATATTACCAAGCTCCGAAGCGCGAACACCACTCTCTAATTAGCAAATCAGGAAGGCAAAGTGCAAAGTATTCCCTATAGTAAGCGGGCAAAACCGCCGATCAGCATTATATCCCGCATTCCGCGGGAACAGAGCTCCGGCGGCACAGATCGTCCTGGCAGATGACCAAAGAGATGACTTTTATGGTAAATCACACCGAAATAAATCCGGAAGATCGGCAAGCGCAGGCAGCAAGCGCATTACCTACCATCCGCGACTATATGCGTACTTACGGGGCCAGTCTCGAGGGCAATGACCTGAAAGCTGTCAAAGTGTTCCGTGATTACGAGTCACACGAGCGGCTGCGGCGTCTTCAAGGAGAGCTGATCCTGGTCAAGAACGATAAAGTTCCAGAGGAAACCTGTGATGCGATAATCGGCAAGAAACGAAGATCCAAGTATCAAACCTATGCCGCCTGGGCTTCCCTGATGCTGCAATGGATTTCAGCTCCAGGGAAAAAGTAGAAATACTGCTGAGATATCTCCGGCGTTTAAGTCATTACGTAGCGCGCAGTTTGAGGATCGCGCGCGCCAAGCCGTTTAATCTGGCGCGCCGGATTGGCTGCGAGATGTTCGAGAATCTTATATACCGTCTCAAATTCAGCATCCGCACCGATCTTATCTGCGATCTCTACAACCGAAAAACCGCTGCTGTTCCCGCGCTGCTTTTGCAGTTCCGCAAAAATCCTGCGCTGAATAGCAATGACCTGCGCCGCTGCTTTTTTCCCGGCTTCTACTCCCGGCTGATGATAGGCATTAACATTTATCAGTGCCGCATACAGCCCCACTGCGCGCTCGTAGAGCGCAATCAAGGCTCCGAGCGTAAAGGGGGTCAGTTCATCGAGCGTGATTGTCATTGAAGCTCTGCCATTTTCAGCAAGTGCCTTTTGCGTGCCTAAATAAAACCCGGTCAAATAGTCGCCTGAAGTAATCGCCGGCTCGACTTCCATATACGATGCCGGGCCGCTGCCTTTGCAGTAATCGGTGAGCACTTCGATAAAAGTGACAAAGAAATTATTGATTCCTTCGCGAAGCTGCTGCACGTAGGCGTGTTGATCGGTTGAGCCCTTGTTGCCGTAAACCGCAATGCCCTGATTAACAACCTTTCCGGAGAGGTCTTTCTCTTTGCCGAGAGATTCCATGATGAGCTGCTGCAGGTAACGGCTGAAAAGACAAAGCCTGTCCTTGTAGGGAAGGATAACCATATCTTTTGCGCCCCGTCCGCCGCCTGCGTGATGCCACATCAAGGCCAGGAGCGCTGCTGGATTTTTGGAATAGTCCTGCTGCCGCGTCAATTCATCCATCTTCCCCGCACCGGCGATGAATGAATCTATATCAATGCCCTGGAGCGCTGCGGGAAGCAGTCCGACTGCGGAAAACATCGAGGTTCGCCCGCCGACCCAGTCCCACATATAGAATCGCTCAAGCCAGCGCTCCTCGTGCGCTTGTGCATCCAGTTTGCTTGCGCGGCACGTTATGCAGACGGCGTGACGTGCAAAATCGAGGCCGGCGTCTTTGTATGCATGAGCGGCCTCTAATGCGCCGTTTCTCGTTTCGATAGTGCCGCCGGATTTGGAGATAACAATGGAGAGCGTTTTGTCCAAGCCGTTGCCGATTTGCGTTAAAGTCCGGGCAACGCCGTCAGGATCGGTGTTATCAAAATAGAACATCCGCATCCGCTGTTCTTTTTGCCATAAGGCATCAGATACGAGTTGGGGACCCAGCGCGGATCCACCAATGCCGATGAGCAGGACATTTTCAAAGGCTGCTTTGTTTTGCGCCGCAACTGCGCCTCGGTGGACGCGGGCGGCAAAATCTTTAATTTGCTCAAGCACTGCGGTAATTTCTGCGCGAATTTCAGCGCTGGGTGCCAGCTCCGGAGAACGAAGCCAATAATGGCCGACCATTCGATTCTCCTCTGGATTGGCGATCTCTCCGCGTTCCAGGCGTTCCATTGCTGACAATGCGCGTTGTGCATCCAAGTGCATACGCGAGAAAAAGTCAGCAGGGCAATCCATTTTGCTGAAATCGAGACTTAAACCCGTTTCTTCGAATATTCTCAAAGATTCGCAGTATCGCTGCCAATTTCTGCTGTCTGTCATGATTTCACCGGAATATTTCCAAATCTGCCGCTGCCATCAGTTTATCATATCTTGTTTTATACTCGATCGTTTCAAGGCCTGAAGCAAGGTTTCTGTGGTCAGAATGGTAGGCAAAATTATTGGCGGAGAGTTCTTTTCTGCGGGAAAGACGACATAATAAGGTACTCCGCTGGACCCGTATTCTTTAAGTGCACGTGTGACATGCTCGTCTCCGGTTGTCCAATCTGCCTTGAGCGGAAGAATGCCGAGTTCGTTGATCGCCTGGCCGATGCGTTCGGTTTCTATGACCAAGAACTCGTTTGCCTTGCAGGTCAGGCACCAGTCCGCTGTAAAAACTAAAAACACGGGCATTGCCGATTCGCGGGCCGCGCCAAGTTTGTCCGCGGAGAAAGACTGCCATGGAATCCGCGTCTCTTCGACTTCGAGAGAAAAGTTCTGCCGCATCGTCATTTTGGGGTATGAAGCGGTAAAAAACGCGAAATTGACGGCAAGCGCCAGCGATGTTGCCAGCACCTTAGTGAGCTTTCTTGCACTTTCCGAGCCGAAGGTATGAAGCCAAAATCCAAAATAAATAAGCAGCAGCAATGCTAACGCATGCAGCACGCCAGGACCAGTAAGCCGGTGGAGAACAAAGAGCAGCCAAAGCGCGGTGGCCAGCAAAAGAAACCCTAAAAACTGGCGCAAGCGCAGCATCCAATTGCCGGGTGCTGGAAGTTTCTCTGCAAAGCGGGGACTCGTGGTCAGCACGATATAGGGAAGGGCAAGTCCCGCGCCGATGCTGAGAAAAACAGCAAAAGTGAAAACCGCAGGCTGAGTAAACGCTACCACCAAAGCGGTGCTGAGAAACGGTGCGCTGCAAGGAGTAGAAAGTGCGCAAGTGAGCACACCTTCAAAAAAACTTTTCCAGGGACTCTCCGAGAGTCTGGAGAGAACTCGATCCGCTTTGCTGATGCCGGGAACCTCCACTGTATAGACATCGAAAAATCCGAGGGCAATGACAAATACAATCAGCGTCAGTGCAAGCACATAAGCCGGATGCTGAAACTGGAAACCCCATCCTAACTGGAGTCCCAGGCTGCGCAAGAAAACAACTAATCCGGCAAGTGCAAGAAAAGAGGCAAGAACCCCAGCAGTAAACCAGATCGAAGAGGCGATAGCCTTTGTTCGAGACTGTTGCGCAGCATGCACAAATCCCATAGCCTTAATCGCGATTATCGGCAGGACGCATGGCATCAGGTTGAGCAAAATACCGCCAATGAATCCAAAAACTACGGCAATGACAACGATCCTAAATGGCAGCGTTGGTTTCTGCGGAAATAACGGGGAAGCGCCGGCGGTGCGTTTCTCCTGTTCATGGAGCAAGTAGGTCAACGCTTGGGGTGCTTCAGCGTCTTGCTGCAACTTTTCGAAACTTGATGCCGGTGGCACAACTTGCTTGTGCGGGACAACTGTTGTCTTGAAGGACCACGGAAAGGCTGATGCCGTTTGTGCTCCTGTGAGACTGGGAGAAAGCGCAATAATACCGGCGACTTCCAGCTCTCCCGGGGGGGCGTCTTCAAGGACATCCAGGGGAAAAGAAACAAGAAAGCTTGAACCACCAGCCAGGCGGGATATGGCTGCTTGCCCCGCAGAAATGTTTTCACTCTCCAATGGAAAAAACTGCACCTGTCCGTTGATGCTGCCTGCTTTTTCTGAGGGGAGTCCGTGGAGCACGAGAGCTGCATGGGCAGTGCTGTTCTGACGCAGTTTCTCGTGACTCGTTACAGCAGAGAACTGAATATCCAGAGAATGCTTGGCATTGAACTCAGCCAACGATGCCGCAGGAAGCAGCCGCTGGTAGTGTTCGAAAAGGGAAAACTCTTTTGAAACCTGAAGCGGCGAGTCCAAAGAAAAGGAAAAAAGCTCCTCGACAACCGCTTGTCCTGGAATGCACACATCGCTGCAGACAAGCCATTTCACCAACGCGCTGACCTTCAACTGCATTGAACCATCCGGGTCAAGCGGCGGTGCGAAGAGATCGCTGATCAGCAAGACTTCCTCTGCGTAGCCGAAAGTAACAATCTCTCCTCTTTCTTTAATCTTCCGGGGAATGGGCCAGCGCAAAGTGCTTGCGCGCCAGCCATCCGGCAGGTTCCAGGACACTTTGGTGGCCAGGCCCGCTTCGCCGGGATTTCTCCAGTAAATGTGCCAGCCTGGTGAGATGCGAAACAGCACTCCGATTCGCGCATCGGGCTGTTCTGTGGTTTCCGCCGGCTGAATCGCGCTGCGATCAGCAATTATTGAAACACTTACGTATTTTCGCCCTTCCGCATAAAAGTCATCGGCAGGGGATGCTTGTGAACAAGCTGATTGCGGCTGTGCAATGAAACTAGCCAATAGGAAAAGAAAAAAAACCGGATGCCCCAAAAAAACGCACACGGCTCTTTCAAAAAATCTTACCAGCATCGTCCATTACTCCGTGTTATTATTGCTTCCCAGCTCCAGGATACGCGAGATTATTAGGTTGGGGCAAATGTTCATCCGCGGGAAGGGCCGCACGGTGCGAGAATATTACGCACGCAGTTCTATCTGATTATCATTTCAGGTGCGGCAGACCTACAAAATTACGCGTGTGCGATCCGCAGATGCGTTTGTTTTATGATGACCGGCGGCGACCGAGGCTTTTAAACGCTGAGGCATCGGTGTGGTTTTAGCCCGCTCGGGACTGAAGTCAGCCGTGATTTCAATACGCTCGCCGCAAATAATACTGGCTGCGTCAAGCGCTGCCGCAAATGACGTCGACATGCCGAATCCGCCGAAGGCGGCAAACCAGAAAAGCCCGGAGACGTCGCGGTCTTCCCCGAACATCGGCAGCATGTCATCGGTGTAAGTACGGAAGCAGTGCCACGACTGACCGAGCGAAAGCTTTTCGGCAACATCCGGCAATGCTCTGAGCAGTGTTACCGCAAGCTGATCGGCTGTCTCGGCCGGCGGTGTAAATTTATTGGGATCTTCGACCGGTACTTTGTCGCAAATTGAAACCAGGCGCGAGTCGTTCTCCCACAAACGCAAGTACCATCCGCCTGCTTCATCCCAGAAAAATCCACAGTTGGCGGCGGGCATGAAGTTTTCTTCCCATCCATGAATGACAAAAAGATGACGTGCGTACGGTTTCGCATTAACACAAAGCCAAGGATAGTGCGGCTGCACAAAACTGTTCAGCCATGCACCGGCAGCGTTGACCAGCCAAGGTGCATAAAACATGCGGCCATCAGCAGTCTGCACTTCCCAGTACCCGCTGCAGCGCTGTACAGATGAAACTGCTGTGTTGAAAAAACCAGTTACGAAATTCTTGTTTGTCATCCGGTAAAGCGCGTTAACGTAGCCGCCGGAGTCAAGAAGTCCGTCATCTGGGGTGTAGACCGCCGGAATTTCCCTCATCTCTGCTTCGCTGCGCTGGATGTAATTTGCTTCTGAAAAGAGTTCTGTATGATGAAAAGGTGCAGTGCGGCCTGCAATAATAGAGCCCGTTTTTCTAAAATATTTGCTGCGTATTTCGTCAGGCCATAACGCAACTGAGCGCTTTGTCCACTCAGTAAGCTGTGGATGACGGTAAAGGTGGCGAATCATACCGGCGTTGTTGCCGGAAGAATGGACCGCTGGAGTCGTCTCACGTTCGAGCAAGATAACACGGGTCCCTTGGTTGCCGAGATGGAACGCCAGAGATACTCCCAAAACTCCGGCTCCGATGATAATGACATCCGATTCCATAACCGGCCCTTATACCAGTTATTGGGGATAATGTCACACTTTTGGAGATGAATATTCTTGATTCTGCGGCGTAATATGGCCTAGACATGGCCGCCCGAATTTCTGTAATGGATTCAAGCAATCGCACTTGCGCGAAAGACAGTAGTTTGTGTTTTTGGGCCTTACGGGATTGGCCGCGGCGGCCCTTTCTTCAACGCTTAATTATGTGCTAACGAATAAACCTCGTTTTGCCACCCTAGCTCAGTTGGTAGAGCAAGCGATTCGTAATCGCTAGGTCGGGGGTTCAAGTCCCCCGGGTGGCTTTGCGGTTTTGCCGTTATGAAATAACCGCTGGTGAGATAACCCCTGCCAGGTGCGGCTTCTGATGCGGACAGGCCGGCAGTCATTGGCGAACTGAGGGTTATCTCGATGCGGCTCGAGAATTGGCCGTCAAGGAAGACAGATGGGAAAAACAGAGCCAAGGAATTTTACTGTTGAACAACTCGTTGCGCTTCTTGAAGAAGCTCATGGCCGGTTTGATGTATATTTGCACCGAGCGTCCAAGTGGGTCACTTGGGTTTCAGCAATATCGGGTGATCCAAAATTAACCAAGGTTGACCCGGACAGCGCCGAACAACTTACGCTCACCTATTCCGGTTTGGTAAGTCAGACGGAAACAGTTAAATACGAACCAGAAATGCAGTTCTACCTGAAGAAATAGCGGCTATTGCGTTTATTGCGTGAAAAAAAACGGTTGCTGCTTTCCGTCGCTGTGCTGGCGGCTGGAATTCTTGTTCTTCGCCAATGCCTGTCCAGTGAGAAAGAAAAACTGCTTGCTTACCTGCAAGACGCGATAACGTCCGCCCAAGTGCTGAGGAGAGAGACACCTTTTGAGCAAGCGGCTATTGCAAGAAACCTCGCTTCGTATTTTGCCGCCGATGCCGTGTTTGAATTTGAAAGTGCGGGTTATGAGAATGTGCGCATACGCAGAACTCAAGATTTGCAGCAAAAAATACGGCAAGGCCGGGCTGCGTTGAAATCTCTCGAGATCTCCCTGGACCACCCCATAATTTCAATTAACGGAGCGGACGCGCAAATCGAGTTCTCGGGCAGTGCACTTGGCGTTCTGCATGAAGCGCAAGGGCAATTTTTCGAAAAGCGGCGGCTGCGGGTGTCACTGCATAAGAAAGAAGGCCGCTGGTTAGTCTTTCGAGTGGTGCATGTGAAAAATGAACGTGAATAGTGCCGTTTCCGCCCGATTCTTGCGCCGGGTCAAAAAATACGAAGGAGCGTTGTTATGGTGCTGGAAATAGAGAGAAAATTCTTGGTGCATCGGCTGCCGGATGATCTTACATGCCATGAAAACCTAGAGCTTCAGCAAGGATATCTCTCATCCAGCGAAAACGGCAGCGAAGTCCGGCTGCGTTCTGAAAATACGCGGCGGTTTTTGACCGTGAAAACCGGCAGCGGCGTGGCGCGCAGTATTTATGAAACTGAATTGACGGCGGTTCAGTTTGACGCGCTCTGGCCCGCAACATCGGAACGGCGGATCCGAAAAACGCGTTATATTCTTTCCTGGAAAGCACATGTTGTCGAGCTCGATGTTTTTCATGATCGGCTCGAAGGTCTTGCCGTGGCCGAAGTGGAGTTTGACAGCATTGAAGACAGCCGGGCATTTGTGCCGCCGGAATGGTTTGGAAGAGAAGTGACTGACCAGGAAGAATTCAAAAACCGTAATTTGGCAATCTTTGGATGGCCAGCGTAGCGTTAAGGACAAAGCAAGATAGTCAACCGGCCGGTTACGGCATAAAGTATGAAGCAGCTAATCTTACATGAGCCTGCCGCAGCCGTTGTTAAGCGTATCGCCGGTCTTTATGCCGCACAAACCCGTGGTGCTTTGCGCAGGCTCCTTGCCGGCAAAGACGATGAAGCTCTGCATGACTTTCGTGTCGGCATCAGGCGCTTGCGCAGCACCCTGCGGGCTTACCGCGATTACTTGATTATGCCCCGAAGCGAAAGAGAAGCGCTTGCGGAATTAAAGGCGATTGCCCGGGCGACAAACGGTGCACGAGACGGCGAAATAACATTGATTTGGCTGAAAACAAATAAGAGTGCACTGAAGCCAAGGGATTACACGCTCCTGATGCAGGCTCTTGCCCAAAAGAAGAAGAGTGATTCGCGCGAAGTTTATGCAGCGCTTAAGAAACGAGCGCGAGCAGTGCATGAAGTCATCGGCGTTTTTGCTAAGAACTCACTGAAAACGCGCACACAAAGCCCGTTCGGTGCTATTTTTGCGCACCGCTGCCAAATACAGCTTTGCCGGTTGAAACAAGCATTGGCGGATATTCCTGCGGCAGATTATCGTGAGGCGGCTCATGCCGCACGGATTGCCGCAAAGCGTCTGCGCTACTTGATTGAACCGCTGGAAAAGGAAAGTGTTGAGGCGAAGTCCGCAGCTAAAATGCTTCGCGAGCTCCAAGACTTGCTGGGATTAATCAACGATTCATTTGTCATTGAGGATGCGCTTCGGGATTTGGTTGTGCAGACCGGCATCAAGCAAGCGCAGCTTTTTTTTCGGTCATCCTTGCCGGGCGCGCGGCAGAAAAAAACTCTGGACCGGCAGGCCTGCGTGTTGCTTGGCGCTGCCGCACACGCTGCCGCTTTGTTGAGAAAAGAGCGGAAACTGCTCGTTTCTACTTTGCGCAGACGGCGCCGGAGCGGATACTACGGCAAGCTGCGGATGCTCAAATTAAGCTGCCTGGCAATGAAGGGGCAGGGCCGGAATTGATCGCCTGCGTTCTTCTGTCGCCTTTTGCAGTTGCCGGCAGAGAATTTCTTGATTAAGCAGCCCCTGGGTCAGCGAATATCGCGTCAATGCAATGCGCTTAGCGCCAAGGGCTTCGATTATTTCTTCGAGCAGTATGGCTGCTCCGAGAATTGTTTCTGCGCGCCACGCCGGGATACGGCGGTGGTGACGCGGCCTGAACGTGGATGAGCAGGAAAGAGTCTTTACAAGCTTCCGCAGAGCCTTGACTTTGTAAATTTTGGGATTTTTCTTTTTCTTACAAAGCGACATTACCGCTTTAATCGTGCCGCTTGAGCCGATAACCTTCGGGACAACCGGCCAGCATTCTTTGCTGATTACAGTCAGCAGCCTCGCGCGAATTGCCGTGCGCAGTTGGGCTATCTCTTTTCGCTGGTCTTTTCGCTGGTATGGCTTGGCACTGAGCGCAAGCTCCTGCGCAATGCGTGATGCGCCGAGCGGAAAGCTCGCCGAATGCAGCACCCGGTGATGCTGGCAGATGCTGATCTCCGCGCTTCCGCCGCCGACATCGACCAAGGCGACCAAACCATCTACTTCGTTCTCATGTATTGTGATGCCGTTTGCGATAATTCGCGCCTCTTCCAGGCCGGAAATGATGCGTAAATTGATGCCTGTCCGGTCCTTCACCGCACGGGTTAGCTGTGCCGCGTTGGCGGACTCGCGAAGAGCGCTTGTAGCTACCGCGATAATTCTTCGGGCTCCAAGCTGAAAAGAAAGGCGCCGGAAGCTGCTGAAGGTGCGAACGATAAGCTCAAAGTTTTCAGTTCTAAGCTTTCCAGTCGAAAAAACATCGCGGCCGAGGCAGAGAACTTGCTTGCTGCGGTAGATAAGCCGACTGTGACCATCGCTTTTAATACGATAGACGCTGAACCGCACGGAGTTGGTGCCAAGATCGATGATGCCGATGCGCATGGGCGAATGGTACGTGAGCCGAATGGATCGCGCAATACGTTTTGTGTCTGTTCAAAGCTGCCTTGCGAAAAGCTAATCAACAGCGGGAGAATCGGCCTTCAATAATTATTCTCCCAAAGATCGAAGAGTCGCCGGCGCAGCAAACCAGCAGAGCCTGCCGCGTCCTTTTTCCGGCAGCCCGGTAAACTCGACTAGGCAGGCGGCGCCCTTTTTGAAGCGCAGCAAGGCATCACACCCGCCGCTGATCAATAAGCCAAGAAATAGGCCCAGGTTAGGTTCATGCCCCACGAGGGCAATAACGTTGCCCGGCTGTTGCGCCAAAACAACTTCCAACATTTGCAGTGGACTGGTTCCTGGCGACAGGAGTCTGCTTTCATCAAGGTGTGCTTTAGGAAACTCGTTGTGCAGAATTTCTGCCGTCTGCCTGGCTCTAAGCAAAGGGCTGGAAATGATCAGCTCAATGTTTGGCGCGAGTTTCGCCACCCCACGGAACGCCTGGCGCATTTTTTTACGCCCGGCATTGGTTAACGGCCGCAGCTCGTCATTTTTTCCCCGCGCCTGCCATTCTTGTGCATCCTGCGCTGCACCATGCCGGATAAGAATCAGCTTCATTCAGTATCCCTCATTCTTGCTACGGAGCCCATTTTGTTAATCTTCAGGGGGCTTTGCTTTGCGCCGCTGACCGGAGCGCGTATTCTTTTTTGTTTTCTGCATCAAAAACTCATGAGTGCCCAGAGACAAGTTGCCTCCGCATCTGCGGCGATACGAACCGTCAGACTGCATATCCCAGGCTTGCGTTTCATCGTGGCGGATAATATCGAGAATTTCCCAGCACTTCTCGCGAAGCAGCGTTGTTTTAATCGGAGCGGCTATCTCCACCCGGTGGTCCAAATTGCGCTTCATCCAATCCGCCGAGCCCAGATAGAACTCACCGTCCAGTGGGGAATCCGCGCCGTTTCTGAAGTAAAAAATCCGTGAATGCTCCAGCAAGCGTCCGACAACGGAGGTAACACGGATGTTGTCGCTCAGGCCCGGCTGTTGAGCGCGAAGGCAGCAAAGCCCGCGGACAATAAGCTCCACCGGCACACCTTTTTCAGATGCACGGTAAAGCGCCTCGCAAATGCCCTCATCGGACAGGCTGTTGACTTTAGCGACAATATGCGCCGGCCGGCCTGCTTGCTGATGTTCAATTTCACGTTTTATCATTTTGTAAAAACGCTCGCGCATATTGATCGGCGCAACCAGCAGCGTCTGATAGTCAGTTTTGGCCGAGCGCCCGGTGAGATAGTTAAAGAAATGCGCAAGCTCTTCCGTGTAATCGGAGGAAGCCGTAAACAGCCCCAAGTCTGTGTAGAGTCGGGCGGTTGTTGCATGGTAATTGCCCGTGCCGATGTGGCAATATGTGCGGATTCCATCCGGTTCTTCCCGGACGACGAGAATGGTTTTGGCATGAGTCTTAAGCTCCATCACGCCGAAGACAACATGGATTCCGGCATCTTCCATGGTTTGCGCCCAGCGGATATTACGTTCTTCGTCGAAATGCGCTTGGAGTTCAATCAGACATACTACCTGCTTGCCGTTTTCTGCCGCAAGAATCAAAAGGGGAATTAACGGATCCTCGTCGCCGATGCGATACATCGTCATCTTGATTGCACGAACCCGCGGATCGACCGATGCTTCATGAACCAGGCGCGCCACGGTTGCGGAAAAACTCTCGTACGGATGATGCACCAGAATATCGTGATCACGAACTAGACTGAACATATCAAGATCCGCTGTCATGCTCGGTGGGACCTGGGGCACCCACGGCTGATAGCGCAAATGCGGTAAGTCAATATTGGCGATCACATTGTAGTTTGTGCAGTCTATTTCCCCGCCAACTTCATAAATATCACTGTCCGCAAGCCCCATTTCCTCACGCAGGAAATTAAGCATCCAGGCATCTGCACCTGGTGCAATCTCTAAACGTACCGCCTGGGAAAAACGCCGGCGTCTCAGACCTTCTTCAATCATTTCCAGCAGATCGTCGGCTTCTTGGTCGGCGAAATCCATTTCGGCGCTCCGCGTAACGCGAAAAGGCATGGCCGCCATGATTTCGATGCCGGGAAACAAGTCAGCAAGGTGCTGCATGACAATTTCACGAAAACTTACGAATTTTTTCTCGTTGGTGCCGGCCGGTGCTGATACGCTGAACCACTGCGCAACAGGGAGGGAAGTTTTCACGCGGGCAAAAAGCTTTTCCTCGCGTCCCGGATGACGAACAGTCGCGGCAAGAGACTGTGAAAGATTGGAAATAAACGGAAACGGGTGACCAGGGTCAACGGCAAGCGGAGTAAGCATGGGAAAGATGCTTTTCCTAAAATAATCGGCGGCAAGCTGCTTTTCAGAAGCGGTAAGCTCGCTCCAACTAAGCAGCAGGATACCTTCGGCAGCAAGACCTGGTTTGAGCAGATACTCAAAAACATCAGCTCTCTTGTTAAGCAAGCGTATAACTTCCGTGCGAATCGCGGCGAGCTGTTCCTGCGCGCTTCGCCCGTCGATCGAGTGCGAGACAATGCCGGCAGCGACCTGCTGCTTGAGGCCGCCGACGCGTTTCATGAAAAACTCATCGAGGTTCGACGAAAAAATGGAGAGGAACCGGAGCCGTTCAAGGAGAGGCACTGATGAATCAGCGGCAATGGAGAGCACGCGTTCATTAAACTGCAGCCAACTGAGCTCCCTGTTCAGGAAGCGTTCATTTCTTGCGCCTGCTTGCGGATAAGCGACAAGCGCATAATCAGCTTTTGCTGCACGATCAAGCATATTAATTACTTATCTGGAATCGCTGTTGGTGTTATCCTCGTTAACGAGAGAAATAATCGGCAAATAGAGCGTGCAGAATGAGCGGGGAATCAGCACTGCCTAAAAGGCTACCTGAAAGTGAGCAACGGCTCAAACAGGCCCAATCAACATAGAGAGAACCGCCTGTCCGTCTAAACAAAAGCAGTTGTATTTTATGGCTTTTGCTGTCGGAAATAACCCGGGGTATATTTTTTTTAGCTGTCGAATGTTTTTGACGTTGTATTATGCCAGGAAGACACATGCTGGCTGGCCGAGATTGATATACGCACGGCCAAGTCGGAATTGATTGTGATTGATTTTGAATACTTACGGCTGAGGAGAACGCCATGATTGGAAGAGTGTTTTTGTTTATCGCGACAAATATTTTGGTCATGGTCACAATTTCGATTGCCGCTTCTGTTTTAGGCGTGAATCGTTATCTTAGCGCGGAAGGAATAAATTATCAGTCGCTGCTAATTCTTTGTGTGCTTTGGGGATTCGGCGGCTCCTTCATTTCACTGGCCATGTCGCGTTTTGCGGCAAAGATGGCTTTGGGCGTCAAAGTGATCGATCCCAACAGCCAGCATCAGCTGCAGTGGCTGGTCATGATGGTGCATGACTTGGCCAAGAAAGCCGGACTCCCGGCGATGCCGGAAGTGGGCGTTTACGAGAGCGATGACGTAAATGCTTTTGCCACAGGACCGACTAAGAGCAGATCGCTGGTTGCTTTTTCCAGCGGCATCATTCGCTCAATGAGCCGCGAAGAGCTGGAAGGTGTGGCTGCTCACGAAGTCGCGCATATTCAAAACGGCGACATGGTGACAATGGTCCTGATTCAAGGAGTAATCAACGTCTTTGTGATGTTCTTTGCCCGCATCGCGGCGTTTGTGGCGAGCCGCTCGGTGGATGAGAAATGGAGCGGTGTTGTGCATATCCTGACGTTGATTGTCTGCCAGATTCTTTTTGGTCTGCTGGGTGCGGTTGTTGTGGCATGGTTCTCCCGCCGCCGCGAATTCCGCGCAGATGCTGGGAGCGCGCGCATGAGCGGCCGCCAGCCGATGGTTGCGGCGCTTGAACGTTTGCTTGATTTCCAGCGCCGTGGTGCGGAAGCAGCAGCGATGCCGGCGTCAATGGCCGCGCTGGGTATTTCCGGAAAACGCTCGGGATTTATGGCGCTGTTTTCGACGCATCCGCCGCTTGAAGAGCGGATAGCGGCGCTCAAGAATTTCGCGGTTAATTAACGCGGAGGATGAAAAAGAAGGGCGAGCACTGTTCCCCTTACGTCCCTCTCTTGTAATTGAGTTCAGTGCTCGCTGCTTCACAGCCGAAGGCGGTGGTGGTTCTACTTTCGGACGAGAGGCTCGACGGCCCACTGGTTGCGCGACGTCCTCGTGAGCTTCACGCCACTGAGGAAATCAACTTTTGAGCACCGGGAGCAGCGGTAGTGAATGCGCCGGAAATCGTCGCGATGGCGGATGATGATGGTCCGCGCGTCACGCACATCGAGCGTGATGTCGAAGTAGTCGGCGACTTGTCCAAGCCCGGAAGACTCCAAGCCGAAGAGCTGCCGGCACTTGACTACCGGGCCGCCGAACCGGCGCTGGCCGAGCCAGAAGCCGTGGTTGTTCATGTGCAGCACGCGGTCCGCGTCGCGCATGCACCGGCGGTTGCGGAGATCCCGGACACTGAGGCCGTAGGCCGCCAGCGCCTCGGCTTCGTAGTCGACATCGGCCGATATCAGATCCGCGACTTCCTTGACTTGCTGAACGCACCCGTGTGGTGCAGGGTCGACGACTCCGCAGTCCGCGCCAAAGCAGTCGCGCGCGCGTGGCACCATGCCGGCAGGCCGTTGGTGAGCACGCTTGCGCACAGGTTGTTTGAGCTGAATCATCTCTTCGCTTCCTTTCTTTCCATGACGTACGTAGATGTTCCATGAGAGGGACCCCGTAAGGGGCTACACGACTGCGAAGCGCGATGTGCAAAATCGCAGTTCGTCTAGCCCCTTGCCGGGCCACACACTCACGAACTCGTCGCGGCTGAAGGACGCAAAGCACTGCGGGCAGGACCAGCACTGAAAAAAACCTAAAGCGCTAAACACAGCGCAAAAACCTCTTTGGAACAGTGTTCGCACCTTCCGGGGGTCAGCTCTTCGAGACCGGGCGCTCAGGAACCACAAGAACCCTAGAAGGTGCGCTAAACTATTGGAATTACTATTTAATAAGGATTATGTTAAAGAACTGAAATGCCCCCGTGAAGGGTGCAGCGCCTCTTATGCAGGAGGCAGCTTTATCTTAAAAACTTAATTGATGATAAAGGTAATGAGCTTTTTGTCAAGGAACGGTTTGCATGAGAGCTTGTTTTTCATTTAGCTGTTAGTAGTTTAAGTGCTGTTGCTGCGTCTGTTTGGATTTTGCTTAAGCCGTATCGGAGGGAGCTTTTTGCCGGAAAAACTAATGCGCTATCCTCATATCGTCGCCATGTTTTTCTGTATTGCCGCTTGTGTGCTAGGCGGCTGTCAGAACCACGAAGCTGTGCGTTATTATAAGCAAGGTTACTTGGATGCTCAAAACGGTGAACTGAACAAGGCGATCGAGCAGTATAAAAAAGCAATTGAGCTTTACCCGGATTATATTGAAGCGCACATCAGTCTTGGTCAGGCTTTTGAAGACCTGACCCGTTTTAAAGAAGCTGAAGAGTCTTATCGCCGGGCCCTGAAAATAAAGCCCAAGCACATCATGGCCAATGTTAACCTGGGCAACTGTTACCGCAAGCAAGGAAAACTGGGAGCTGCGGCCCGGCAGTACGAGATTGCGCTAAGTTTTAAATCCGCCGACTGCTGGGTGCAGAATAACCTCGGCAACATTTACGAAGAAATGAACGATATGGCGCGCGCGATGGAGCAATACGAAAGAGCCATAAAGTGCGATGTCCACGATCCGGAGTTTCAGACAGATATTGCTAATGCGTATTTGAAAACCGATAGAATCGCTGATGCGTTAGTGCATTACCGGGCGCTGCTTAAGATTGTTGAAGGCTTGCCTGCATATCGGCGCGAAGAGAACTTTGCGCGCGATATGATCACAAAGCTCGAAGAAGAACAGCGCCCCGGAGCCGAACAGTGAAGAAACTTTGCGTGATTTCGTCAAATTAGCTAGAAAAGCAGTTGATCATTGCGCGTTTATCTAAGGATCTCATGAGTGTAACTGCGTGTACATCTCCGGTATTATTTTTGGGGCTTGTGATGGCAAGTCTTCCGGCAGGTGCCGGAGCGCAGAGTGAACCGGCGGGAATCCGCATGTTTACCGAGTCGCGCAAAGCAAGCATCGTTCCCGTGTCGCAAATGCAGCAGCAGGACTTGGTGGATCCTAAACGGCAGGCTTTGCGTGTCAACGAGGAAGCTGTCGCGCTTGTCTTGAGGGGCAGCGTAGGGCAGGGCTTGCAGAAGCTCAAACAGGCCCATCTTCTTGATCCGCATAATCCGACCGTGATGTATAACCTTGCCGGAGTGTATATCTCCGAAGGCAAGCCCAGCGAGGCTCTCCCCATGATGGAAGGCGCCGTGAACGCACAGCCGAACGATATCGCTTTCCTGCACCGGCTCGCACAAGCCTACACGTTAACGGGAAAGACAAAACAGGCGGTGGAGACTTACGAAAAAATCGCGCTCATTGATCCCTTGTCTGAATCCACGCTGCTTAAGCTGGGCACGCTTTATGGCGTGACGGAGCAGTGGGATAAAGCAGAAGCAACGCTTCGCCGTGCCCATCAGGCGCTGGGGGACGATGCGCAGGTTCTGCACAGCCTGGGCAGCATTTTGATTGTGCGCGGGAAGTATGCGGAAGCAATCGAAGTGTTGACCAGAGCACAGTCCAAAGTTAAGGACGCAAAGAATTCCATAGCTCTGGGCATTGCGTATGAGTCATTAGGCCGGCGCGAAAAGGCGCTGCAGCATTATCGCGAAGCCCGCGAATTCGGGGAGCGCGGAGACGACCTTGCTGTCCATATCCGGGAACTAGAAAAGCTGACCGAACCAGCGGCTGTGCGCGCTAGGAATTGAGCAAATGCTCGCTCCCTGGATCGGTAACTACCTGAGCGGAACGGCGGATATTGCCCGGCTGCTGCGCTTCCTGCTGATAAACCGGAGAACCTGAAAGTACAAGCACGGCATTGCAGGCCAGCTCGATGCAGAGCAAATCACGCGGTCCAAGTTTGATGCGGCGGCGCTCTTCTTCACTCCGTCCGGAGACAATGCGCAGCCAGCTCAATTCTTCGCCTGTCAGCTTTCCTTGCGCGCCCTTTGGCTTATCCCGGTAAAGCTTGACCAGGACATCGCCCTCAGAATCACGAATAATAATATTCTCATCCAGCGACTCGACGCCGTAGAGAAAGGCCCGTGCCGTCGCCCACAAGCCCCCGACAGCGGGAAGCGGCACCAAGACGTCGCAAGCGCCAACTGCATCCGGAGACAGTTCGCCATTAACGTTAGGAAGGTAATAAAGCCTCAAACCATACGGCTCGGGAATAAGCTGCAGCCGCCCAAAAGACTTAGCGATGCTGAAATACATCTTTTCCATTTGCAAAATCCTATTCTCGGATCAACCTAAACATCCAACAATTGTAGCCCCTTACTATAACCTCAAGAGTGTTTCGGGTCAAAAATAACTAATGACTAATGTGAATCCTTGTTTTGTGTGATTGTATCGCGGCTTGTTCCCTTGAATCCCAGCTTGTTTTTCTTTTTCCGATTACTGCCCTTGTTTGGGCCCTGCGCTGTGATTTGCGAGTTGAGATTCTGCTGCTTCTCTGCGCCGGAGCCAAAGTTAAGTGATGATTTCTTAGATGATGCCGGAGAGCCAATCGCACCAGTCTTATTTTCGGTAATACCGTGATGATTCGTAGCGTTGTTTGCGGTTTCGTTCTTGAATGACAACGAAGACTTGCCTTGCTTTGGTGGGCTGTTTGGCTCATTAGCACCATTAGTTCTTGGTGTTTCTTGTGAGCTAATTGGCCCGGCTGGCGACGGTTCTAAATCGTTTTTATTTCCTCCGCTCTGGCTGATGGCCGGCTCCGGCTTTTTATCCGGAGCCTCTGAAGATTGCGCCGGGCTGGTTTCTTGAGCCGCTGCGGCTTTTTCTGGTTCCTTGGGTGCTGGCGGGGCTTCGGCGACCAAAGTCCTTGCACGTCCCATGCCGCGGAAGCCTTTGAGCAAATTCAATCTGAACGGCCCGCCGTCAGACGGTTCTTCGCCAGTGCTGCCGCCGTTCTTATTCTCATCTTTGGAGGCAGCGCTGTCATCGTCTTCACTTGCCGCAGCTTGTCCATCATGCTTGCGCCGGGTTTCTGAACGTTCTGTTGCGAGAATATGTTCATCGACCCACTCGGCCAGACCGATTTCATCTGCTTCCACCGATTCGTAGCGGACAAGGAATTCCCGGCCTTCCCACATCGCCGGAAGTTCAGAGTCGAACCAGATGCAGCGCCCCTTGCGCAGTTTGCCGTCTCCTTTGTCAAACCACGCGAGCCCCTTTTCTGCTGACATCTCGTGCTTTAGTTCTTCCGCGCTGACCAGATCCTTTTCGTCCTCCGCAAAAGTAAAGCCGTCGCGGATGCCGTCGGCCAGGCGCTTGTTGATTTCCAAGTGACGCGTAAGTTCGCGCGAGTTCAAACTGGAAGACATGCCCGTGGCAATCGTCTTCTTTGTCGTGTTAACTTTGCCGATCCACTCACACATGTCCTCGGCAGTCCGGTTATCCCCCAGACGCATGATTACTTTAAGATTGACGTTGGCGATAACGCGTTCATAGAACTGTTCGCTCAGCCCCAGGGTGCTGTCCATTAAGCCGCCGATGGACTGGGCGCCGAAGAGCAAGGCGAAGCGGCCTTTCCGGGCCAGTTCAAAGAGGTTCGCCCAAGTCGGACCGAACGTCGATGCGCCTTCGTCGATGATAACCAAATGCGGATCCTCGAGCCGGTGATGACGGCTGGAAGTAACTTCGCCGATTGATACCTCCAGGTCTTCACGGAACACCTTGACCATTCTTGCCGCGCTCTCAGCTTCTTCCAGGCGGGGCAGCATGTAGTAAATTATCTTGCCGCGTAAAATTGCATCGGTCAGCGAGAGATCCGCCCGCGGCACGCAGAACATTTCTCCGGCTTCGGAATTGGCAATCGAATGCAGTTCTGATGCGATACCCCGCAAATTGTCGGTCAACCGGGCCGAGTCAAGGCTGCCTTTTGCCGTGCGGTAGCTGCTGGCCAGATGCCCCAGCTCAACCATCGCCTGTTTTGCTCCCTGTTCATTGAGCAGATCGCGCAGCCGGGGGTAGGCGACCGTAAAAGCGGACAACGCCACGGCAACATCCCGCACAGACCAGGCAAGTCCAAGACTCTCCATCGCGCGCACGAGGCGGTATACGGCATCTGCCGCCAGGCGGTCATAATGCTTCGTCGTGCTCTGGTCCGGAGTGGGCGGCAAGCCGCAGCGCAGCACCTTGCGCGCCTTTACATCCGGACGCTGCGTGGTAAATGCGAAATTATAAGCGCATACTGGTTCAAAAGGGTCGACCACGAGCAAGTCTTCAATCCGCCCCGTAATCAGCGCCATCAAGATAATGTCAGCCAGGGTGCCCGGATCGCGCTTGGCGTCAATGAACGTCAATCCGCTGGCCCGCCCGCGGCACATCTGTTGAAACATTAATCCTTCGAGCCAAAGTGTTTTTCCCACGCCGGTCTTGGCAAACACGGCGCCGTGTCCGCATATTTCGTCATCGGTAATCCAAATCGGCTCGCCGGTATCCAGTTCAAATCCGACCAGGTACCCGCCAACCATCGGTTTTCCCTGTTTTTCGGCCTGTTTTAGCGCGGCATCGAACGACATCCGGTTTGGCGGCAAGCCGAGGACGGGAGCGCCGTTTCGGCGCAGCGACTCACGCCGGCGTTCTTTCTCTATTTGCCAATGGTTGCTGAAGGCATGAATCGCAAAAAACAAGGCGACGGAAGGAATCAGGCCGCTGACAATAAAAAGCCCAAACGGCGAGAGGGTCGATGCCGCAGCCGATGTGCAGACGATAAGCGTGGCAATCGACAGTGCAAAGCCGGCGATCATGGCATTATGCCGCCGGGCAGCCGTTTTTACTGTGGCATCATCAACTGCATAATCACGCGCCATAAACAACCTCTATACGTATCCCGCTGCTGTTTCCCCAGCTATCTGCGCGGGGGGTGCTCCGGCTACACGGAAACAATCGACGGTTCCGGCTTGCTGTTTTCTGCCGCTGAACCGCCGCCGTTTTGCGCTCTGCCGGCAGCTTTAATCGCATCAGCAAACTTCTCGCGATCAACAAAAATCTCCAAATCTTCCGGGTTGGGATTGCTGCTGTAGTAAATGCTTTCCCAAGCCCTGCCAAAAAGCTCAACGAAACGGCGCTGCCGGAGCGGCACCAGTGCGTCCAGATCAACTGCCTGCTTCGCATCTTCCTCGGACTGAAGCAGCGCCGAGACTAAGCCCGTAATCGGCACGGCATCGTCGCCGACCCGCGTGGAAAGCCAGTTGTATTTTGTCAGCATCCGGCGAACAATCCTCCATCGCTCGGTAAGCTCAGCGTCTTCTTTGTCAGAATTAGGTTCAAGGATGCGGTCTGAGTCTTCGCCGCTCTTGTCCGCTTCCAGCGCCTGACGCTTGAATCCCGGCAGCCGCGCGGAGATGCTGATTCGCGTTTGGTAGCGGCGGGTCAGCGCAAGCAATTCTGTGATGCGTTTCTTTCGCGCTTCGTGAATGCCGCGGAGGGCGATTTCGACAAGACTCTTCACGGGGAGCAAAACAACGGACTTGTATGCGATTCCTTTCCAGAGATTCCCGGCAAGGCTAAGCGTTTCTGTTTTTTCCAAAACCTCCACTTCTTGGCGCAGTCTCTTGGCGAAACCGATGCGCCAGTTCATGTTGATTTCTTCAATATGCGCATCCAGTTCAACAAGGTAGCCCGTGTCTTGGAGTTTGTCCGGCTCCGCGTAAAGGATCTCCAGCCAATCGCGAACAACACGGCTCTCGACCGGCATGCGTGTCGGCAGGAATGCTCGTCCGAAGTCGCCATGACGGCGCGAGCATATGATGGCTTGGCGGATTATCAGGCGTTGATCGCCATTGTATTCCGCATGATAGCTGTTGAGCGAGTTAACGACAGCCCGGGCCTGAAGATGCGGGAAAATCGAGACCCGGACAAAGCCGCTCGCGTGCCGCTTATAAACCAGGCTCTTTCCAGCTTCGATTGCTAGATAAGCTGAAGCTACGAGCTGCGGGTTCAAATGCGAGGAAGCCCAAATCCGATTCGGTGTGAGGGACATGATCAGCAGCTTAGTCAATGCAGAAGCCGAAGCTGAGAGCTTCTCTAAGTTTGCCAAGTGCACCGGATAATTGCTGTTGAGCACAGAGCTCTTTATTTTTTTGTCCTCAAGCGACTTCACATAACCGGTAATCCGCCGGTGCGCTTCAAGCACAGCGGACAATCCGTTTATCGTCTGCTGTTCAAGCGTGCCGCTTTCGTTTGTAACAAAGCCAGTCTGTGAAACGCGTTCTTGTTCATCCTCCGCGATCCCCTTTTGATCCGGCTCTTCATGATCCGAACCTTCTTCGTCAACATGGCCGGGAAAGTCGCTGTGTGCCAGGATAATGCGCGCCAAATCGAGATTGGTCTCGTTAAACGCATCGTATTCGCGAAGAATCTTGATCAGTTTGTGTTCAAGTGCCGTGTTTCGTGCAGCCATCGGCGGACAGGCGAGCCCCGGACAGGAAAAATCAGTCCCGCTGAAGCTGTTGTTCGGACGAAACGGTCCATAGATCCCGGAGTAAAAAGGGCTGCGTGCACGATCGCACACTCCGAGAACGGTCTTGCTGCGCGCGGCGCTTGCGCCTCGCCGTACAACAAAAATGCCGGCGATGACGGACATGACCCACAACGGCCAGAAAGCAATCAACACAAATCCAAGCCGTAAAATTGCGCCAGTCGCCATTTGGCTGAACCAAACACGCACATCGGTGAGATCGATTAGCTCAAGTTCGTCTGCGGGTTTTTTCTTTGGCGCCGGATCGAATATGCTGACCACGGCTTTTCCGAATCCGGCATATAAGGCCGCACTGCCGGGCATGAGCGCTAAGGGGGAGCTCTCCAGCCAGCTAACACGTTCACTGAAATGCTGCTGCAGTTCGGTATACCAGATTTCCGCAGAGTCTTCCGTGGTATCCGTATTCGATTCGCGGGAAGGTGAAGTAAGATAGACGGCGAGGCCAATTAGGATAACGGACAGGACAACCGTACGGCGAAGGCCCCACTGGCCGGCACGGCTCTCATCGACCTGCTTGCGCAGGAGCGATACCCGTTTTGTTACGTTGTAACCCCCCACAGCCTAAACCTTGGTTTTTCGATTTCCTCTGCTCCCACGCCGGGAGCGCACACGCCCACCGACCCAGGTTTTTCGATAAAAACCCCTACTTTACATCTGTTATGCGATTCCAGGGGTAACTGTCGCCTTCCGGCAAAACATTAACGTTAGGCTTTGAAGGCATCGAAAACATCGCGTGCCAAGCCCAACCGCTTAACCAGAAAACAAACCTTCCGCTTTCCCCACTACTCAATCGCCAAATGCATTATACGACCAAACGAACACTAATTCTAGTCAGCGGCGGGGCGGTTTGCCCAGCGCAACGCAGGTCTGATGATACGTTTTACATTTCTCTAATTGCCGCTTCTAGTTTTGTGAAGCACTAAGTGGCACTTAGACGAAGAGAGAAAGAATAACATGAATGTAAGTGCTTGTATTCCTATGCCCTGGCCTGGGGAATGAGGAAGAGATTACTAAGAGTTTCAAGGGGTAATGGCCATGGTGTTTGAACGGATTGTCGCAAAAGGGTTCGCGTTCAGTTTAATAGCGGCCGGCGGCTTTTGGATTTATTTGATGCCGGCGGCACAAAATGCGCAGGCCCAAGAGTATGCCAGCAAACAGCGCACTAATGCTGCGGTTGGCTACTACGCTCGTTCGCGCGCGATGCTCGTCGAAGCGCTTGAAGAATTTGAACAAGGCCGCAAGTATGCCCGCCCCGACTTGCTTGTTGACCCTGAAGAATGGCGCCTCACAGTAATTTCCCTGACTGAACAGCTCAATCGTCTGATCGATCCCAAACCGCTGGTGACAAGGGACGGAGTTGTCTTCCAGGCTAATCCCCGCATGGTTCGCCGCGAAGCTGATCGTCTGCCCGGTGTTCCGGACGGCGCGCAAGACAGCAATATTTATGGCGAGCAAGAACGGATGAAGGAGATTCAAGAGTCACGGGCAAGGATGTACGAACCCGGTCTGGCGCAGAAAGGAAAGAAGGGTTTGAAGAAAACCAAGAAAGCAGCGCAGAAGCCGCCAGTTGTTGAAGAAACTGCTGCGCAACAAGAGCAGCCGGAAGAGCCCGCAGAGGCGAGCGCCGCTCCGCAAGAGCCAGCACAGCCTGCCGGGGAGTCTCAAGCGGCAGCCAAGGCGGAAAAGCCGAAAAGCCTGATGGAAGCCCCCAAACAGCAGGGTGCCGAATTTGAAAGCCTGGTGCGCGAGCGGCTTAAATCAATTGAAGGAGCAGCCGGGCAGCCGGAAAAACAGGAGGCAAATACTGAAGCAGCGAAAAACGAGCCGGCGGAAGGCGAAAGCGAAGATTTTGAATAGAAGCCAGACACGGGACGTTTGCAGGGTTCGTTCTGGTATTGGTTGGTTTTTAAGAAGGGAGCAGAGCAAAAGCCATGCAGTTTGATGACGGCGAGGTTTTGCAGGGACTAGATGAGAACTGGACATTCATGGGCGCCAACGCCATGGAATGGGCCTGTGGTCTTGTGGTGTTTCTGCTGATCAGTTTGTTTGCCGACAGTCCGGCGCGGGCAATGCCGTTTATGCTTATTGGCTGGATCCTGACGACAACAACCCTCGCGGCGCTTCGCCGGAGTTTTCCCGATCAAGAACGAGGCGTAAGAAACGCGGTGGCTACGGCATGCGGTTTTCCACCGCCGGGCATTCCTGCGCCGTCTGCGCTGCAGCCGGTATGGAGCGGTGCGCCAATGCGTGAAGTTCCGCAGAAGTTAAGATTTGTCGAACTGGGGCTCAATCAGATGTTTCCCAGCTTTGAACGGCAGTACACTGAAGCGATTCAACCGGCGGAAAAGAAGTAGGGAGCGTGTAGAGGAAGATGGCGAACGAAAAACTCAACTTGAACCGCGATATTAAGCAGCTCGAACGCGTTGCCGGACGGGCAGGCACGGACACGATCCGTTTGTGGGAAGGCTACCGCGAACAAGCGTATATGTGGCGCGCCCTGTCGCTGCTGCAGTTCCCGGCAACAGCTTTGTCGATTGCCGCAGCGCTGATTATGTATTTCTTCGCCGATACGATCATTGAAGTTCCGGAGCGTCCGCAGCCGGGCTATTACTCGTTGAAGCAGCTTCCCGACAGCCAGTTCATTAATGCGGCTACGTCAGTAGTCAATCTAATTGCTACCTACCAGCCGGCGGTAGCGCGGCGGCAGTTCAAAACTGCAAGAAAATATCTGTGGGAACCGGCATTGTCTGAGTTCGAAGAGACAATGATGGGGCCGGAGCTGCGCACGATTGAAGAAACCAAGCGTTCGCAGATGTTTTTTATCAATCCGCGGCTGATTAAAGTGGAGCGGTTTCCCGACTATGATGTCGTGGTTGTTCGTATTCCGGGCATCAGGCAGAAGCTGATCGGCGATAAACCTCTGCCGACGGATCAAATGGTTTACTACGTGAAGATGACGACTATCCCTCGTAATGTACACAATGAATACGGAATCGTTGTGACTGACATCCGGCTGCGCCGTGCCGACGAGCGCGTTGTAACGAAGGAGGATAAAGCTGAAAAAGCATCACTGGAAAAGGCGTCGAGAAACCAGAACGCGCCGAGAAAGTAACAGCTTTGAGATAAAGGGTTCTTAGCTGAGAGGTGAAACATGGGTTGGGTGACAATGAAAAGCAGTTGGGCCGCAAATAACATGACGCTGCGGTGTTCAATGATTGCTGCGCTGTTTGCTTGCTGTTTGCCGCAGGCGGCGTTGGCCAGGGATGTAGAGTATCAAGGTAAGGAAACCTCAATTTACGTAACTCCCGGCGAGCCGACGCAGATAACGTTCCCCGATAAAATTGAAGGCGGTTTCAAGCGCAAGCACTCGAGCCTCGCTCTCGAACGTCAGGGCAACTTCCTGGTCGTGTTTGCCCAGCCGGAAATTCCATACGAAGGAGAGGCTCTCCTCGTTCACCTTAAGGACAAACGTTCCTACGCGATGCGCATTCTTCCCTCCGACGATGAAAATCCCCGCGATGAATTTATCCGCATGAAAGACAACCGGGACATCGATGGCGAAGACAATCAGGGGATCGAAACAAATCCGTACTTGCAGCCTACCGGTTTTGCTCCTCCGACTATCGTGCCGGGGTTGATGCGGGAGCTGATTCTTGTTGCTGAATTTGGCAAGAAAGGCGGGATCAGCGGCTACCGGCGTTCTAACCGCTATACTGGCGAAGTTGTGTTGAATGACGGCACAATTCAAGCCAAGATTGACGAAATTTTCTTAGGCACAGATTTGTGGGGGTATGTGCTGGAAGTTGAAAATTTGCTGGATTCGTCTTACCGGCTGAATCCGGCGGCCTTTCGCATCGACGGTACGCGTGCAGTCGGCGCTGAGCGCTGGGAGCTTGCCGCGCGACCGGTGACGGCGGAACAGCAGATTGCCAACGCTCATCGTGCGAAGGTGTACGTGATTACCAAGTCTTTACGTAAGTAGTGCTGAGGGGTGTGGGTGCAAACCGATGAACCAGAAATTAGATGATCTAAAGCTGCTGCTAAAAAATGATCGCCGCGTCTGGGCGGCAGCAGGCTTCATTGTCGTGGCCTTGTTTGTCTGGATGCTGACGAATCAAGGCGGAGGGGGTCCGCGACGGCCGGCGACGCTGCCGATTGATCAAAATGCCAGCAAGCAGGGCACGGGTGGGGAAGAGGGGTTTGCCGACCTGATTGTCGCCTTTAAAAGCGATATTGAAGATGGGAAAAAACAGCGCACAGAGATGTACGATGTCATGCAGCGTACCAAGAAGGATTTAGCTGATTACAAGGAACGTTCAACAGGAATTTTCGAGACATTAGTCGATAAGTTTGAGCAGTTGTCACGGGAAGTTGACGCTTTGGCCGCAGCGGTTAAGCAGACAAATGAAGAAGTCCCTCTTCCTGCGGGGAAGGAGATGGAAGGGCCTGACGATCTCGAACAGATCTTTCCGGAAGAGCCGACCGTGGCGCCGCCGCCGCCCGAGCAGCCGCCGCTGCGTGTGAGCGTTATCGCTCCGGGCGACAGTGTAACTGTCATGCTGCTTACCGGCGTAAATGCCCCGGTAGACGGCACGCCGTATCCGGTAGTGTTTAAGCTTACTGGTCCGATCAGCGGCCCCGATGGATCCTCGCTGGATCTTGGCGAAGGAAGGCTCATTGCGGCAGCGCAAGGCTCCGAGTCTGACAATCGAGCGCTGTTCCGGCTGACACAGCTCTCGCTCCGCCACCCGAGCGGGCGGCGCGCGGTAATTGAGGTCGACGGCTGGGTTGTCGGCGAGGACGGCATCCGCGGCATGACCGGCAAGCTGATTGACAAACTAGGCCGCTTAATCGCGACAACAGCCATCGTCAGCGGTATGGCAGCTCTCGGGGAGCGTCTGGACAGCAATAGCAGCCGTTACGCTTACCAGAGCAACGGCACTGGCGGGTTTACGGTGCAGCCGCAGGATTTGGACTATGCCGCGGCATCAGCCGTAACAGACGCTTCAAACCGCCTGGGACAGGTCTTGCTTAACCGCTACGAATCGCTTGTCCCCGTGGTCGAAGTGCTTTCGGGACGTGAAGTGGCGGCAATTTTTGCCAAGCCTGCCGAAATTGAGATTTTAGAAGAAGGGCCGATGATGGCTGGTGCCGGTTCCTTTACGGGTGGAATTGAGTAGTTAGGGGTAGAAAGCCATGAACGCAAGAGAAGTTGTTCGAGTCGTTTGCCTGAGCATGCTTGTATTCAGCTCAGGCTGTGGTATCGCTGGTCCGATAGCCGACGAAATGAATCCGTTCGGCCAAGGGGCGGGATACGAGGCGCCGGGACAGCGTGACAACGCGACAATTCTTAATGCCTCTGGCGGCGGCTCAAATGAAGCAGAACGCGCCCGTCACGAACTGGAAGCTATGGGCGCATACCGGCGAGCGCTTCCTCCTCAGCCGGCATATCCGGTTATCCGTCCGGCAGAAGTGCGTCTGATGT
>JAKPSH010000002.1 GCA_029555385.1 Pseudomonadota bacterium
GATAAAGTAAATCCGTTCTTCCATCGGTTCCACCTTTCTCCAGACCATAGGCACCCTCCAAATGAGAATGCCTTTTCTGATAATAAAAAGTGTAAACGATGTCTTGTCGCAGGATGTAAAGGATGTGTTGTCGCAGCACCAGCCTCTTTTGCTCGGCATAACGAACTACTTCGTTTAAAAACTCCTTGCCTACCTCGTGCTCCAGCAGCCGCTGACGGTTCTTCGTGAAGGTTGTTGCATCAAAGCTTCGTTCGTCGAGCGTCATATCCAAAAACCAACGAAATAACAGATTATAATCCAGCTCTTCACAGAACATCCGGTCAGAGCGGACTGAATACAGCGCCATCAATACCATGCTCTTGAGCAGCCTCTTTGGCGGCTGCGATGGTCGACCCGTTTCGCTGTACATCACATCAAACATCCCAGACATCCTGTTCAGTACTTCGTCGCACAGCCCCTTTACTCGGCGCAGTAGATGAGCCTCTGGCACTCGTTCTTCCAGCGCTACATAACTAAACAGTTGCCCCTGCTTTTTCGTCTCTCCGCGCATCGCTCCTCCAGAATCGCTCTCTGTCACTATCTTTCAAATAGTACAAACTTAGTTCTCTTGCGATCACTTTTCGGATACCAGCCTACGCAGAATACGACCCATAACTCGTCCCAGTTCGGACTATCCCCAGCCACACCTTAGCCCCAAAATGCAACGATTCATCCGCCTAGAGGTCGACTGCCTCAATTTTATGCCTTCTCTGGGATTCTTTTTCAGCGACCTGCTAGAGATAAACTTCCCCAAGATAGCACTTTTCGCAATATACGCGCTCGGGACGCTTCTCGGAGTAAACGGTATGCACCGCAGTTCCGCATTTGGCGCAGGTTCTGCGCCAAAGCATATAAGGGTTTCTGAGGGCCCAGCGCTTTTGCCTGCGGCATGAAGGACATAACCGCGGCAGAGCAAGCTCCATTCTCTGGTAGAACTCAAGTTCTTTGCGAATTATTTTATAGTTCCGGCGGCACTCCGCGCACGAAAGAATCTCCTTAACAATAGATTCCGGAGTCTCCTGCAAAAGATCGCTCAGCACGGCGGTTGCGGGCATATACTCCTTGGGATCTATCTCTCTCCACGGTAGGCCTTTGGCTGCTGCTTGTTCCTTGGCTAAGGGAAACCATTCGTGGGCTACGGTTTCGTTGTAGCCGAAAGGTGAGAGAGCTTCCGGAAAAAACTCGCCCCAGTCGCCTGTCTGTTTCATGTCTTCAATTATTTTCGGCACCAGGGCTTCGTAGTCATCTTTGCTGTACTGCCTATTGAGTATGCAGTACTCGTGCCTTTTCAACCCGACGCAGCCAAAAAGATGCTTTGAGCTGTGACAGTTGTCACAGTAATAAATACTCCGGTTGCCTTTCCAGCACCAAGTGGTGAAGCATGCCATGTAAGAGTCGTCCGGAGTCACCGAATCGTAGCACCACTGAGGATTTCCCGATTGATGAACATCGTAGCAATGTACGGGGGAGTCCCCTTTATAGAAATACCGGCAGTGCTCAGCATTAAAAGTATCAAACCCAAAAACATCCCGGCAGTTGAATAGATTATCGCCAAAGCAGTCTTCGCAGTTCACCTGCTGTACTGCCCTTCTGGGATACTTCAAGGCGAACTGTTCAAAAGAAAACTGTGTTTCCTTCAGGGTCTTGTATGAGCGAAGATCGAATGCCTTAATCTTTTCCTTGTATTCAGAGGCAGAATACTGCTCATTAAAGACGCAGTATTGTTTCTGCCTGAGTCCAACGCAGCAGAAGCAGTCTGCGCAGCTTTTCAGGTCAATGCCAAAAGAACATCCGCTGCAGTTGGCCGAGTAGCGCAAAAAGACTGAATTATAGAGATGCTGCGAATCGCTGCACTCATACGCCAATTCACATTCCAGGTTTGTAGAATCACAATCAACAAGATCCCGCGAATGATTGCAGTTTGTGCTGTAATACACGTTACGGCAATGCCAGCTTCCAGTAAGCAGATAGCAGTCCTTGCAGCGGGAGATATCTTGGCAGTATTCGCTGTTTTCGCTGCCGACGCCGTTGTCGTTCTCCATGGCAAGCTGCGGCACAGCATTGAAGACCGCCCGGTACTGCTCGAAAAAACGCCGGGACGAATCATAGCTTCTTCCCGCGCTGAAGGGGTCCCAGTTGTCTCCCCACCAGCATGGTGAGCAGTAAACCGGATAAGGTTTGTCGAGTGAGTGCACGGATACAATATTTTTGCCGCAAAGCATGCATGCTCGTGGATAGTAACAGTACTCATTGCGCCATGTAAGCCGGCGCCGGAATCTGCATGTCGGGCAGAAGGCAGGCGGCGGGATAGTGCAGCGGATGCCTTTAAACTCGGGGGAGACTTTGCTGTAGAATTCGAGGTCTTCGTCTTTTATCTCAAAGCGAGACCGGCAGCTTATGCACGTTCTATCCATAACATCTAAGACAAACTAAACTGGCTGAATTCGTGTTGAGAAGATTTAGCATGTACCTTGGCCTTGGTCCAATTGCACGTAAGAAATGACAGGTAATCCTGCATGCTGTTTCAGCCCGAGAAGAAAGGCGGCTGGGGAGAAAGATGAGAACGAAAAGCCGATGATCACTAAATTCGTCGGTAAGCAGCGTATCTGTTCTGAAGTTCTAGATTAAGCTTTCGCGCGGCTCTGCGGGAGATCCGCGCCGGGTGTGGGATATAGGTACACAGTTTGCGAGGGGAAGGCGAATTCAATTCCTTCAGCAGCAAAAGCCCGCATGATGGCAAAATTGATGCGCTGCTGCGTATCCATGTAAGCAGCATAATCCGGGTTCAAGACGAAATAGACAATCTCGATATTCAGCGAGTACGGCCCGAACTCCTTAAAATGAGCCCGGTCAAAACGCGTATCGGGAAGAGCTTCGATAATTTCCCGGCAAATCGCGGGAATCTTTTCCATTTTTTCGTAAGGTGTGCTGTAGACCACGCCGAGGCTGAAGCAAATGCGACGTTCATAGAGATGTTGAAAGTTGCGAATGCGGCTCTTAATCAAATCTGTATTTGAAAAAATCAGCTGTTCCCCGGTGATGCTTTTTATTCTTGTTGATTTTAGGCCGATGAGTTCCACAACACCCATATTGTTGTCGACAATAATAAAGTCGCCGACCTTAAAAGGCTTATCGAGAACTATAGAGAGAGAACATAGAACATCGCCCAGAATATTCTGCACGGCTAAGGCAACCGCAACTCCGCCGATACCTAAGCCGGCAACAAGAGAAGTGACGTTTACGCCGAAATTGTCAAGTATGAGCAATAAGGCGATGACCCACACCGCTGTTTTGCATAAAGCAGCAATCGCGGCATAGCCGGAGGCGGGAGTCTGAGTGTCAAGCTTCGCCCGGGCAGTGAAAAAGAAATCTATCACTGTCGTGGTCCAGAAAGCAGCCTGAGAAAATATCGCAAGCAGCACAAAGCCCTTGAGCATCTGTTCCGCAGAAGGTGAAATTTCTAACGCAAGATTGATGCTGCCATAGATAGCGAGCACAAAGATAAAAGGCCGCGCCGTCTTTTCTAAAAGTGCTGAAAAAAAGACGAGGACCATGTTTCTACGATGTTCTGCGTAACGATGCACCGCTCTGGCAGCTCTCCGCTGCAGCGAATTGAAGAAAAAATACAGCACAGCAGCTAAAATGAGTGCAGCAACCCATTTCCATAATGGATTTGCGGCAACAGATGCCCCAGCGGCGCTATGTGCAATTTGAACAAGATCCATCGGCAATCGTAAAAACACTTGTAACCACATGCAAATAATCTGTCAGGCTTTGCCGTGATTAAAGTAGGACTATAGGCTTCCAGAAGCAAGGGGTGCTCGGGGCTCACCTAAAAAATTCAAACTGCTTAATCACAGAATAAACCGAACCTGACGGATTCAGTTCGGAGCTAAAGAGAGTTATCGACTTGACCTGCTGTGCGATGCCGGCAAAGGTGATTCCTTGTATGATTCTTCTAAGCTCGCTCTGTGCCGGGTCATTCTTAACGCGGGCGGCAGTAATGTGCGGGTGAAAATCACGCTCCTCTCGCTTGAATCCCAAACCAGCAAGAGATGTTTCCAAAACCGCGAAGCATCGGGCAAGGTCCGGGTTCGGCTGCTTAACTCCAATCCAGATAATACGCACCGGGCCGCGGAGCGGAAAACATCCTGCGCCTTCAAGATGGAGCTCAAATGCTTGTATCTCACGCAGCGCGCCCTCAAGGACGTCGGTTAGGCGGGGGGTTCTTTCTTCAGGAACTTCCCCCAAGAATTTAAGCGTCAAGTGCAGCTTGGATCCTTTTTGCCAGCTAATGCCGGCAGGAGATGCTGCACTTATGCTCGCTGCGGTTTCCCTTTCCCAGCGCTCCAGCTTTTCTTTGACTGCCGAGTCAAGTTCCAGAGCAATGAAAAGGCGTTTTGGCACGACACTTACCCTTCTGATTCGCTGTGTCCCAGGCCCCCGAAAACGCCGAGCTGAATAAGATAATATACTAGAGTCGAAATCGCGCTCAGTGTAGCCGCGACGTAAGTCAGCGCTGCCGCATCAAGCACTCTGGCGACCGCACGTGATTCTCCTGGAGCTATAATTCCACTGCGCAGCAATAAGTCCTTTGCCCGGTTGCTTGCGTTATATTCGACCGGCAGGTTGACGAGCTGGAATATTACGACAAGCGAGAACAACGCAATTCCGAAGAGCGCAAGACCCAGGCTGCCAACCATGAAGCCGATAAAGATCAGCAGGAATGACAGGTTCGACCCAACGGCCGCGAGCGGTACGATCCCGTTGCGAATTGCTAACGGCGCATATCCTGATGCATCCTGCATGGCGTGCCCCGCTTCGTGTGCGGCTATACCGAGCGCGGCAAGGGAGCGCCCGAAATATACCTCCTGACTCAAACGCAGCGTCTTTGTCTGTGGGTCATAATGGTCACTTAAATATCCGCCAACAGGTTCAATGTTCACACGGCGCAGCCCCTGTGCCGCCAAAATACGTGCGGCAGCCTCTGCGCCGGAGAAGCCGCTTGCTGCAGGTAGTTTTTGTGCCCCGGCGTAGGCTGAATTGACTTTAAACTGTGCCCACAATGCAAACAGCATCGCCGGCAATATGAACAACAAATATGACATTTCTTCTGGCTCCTTATGGCAGTTTCCTTGTATTTGGGTTACCAAATCCGTGTATACGTAAATAGAAATAAGCACCGGTCGTACCGCTGTCAAACGCGGCGTGTTGTACTTTATTACTCATGCTAATCTAATTCGTACGGCAGGGACGGCACTTTAGCCGGATAGGGAAACTGAATACAGGTAATTATATGCCAACGATCTGCGCCTGGTGTGCATGCGAAATGAGTGGGGCTGAGGCGGCAAATGGACTGGTCAGCCACGGAATCTGCGAGAGTTGCCGCGACAACATATTTTTCCAGGGCGGTGCCAGAATGCAGGAGTATATCGACAGCTTGAAACTGCCGGTGGCAGTCATTAATGAACAAGGGTTCGTTCAGACAATCAACACTGCTGCAAGACGGTTTCTGCAGAAGGAAACTGTGCCGGTGGAAGGACTGCCCGGTGGCGTGGTGTTCGAGTGCGAATATGCGCGTCATCCCGAAGGCTGCGGAAACACACTACACTGCTCCGCGTGTGCGATACGTCGCTGCGTAATTTATACCTTCGACACGGGCGAACCGCAGCACCAAGTGCCGGCAACTTTGCGATATTGCGGCAAACCGGGAGTACCGGAGGAAATAATCATGTACATTTCTACCGAGAAAGTGGGCGAAGTTGTTCTTCTGCGTATCGACTGGGTGGGGGATGCGCCTGATGATGCAGAACATGCAGTTTGACTTTGCCGCTGCCCGGGCGCTGCCGCAGAATATTCGCTTTGGCACGAGCTCGTGGACGTATCCAGGCTGGGCAGGGTTGGTATATCAGCGTGAGTATAAGAACGAACAAGACCTGAAACATAACTGCCTGGAAGAGTACGGACGCTTTCCGTGGTTTCGGGCTGTGGGAATTGATTCAACATTCTATTCTCCCCCTAGCGCAGCGATGCTTAGGCGTTACGCCGCGCAGCTTCCGCAGAGCATTCTTTGGGTTTCTAAAGTTTGGGAAGACATTACTATTGCGCGGTATGCACGGCATGCTCGTTATGGCAGCAATGCTGGAAAACCGAATCCGGATTTTTTAAATGCCGATAAATTTGCTGCCTGCGTTGTTGGGCCGTATCTTGAAGCCGATGTTGCCGATCGCGCCGGTCCCTTCGTTTTTGAGTTCCAAATGTTCGACCGCGAGTATGCAAAAGAACCCGGGGATTTCCTGGAGAGGCTCGATTCGTTTTTAGCAAAGCTTCCCGTCGAGTTCCAGTATGCGGTGGAAATCCGCACACCGTCGCTGCTCTGTCCTGCATATTTTGCCGTGCTGAATAAGCACAAAGTGACGCATTGTTTTAATCATTGGACTTTCATGCCCGGGCTTGCTGAGCAGATGCGTCATGCGGCAGAATCGGGCGGGTTAGCAGCGCCTTTTTTTGCGGCGCGCATTTTAACTCCCCGCGGGACTAGATACGATAAAGCAGTAGAGCGCTTCCGTCCGTATGATTCAATTAAGGCGCCACTTGATGAAATGCGAAAAGATGTCGTCCGGCTGGCCCGGCGGGCTATGGCTCGAAGTGTCACGGCTTTCATTTTAGTAAATAATCGGGCCGAAGGAAACGCGCCGCTGACCATCGATGCCATCGGGCGGATGATTAATGCTGAAACGGGAGTAGCGGAGCCTGAGGAGCGAAATGTTCAGTCTGGATAAGGTTGCTGGGTATGGATAAATCGGATGTGGCCTCGGCTCTTGCGCAAGCCGCCGTGCTGTTGGAGTTGAAAGGAGAGAATCAGTTCAAGGTTCGAGCTTTTCATGCGGCAGCGGACAGGGTGTTGGACTATGCGGGAAGTCTGGAGACATTTGCTGCGGAGCTGGAGGCGGGAAAGCTTAAGGGCTTCGGAACGCAGCTTGCCGGCCATGCCTTGGAAGTTTGCCGGACAGGCAAACTGTCCCTATTGGACGAACTTGTGGCGGCCTTTCCTCAAGGTGTGCTGGAAATGCTGGAGGTGCCGGGTCTTGGGGTGAAGAAGGTCAAGAGCCTCTATGATGGCTTGTCCGTTTCGTCCATAGACGAACTAAGAAACGCATGTTTGAGCGGCGAAGTTGCGAAGTTGAAGGGTTTTGGTGAGAAGTCGCAGCAGAAAATATTGCAGGCGCTTGAGCTTAAACAAACTTACCGGGGCAAACTGCGCCTGGATGCGGCTGGACGGCTTGCCGCAGAGGTCATGCAGGCGCTGCTCGCTGAAAGCGTCTGCCAAAGAATTGAAACCGCGGGATCTCTCCGGCGGAAAAACCCGGTTGTCAATAACATCAACTTTGTTGCAGCAGCGGCGGATGAAGAGAGATTTATTAGCGCACTGCGGCAGATACCGGGAGCGATGCAAGCGGTAAAAAACAGCGCGCAGTGCATCGTTCTGCGGCTCGAAAACGGTACGCCGCTGTATTTTCATTTAACCGGGGCAGGCGAATTCGCGGCGGCGCTTTTTCTGCAAACGGGAAGCGCAAGCCACATTGCTGCGCTTAAATCGCTGGAACCCGAAGCGGCGGTGTTTGCTGCACGCAGCGGCGCGGAGGGTGCAGACCTTGATTCAGAACAGGAGATATACAACGCGCTTGGTATGGCACTTATTCCGCCTGAGGCCAGGGAAGGCCGCGGGGAAATCGAGATCGCACAAGAAGCGCGGCGTGCCGGCGGGGTTTTTCCGGAACTCGTTCACGAAAGCGACATTTGCGGCATTATTCATGCGCATACGACCTATTCAGATGGGCTGAACACCCTGGAAGAGCTGGCCCGGGCAGTGCATGCGCGCGGTTATCAATATCTCGGAGTAAGCGACCATTCGAGAAGTGCATTTTATGCCGGCGGCCTCAGTGAGAATGCGGTGTTGCGGCAGCATGAAGAGATCGACCGCCTGAACGAAGAGCTTGCTCCATTCGTGATTTTTAAGGGCATAGAATCAGAGATCCATCCTGATGGATCGCTCGATTACCGGGATGCTGTTTTGGAAAAATTCGATTTTGTTATTGTCTCGGTGCATGCGGCCAGTCGTCCAAACTGCGCAGAAATGACTGAGCGTGTGTGCCGTGCTCTTGCCCTGCCGTATTCCACAATTCTTGGTCATCCGAGCGGCCGGCTCCTTTTGCAGCGCGAACCGTTTGATCTAGATATGGAGCAGATTCTTGCCTGCGCCGCAGAGCACGGGGCGGCAGTTGAACTAAATGCTAATCCGAGACGCCTGGATCTTGACTGGTCTTACCATCAAACGGCTAAACGTCTCGGCATTCCGGTTCCTGTTTGTCCAGATGCTCATGCCATTGATGGGATAGCCGATATTCGCTACGGCATTGCTTCGGCCCGAAAAGGGCTGCTTACAGCAGAAGATGTGCTTACCTGCTGGCCGGTGGTGAGGGTGCGGGACTTTTTTCACCGACGCAAACGCGGACTTGCCTCAGCACGGCATAAACTATGAAGATCTGCATCAGCGGCGCAAGCGGTTTGATCGGAAGCGCTTTGAGTGCTTATTTTTCTGCCCGAGGATATCAAGTGGTGCGTCTTGTGCGTGAACCAGCGCTTGCTGATCCGGGGAAAGTGTTCTGGGACCCGCAAAGTCAAATCTTGGACGCGAGCGAGCTTTCTGGAATAGACGCCGCGGTTCACCTTAGCGGCAAGCCGATCGATTGCCGTTGGACCAGGCGTGCCAAAGAAGAAATCACATCAAGCCGGATCGGCAGCACTGAGTTTCTCTGCCGTACTCTGGCGTCGATGCCGGAGCCTCCACGTGTCATGGTTTGTTCTTCAGGGGTGGGTTTCTACGGGGATGCAGGGCCGGCCTTGCTCGCTGAAGAATCTCCGTGCGGAAGCGGTTTCCTCGCGCAGTTGTGTAAAGACTGGGAAGATGCTTGTTCTGTTCTTTGCCAACGCGGAGTGCGGGTGGTCAACATGCGCCTTGGTGTAGTGCTGAGCACCGCAGGCGGCGCGCTGGCAAAGATGCTGCCGGCATTTCGTCTTGGCTGCGGCGCGAAACTGGGCAGCGGCACACAGTATATGAGCTGGATCGTGCTAGATGATGTTTTGCGGGTCATCGAATTTATGCTGGGCTGCGCTGACCTAAGCGGCCCCGTTAATGCGTGCAGTCCGCTTAGCGTAACTAATGCTGAGTTTACCCAAACTCTTGCTCACGCGCTTGGCAGATGCGCCGTGCTGTCTTTGCCGGAATTTTCGTTAAAAATGCTTTTCGGGGAAATGGCGAAAGAAGTCCTCATGTCAAGTCAGCGTGCCAGTGCACAGAAACTTATTGATGCAGGGTTTGTTTTTACACATAAAAACTTGAGGGATGCTCTGGATTTTCTGCTGAATTTTGAAAAGTTAAGATAATAAAGTAAGGTAGTGCCATTGTTTTCGACATGATCATACAGATCTGCCGGGATGATTGGGATTAAGCTTAAGGAGTAAGCAATGATTAGTGAGAAAATGGCACAACGCCTTAACGATCAAATAAACTTAGAATTTTTTTCTTCGTATACTTATCTGTCTATGGCGGCATACTTCAAGACGCAGGGTTTAAACGGCTTCGCCCACTGGATGCTGCATCAAGCGGATGAAGAGCGGGCTCACGGCATGAAGTTCTTTGAGTATCTTTACGATCAAGATCGGAGCGCAGTGCTCCAAGCAATTAAGCAGCCTCATACGACATTTGCCTCTGCCCTCGCGGTCTTCGAGGAGACGCTCAGTCACGAGAAGCATGTTACGGCATCCATCGTTGAGTTGATGAGTCTTGCGCTGGAAGAAAAAGATCACGCCACGCGAATCTTGCTCGACTGGTTCATTAACGAGCAAGTAGAAGAGGAAGCTGCGGCGCGTGATATTCGTGATCGTTTGAAGCTGGTGAAAGACAATGCGATGGGAATTCTGCTGATTGATCGGGAGCTTGCTGCTCGAACCTGATCTCAGCCAGAGGCATTTGGATTTGTCCGGGGACTAAAGAGTCCGGGTAGTTGTGTGGTATTAAGGTAAGGCTCGACGTCTCTTTTGAGCGTCTGTAGTAATGTTAGCCTTTGCTAATCACGGTATCTGGCTGCTATAATCTCACAAAGACGCTAAGATTAGTGTCCTATCGAAAAACGCTCCGCTGGCAAAGTTCTCATGGCCGACGAGTCCGGTCCATTCGAGGTGGTAAGACGTGCGCATTGCGCTTCTGCGCCTGATGCTGGGCGTGTGCGAGGGCGCGCGCTGCGTGCCGGAAATCAGGTCAATGCGGAGTCGGTTCAACCGCCGCCTATTGCTCAAACAGTTGATCGGACAATTGGTCAGACCGGGCCGGTGAAGTCGAATGCTAAGGTAATTGCTCTTTTTGGGTGCAATGAATCAGGTAATGCAGAGTGGATGCCGGGAGCTGATGATGCAGTTGATGGCGATTCGCTGGATACTCCGGACCGGCGTTATGATTGCGAGAATTACGATACGTGCTTAAGTTTGGCTGCTGCGCTGGATTGGCATTCGTTTTCTTGCGGCGGATGCAGCGGCTGTGTAAATCAGCAGCTCCTGTGGCGCGCACACAATGCTTTGCGCCGAAGCAGCGCGATGCGGCGGATATGCAAGCTTCCAGTGTTATACTGATCGCCGGATTAGCTCCCCCGCCTCCGCCTTATTCTTCGTCTTGGTCCTGTGTTGTGCTTGCGAAACAGTATCCTACTCCGCGCACTGTGCGGATAAATCGGGGGGAGGCTGGATCAGGTTCGATTTTTGCCCGGATTCTGTTGAGCAAAACGGTCAGGCTGCCGTAAGTTGATGCCGCATCGTAACCCAAAACAGCACTGCAAATCTGTTCGCGAGAAAATGCCTGATTAGGATGAAGCGCAAGAAATAAAAGGATGTCAAACTCGGTTGCCGAGAGTTTTCGCGGCTCACCGGCGCAGCTAACCGTCCGGCGCTGAATGTCAATTTGCAGATGCTCGCAGTCGATGACCGGCGGAATGCCGGCGGCGGGTTTGTTCCAGTTGAGAATCGCCTTGACCCGCGCCTTAAGCTCACGCCCGCTGACAGGTTTGGCAATGAAATAATCTGCGCCGAGCTCGAGACTTAGGATTTTCTCCGCCTGTTCAAAGTTCGCGCTTAAAACAATGATCGGGACACTGAGTTTTTCGCGAATGTTCTTGCAGACTTCAATGCCGTGCATTCCCGGCAGCGCCAAGTCGAGGATAACCAGCCGAAAATCAGAGGAAAGGGCGAGCCGGACCGCCTCAAGTCCATCAGCGGTATGCTGGACGATCAGACCCAACTCTTCTAATTGACCGCGGATAGCTTGCGCCAATTCCAGGTCATCTTCCACAATTAAAGCGCATGCAGACATTTATGTTTCACCGGATTTTCTCTCACGCTCTCGCGCAGTTGCAGCCAGAAGACTCTTCCTGACCCCTAAAAGCAATAGCTCCCCAGGCAGTATCGCGTCAGCCGGTATATATCGCGTGCGGCAGCCTGCGGCATATGCCGGCTAAAAGCTATCCAACTGCGAGTGCCTGCTGTCTGTCAATAGGACCTTTCACTGTTTAGGGATTCCATGGCAAAATGTCGCAAATTGATCAATGACAATAGGTATGGAAGATAAAATTCTTATTATCGATGACAATCAAGCTCAACTGGAGCTGCTGCGGACATTCGCTGGTGAGCTTGGTTTTTCGGTCGAGGGGGCTGTCGATGGTGAAGGAGCGCTTCGCGCCTTGACCCGGGAGCAGTATCAACTTGTGCTTTTAGATCTGAACTTGCCCGGCATTTCCGGTCTCGAGGTATTGTCGCGGATACGGGCGCAAGGACATACCGTGCCGGTTATTATTGTTACTTCAAGTACCGGAGAAGAAGACCTTGAGCGTGGTTTTGCTGCTGGGGCGAATGAATTTCTTCGCAAGCCTGTTGGTCGTGTTGAGTTGAAAGCCTGTATAAATGCAGTGCTTCGCCGGGCGAAAATGAGCAGCGAACTGGCTGTTCCCCAGGTCGTGCGGGCAGGCGAACTGGAGATCGATTTGGCGCGCCGCACTGTATCGCTCGGCGCCAAAGAAGTAGAACTGACGAAGCGGGAATTTGATATTCTTGCCTACCTTGCCCAGAATCCGGGCAAAGCCATTAGCCGGAGCGAGATAAACGCCGCCGTCTTTGGCTACGATGTCAGCGGTTACGAAGATACGATAAGTGTGCATATCAATCATATTCGCGCCAAACTGGAATCCGACCTTGCTGCACCGCAGTATATTCGTACTGTGCGTGGTGTCGGCTATGCCTTCTGCGAGCTAAGCGAAAAGTAACGTGGTAAAAAATCCGCTTTTGACTGTTACTGATACTTAAGCATCGCGTTATCTGCCGTAAATAAACCAGTTTCATAAAAGCACTATCAACTGTTTTGCGCCGCGCCGAAGCTTGGATTTATCAAGCAAGCTTCAGCTACACTGAGTCAGCGGTCACCCTAACGAAAAAGGAGTCGTGATGGTACGAAAACTTATGTTCTATGTGCTTGGATTAACAGTCGCAATGCTGGCGCGGATAGATTACGCAACGGCAGTTTCGTTTTTTATCAATGACGGCGAAACGTTCGCGTCCATTGATCCGATTCGTGGCACGCATACAGCGGAGCAGTACTACGGCTGGCATACTTTCTATGAGAATGAAATTCTGCACGGGGCCGGCAATCCGCTTTTTGGCCCCGAAGCGCGCACCGGCTACATTTGGCTCTATGAGAATACAGAGACTGGCGATTTGCAGCTCGGAATCCGGCTGGGCAATCCGGGAGGGGGCACTGGCTATTATTCTTTTGAATTTTTTGGTGTTCCGGATGGCGTGGAGACACTTGTTGCCGATGAAGGTTTCGGATATGTGCAGCCCGGACGGACTCCCGGGCCGGGATGGGCGGACTTTGCCTGGGTCAACGGCGGAGCCGACGGACTTGTCGCGGGCGGGTTTGCCGGATTTGAGCGGCTGGTTATCGACATTGTTGCACAGCCGCACCACCCGAGCTTCCTGGACCGGTATGAAGAATTCTATTCTCTGGGAATTCACGGAATCGACAACTGGTATTTTTTAAGCGGCAGCGGCGATCCGTTGAATCCTAGTCTGATTGCGCTCAACTTTGATGATGCGCATGCGTTAACTATAACAAGCGAAGTGCCGGAGCCAACAAGTATGGTTCTTCTTGCGGCGGGTCTCTTGGGAGCAGGCTTGCGGCGCCGGAGAACATGCAAAATTGCAGTTCGCTAGGCCTTAAGTAAGCGAATAACTCTGCCGCAGTTGGATGTCCGCCTGAATGGCGCATATTTGTGGCATTACCTGGGTGAAAGCTGAAGTCGTGCATGGGCGGTGGAGAGTTTGACACTGCCGGGCGCTAGATGCGCGCCGCCGCCCGCTTACAGAACTCGGCTTGCAGGAATCCGAGTAGCTTCACCACCCCTACCGCATGGCAATCCGATTTCCTCCAGCGGGCCCACTCCACCCC
>JAKPSH010000010.1 GCA_029555385.1 Pseudomonadota bacterium
TCAGCTTTCACCCGCGTGATTATGCAAATATGCGCCGTTCGGCGACTTTCAGGGGAAATTCCGGCTGCGGTAAATTTATTCGCTCATTTTTAGGCTAACCGGTCCGGCGTGTCTGCGCAAATTATCTACTCACCCACCGCGAGGGCGAAATCTTGCTGAAAGGCCGTGGGGTGGGGCTTGTGCGGATTCTCGCGCAGGTCAACATTACGCAAAATGATCTCTTCAAAATTGTCACGCAGCTCACGCTGGAGTGCGAGAAAAAATGATGCAGGATGCGGGTTCCAGTTACGGCTCGTGCCGTTGGCCTCAGGAATTACGTCCGGCTTTTGAAACTGCTGAAGCACAAGACGCCGGGCGCCGAATGCAAGCTTGGCGCAAACAAGCACGTCATCCAGCGAAAACTCAGGCAGAACAGTGATGCGAAACTCCTGTTCGATGTAGCTGTTCATCACCAGCGCAATACTGTTGGTCAGCGCTTCAATCTGATAATCGACGCCGGTAATGGCAGTGAGTTTCTCCGGTGGACCCTTCAAATCGAGCGCAATGTAGTCGACGAGGTGGTGATCGATAAGCGAGGCGAGACAAAAGGGGTCAGTGCCGTTAGTATCGATCTTTATCGCCAGGCGCAGCTTGCGCACTTGGCGTAAAAACGCTTCCAGACCGTCTTGAATTGTTGGCTCTCCGCCGGTCAGCACGACGCCGTCGAGCAGACTGCGCTTTGCTTTCAGAAACGAAATGACTTGCTCTTCAGAAATTGGAGCGGCAAGCGGACTGTCCACAAGGGCCATGCGATTATGACAGAAATAACAGCGCATGTTGCAGCCCGAACAAAAGATAGTTGCCGCTATCTTTCCGGGGTAGTCCACGAAAGAACACTTGTGCCAGCCGGCAATTCTCATAACTCACTAGTTGCCTATGCTTAACAATTCCTTAACCGAAGATATGGCATTGAGCTGGGTCCGGCAACCCCACAATTTGTATTTCTGAGCAAATCGGCGTAATATACATAGCCCAAAGGCGGAGGCGGTATGAATAATCTAATTCGTTTAGTGGTGTTAAGTGGATTGCTTCTGCCGCAGACCGCTTGGAGTGAAGACGGTTCAGATAGATTAGAGCTTTCAGAGAGCGAGAGCATAGAGGACCCTGAATTTTGGGCTGTTGTTAACATGCCTAACCAGGAGCATGAAGATGCCCTTCAGGAAGAGCAACAAGCACAAGCCGCGCGCCTTAAGGAGGTCGAGCGGAGCAAGAAAGAGGCGAAAGAGAAGGACCAGAGCTTTTTTCTTAGCGAAATAGACAGCTTAGAGGAGAGCTTGCTAAACAGCGACTAAGAATTGGATCAAACCAAAGCCATCCCCCTATCTGCACAACAATTATCAGAAACAGGAATAAATATTGGCGCAATCCGGCAAGCTCAACTAATGCTTGAGCATGGAAAATCATAATCGCAGGGCCGGCACACAATGAACGACGATGATGTGGCGCGCCATACTCCGAGCCGGGATCAGCAGGACAGCATGAGCGCGGAGCTTGCAGAAGCGGGGCGGGTGCTTGCTGATATCAGCAAAGCATTCGGCGGACCTACCGATGCTTCCTGGGGCGCGGCATGCGAAATAATCAAAAAAGTTCGCCCGCTGCCGTATTTCCTGCGCAACGTTATCCACGCTGTGTTTGGCAAGTCCGGGTGCACCGGCACGGTCAGAGCACATTCCTTCTCGCCGCTTTCGGCGCTGCTTCTTCGCGCAGCGCGTGATGAGACGCTGATCAGCGCGTACGCACCGCGCTCGCAGGCAGAAACAATTCAGTTAAGCCAAGCGGTGGAGGCTGTCGGCGTAGATGTTGCGGCGGCGCTATGCTACGTGTACGCCGTGTCGCGCCGGGTGAGCCAGCTTCTGGCCGAGCGTGCCACCAAGCCGCTGCTCGATGACGCTTTTTTGCGCACGCTGATCGGGTGGCATGTCGGGCGAAGCGCACGCCGTCCATACTGCGGGTGTGCGATGCTGCTGGGCTTTTCTGCGCGCTGTGGTTTAGCTATTCAAGTGGTCAGCGGTGAGGCTGAGCGCGCGGCCAAGACGCTCGCGGGGTTTGCCTCGGGGGAGAAAATAAGCAAGCTGTGTGCGGCGAATTACGGCTGCGATCCGTTTCAAGTAGCGGCTCTGGCGCTTCTTGGCGCCGGTTGCAGCCGCGAGATGGCTCTGGGCTTGGCCTCCAGCGGGTCGGCGGCAGGAAGTGCGCAATTTGGAGAAGAGGAACGGCGTTGGAGGATTTGCTTCGACTTAATTGAGGCCTTGCGGACGGGCAAGCACGCGCAGGTGGATGAGCAGAGCTGGGCGCAGCTTGAAATTGACGCTGAGGCGAAGGAGAAACTGATTAGAGATGTGCAAATGATCCTGCGCCGCGGTCATCAGTGGTGGTGGCTTGCCGAGCCGCTTGACGTCTTAAGCCGGCAGTGAGCGGCTGCTTATCGCGGCTAGAGCTTGGCGGTGCTTAGCCCACGAGATAGCCCGTCACATCTTAGGTAGCGCCAGTCAGATGGCTGCGGTATGGTTAAAAAAAAGCAGGGGTGACGGAAAGAGCAGTATTACTCCTCCCGTCCCCCTGCAACGGAGAGACATAATAGCGTTGCGTAGCTGAAGATGGAGACGCAGGAGCCCTTAAGATTATTCAATCCGGGAACACTAATTGCCGGACGGTATGAGGTTGTTGATACGATCGGCTGCGGGGCGATGGCCTCAGTTCTGCGCGCCGTCGACCACCGGCTGGGCAACGACATGATTGCGCTGAAGCTTCTTGCGCCTCAGGTCGGGCGCAGCGATGTGCATCTCGCACGTTTCCGCAATGAAGTTATCGTTGCGCGCAAACTTGCACATCCAAATATCATCCGTTTGTATGATTTTGGCGATGCCGGCGGCGGCTTCTTTTTCATATCCATGGAGTACGCACCGGGGGGAAGTTTGGGCGGTGTGCTTCGCCGGAGCCCGGGAGTGTGTATTGCTTTTGCCGAACTGCTTGGCGTGCTTTTGCAGGTTTGTGAAGGATTGGAATATGCGCATGCGTCAGGCGTTATCCATCGTGACCTTAAACCGGACAATTTGCTGCTTGGCCTTAATGGGCGGATCAAGATTGCCGATTTTGGTTTGGCGCGACTGGTGGGTGCGGAGGCCGGATCCACGGGTCTGAATGAGGCTTTGGGCACACCATACTATATGGCGCCAGAACAGCTGCGCGGCGAAGTGGTTGACGGTCGTGCAGATATTTACGCACTTGGCATCCTTGCTTACGAATTGGCCGCTGGCGTAAAGCCGTTTGCCGCCGATGATTATCAAAGCATCGCCGAAATGCATTTCAAGCGCGAACTGCCTCCGTTGACCCGACACGTTAAGGGCATTCCCAAATGGTACGAAGAGTTCGTGCGGCGGTGTGCGCAAAAAGATCCTGGGAAGCGGTATCAGAGCGCGCGGGCGGCGCGCTCTGATCTCTATGCGCGCATGGTGCGTGGAGAGATATTCGCCGCAAAAGTGCCGGCCCTCTCCGCGTACTACCCGGTCGAAAAAAAGAAAAAGGCAAAACGCTGGGCAGCGAGAGCGCTGCAGAGTGCTCTTGCCGTGCTTGGTTGTGCTGCGCTTGCTGGGCTTGCCGTCTGGGGGCTTCGCCAGAGTGATAGTTTTAATGAGCGGGCATCCTCGTTTATGCTGGGAATGGAACGAAAAAGCGGCGTGGATTTATCGGGACTGAAGGTGGTTTTAGGTATTGAAATCGCATTTAGTGATTTCTTCCCAAGTGTGCGGACGGGAGATGTGCGAAAGGTCCGCATGCTGCTTGATGCTGGGGTAACGCCGAATGCGGTGGATCGTCTCGGGAGCCCTGCGTTGATCACCGCGCTTCGCGGCAACCAAGCGGCAGTTGCGGCGTTATTGGTGGAGCGGGGCGCGGATGTCAATGTGCGGGACCGGGAAGAGCAGACCGCTCTGATGTGGGCGGCAAAAGAGGGCCGCACGGAGTTAATCGAGCTGCTCGTGACAAAGGGAGCCGCTTTGGAAAAGGGCGACCGGGAGGGGCGTACGGCGCTAATGCACGCTGTGATCGCACAAAAGCCGCAAGCCGTGGCGGCGCTGGAGCGTCGCGGAGCTTTTGCGGGAGCACGGGATGCGAAAAACGCTACGCCGCTTATTTATGCAGCAAACGGTGAGAGTGTTGAGATCGCGCGTATTCTCCTTCGCGGAAATGCTGAAATCGACGCGCAGGATGGGGATGGCACTACGGCTCTGATTGCCGCCGTCCAGAATCATCAGAAAGAGCTGGTGCAGCTGCTGCTCGATTTCGGTGCGAAACTCGAGCTGAAAGATGCGGCGGGTAAAAGCGCGGTGGATTATGCGGGAGGAGAGATCCGGCTGCTGCTCGCCAATCGGCGCTGAACGGGTTTCTGATCTGTTCTGAAAGTGGTTGCATGGCGCATATTTTTGGCTTCATCTTGGTGACGGCAGGGCTAAAATAAAACGGTCATCCCGAGCGCAGGAGCCGTGCCTAAAGGCAGGGTTTATTGCGCGAGGGATCTCATGCCTGCACAGAGCAATGTCTGCCTCCGCTGGGGACGAACACGAAGGCAGAGCCAGGCGAAATTAATAATTAAGTGATTTTTATCGCTGCTGTGCCATCAATTGCGTCTCCACCCGGGATTGACCCCGCACCGGGGAACTTTGAGATCCC
>JAKPSH010000013.1 GCA_029555385.1 Pseudomonadota bacterium
CGCCGCTCAAACTCAGCGGGGTCATAGGTCTCCTCGTCGACTTCCGCGCCTTCGGCGGCAAGCACTGTTATGCCTTCGGCAAACTTGTACGGAACGAGGTAACCTTCTTTGAAGGCATCGCCGATCGGAAAAGAGAAATCGGGTTTGCCGTCGCGGCACTGATAGAAGTCGAAGGTGTTTCGCTCAATATAGGCCGACGGCGTTGCCGTGAGGCCGATGTGCAGAGCGTCGAAGTGTGTAAGCGCCGTCTGCCATGCGCCGTATATGGAGCGGTGGCACTCGTCGGCCACAACTACGTCAAAGTAGCCGCTAGTGAATTCTTGGTAGCGGCCGATCATGGTTTGCAGCAGACAGACCGTAACTTGCTGTTCCTGGCGCGCCACCCCCGGACGAAGCCAGTAGCTGCCATATTGATTCAGCAGGTCCTGCAGTGCCTCAATTCCTTGCTTGGCGAGCTGTTCACGATCAACAAGAAAAAGTGCGCGTTCAGCAAATCCGGCCTGAAAGAGGCGCTTCAGGTAAAGGCAAATAAGGTCAGTTTTTCCGAGTCCGGTCGGCAGCTCCATGAGAAACCGACGCTTTCCGAGTTCAAGAGCATGGTCGAGCGCTTTCATCGCGTTGGTTTGATACGAGCGGACTTCTAGGGTTTCGCCCTGTCTCAGGAAGTGCTCGGGGATGTCGATGGTGGCCAGGGGCTTGCGGGTGGCCCGCATCTCTACCAGCCGCTCTAAATCGCGCCTGGAGTAGAAAGAGTTGATAATGCGAGCGTCGTCGTTCCGGTAATCCCAAAAATAGATTAGCTCGCCGTTTGTAAGAAAAATGAAAGGAGCACTCAGGTTCTTCGCGTAAGGCAGGGCCTGCTGCTTTGCGGCGTAAGGCTGGATGGCGCTTTTCTTTGCCTCAATAACGGCAAGAGGCCTTCCCCTGCGGTCAAGGAGAACATAGTCCGCGCGGCCTGTCGGCACTTCGTCTCCGTCGCCGGTGCGAACAATAGCATTGCTGCCGTAGTCGGGAGGAGTTTCGCGGACCAGGTTGACACCGCAGACGGCGGCAACTTCCGTGCGAATCTGCGACTTGTCGGCCGGGTCCCAGCCGGCTTGGCGCAGCAAATCGTCAATGATGATCCTTGCGTCTGCTTCCGTTGCTATTGTCGTCACGTCCTCTCCATGTCGCGTAACCCGGACTGCTCAGCCGCATTCCGGGAAATATTCAGCCAGATTCCTGCCTCGAAAAAAAACTTCGCAGACGAGGCGGCCGCGATCAATGCGATAAGCTCTTCCAAGTTCCACGGTCTCGCGGTAAACGAGGAGCGAAAGTTTATGCCGCGCCTCTTGGCCGCCAATACGCTCCAATTCCGGGGCATCGTAGCCAGCGGGGCGGATTCGTGTCCCCGTTTCGTTGTTCCATTTCCATCCCGGAGTAACGTCAAAAGTATCACCGTCAATCACCGATGTAACTGTAAAGCTGACCATGGCTCGTTTCGTTTCCGTGTTTTCTTTGTTCATAAAGCACTGCCTGGCGAGCAGTATGAGCAACGGCCATGCCAACTAGCTCATCACCAGGTAACGGCTTATCTTGCCGAATCTTTTTGCTTGCTTAACGAACGTCGATAAACGGTTATCCTTCAACCATGGTTTAAGCTTATCAACTCAAGTTGAAACTTTGGCCTTTGTGCCCTGGAGAAACTTGTGCACGGCCTGAGGCGTGATGCCTAGAAGCCGGGCTGCTTCGCTCTGATTGCCGCTAGCATTGTCCAGGGCTTTCAGCATTAGCTGTTTGCGGGCGCTGAAGATGAATTCGTCAAGAGAGAAACCCGGCCGAGGATCGGGAAGGTAATCGAGACAATCCTTTCCCTTTATGTTGCTTAGTACCAGATCGTCTGCTTCAATCACCTTCTTACGGCTAAACAGCGTTGATTTGACGAGTGAGTTTGCCAGGGCGCGAATGTTGCCTGGCCAGTTGTGCCGCTGCAGACGAGCAAGCGCCTCCGGCGAAAGGCTGCGGAAGGAGCCGGACTGGGAATTAATTTTATCCAGAAGATGAAGGGCAATGATGGGGATGTCCGACTTTCGCTCTCGAAGAGGCGGCAGCACTATTTCGCCAGCATTCAGCCGGTAGAATAGATCAGCGCGGAATTTACCGTCGCTCACTGCTTGTTGGAGGTCTTTATTAGTTGCTGCGATGATGCGGACGTCGACCTTCTTCCCGGTTCGGCCTCCGAGGCGTTCCACGATGTGGTCTTCAAGTACCCGGAGCAATTTTGCCTGAACTTCGGGAGGAAGTTCGGCCAGTTCATCAAGAAAGAGTGTGCCGCCGTCGGCCAGCTCGAATTTCCCCGGCTGATCCGAGACTGCGCCAGTGAAAGCGCCCTTCGCGTGCCCAAAAAGCAAGCTCTCCGCCAACTCCCGCGAGAGATTGGCACAGTTGATAGCCACAAACGGACCATTCTTTCGCTTGCTTAGCCGGTGAATTAGCCGGGAGAATAGCTCCTTCCCTGTGCCACTTTCACCTTGAATGAGCACCGGAATATCGACCGTGGCCAGGATGGAAGCTGCTCCGATGGCCTTTTGCATCGACGAATGGGCGCCTACGATACCGAGTTCAGCAAGGACGACCCCGACATCGTCCTGAAGCAGGTCAGGCTCCTCTTTGGTCCAGACTCCAGAGCGGATCCGGGGGAACTCCGGACTTGAAACGTCGATTTCTTTTACTAGTGGTGCGTTTGCGGTGACAAATCGCGGCGGTCTTGTCATTAGCAAACGAGCCGGGATTTCGCCGCTTGCAGCAAGAAGCATCCAGCAGACATGCATCTGCGGAGTCCCGGAAGATAGGCCGATGAAGAAACTGGCCTTTGGCTCGGCTAGAGAGAGGTTCTTGAAATGTGCGCGAAGCGCAGCCAGGATAGAGCCGTAGTCGGTGGGGTCGCTCAACGGCAGGTCCATCACTTGGACCTTTGCGGCGGGAACACGTGCGGCCAAGGCTTCTTGCGTTTGCCTGGTATGCGATTCGGTGTTGGGCGTGCTGAAGAGAACTATGGCATCGAATCCAATAACGCCGGCGAGCGTAAGGATCGGACCAGGGGTTTTCTCATCTCCAACAAGCCCGGGGGCGAACGGGTCATGGTAACCAGTAAATGTTAAGAGAATCTTCATTCGTTGCGCCCCGAAAGCTGAAGTATAGGCTGTTAAATTTAAACCAAAGTTGAAATATTTTCAAGAAAAGCCGGGAATATAGAAGGTGTTTGCCGTGGTTTTGGGGGCGGGAGGAAACAAAGCCGGCGAATCGGCGATAATCAAGCTTGTGAAGAACATTGAAGAAATCCCCAAGAGAGATAGACCACGCGAGAAGCTCGTGAGCCGCGGGCCCTCGGCGCTGACTGATGTCGAGCTACTCGCGCTAATGCTGGGCAGCGGGACGAAAAACCAGCCTCTGCTCGAACTAGCGGCGCACCTCCTGGGTCATGTTGATAAGGCGAATGGCGGCCTCGGGGTTACTGACCTCGAAGCCATACCCGGGATCGGGAGAGCTAAGTCGTGTTCGCTTCTCGCTGCGCTTGAATTTGCTCGGCGCCGCATTCGGCCGGAGGGCACGAAGATTCGGGACGCCGCGGACATCCTGCCCCTTGTTCAACATCTTGCTCATCGGCAGCAGGAGCATTTTGTGTGTATCTCGCTTAACGGTGCTCACGAAATTATTGCGAGTCGGGTGGTGACCGTCGGGCTCGTGAATGCATCGCAGATTCATCCACGGGAGGTTTTTTGTGATCCGATCAAGGATAGAGCGTGTGCAATTGTCATTGCCCATAACCATCCTTCGGGGGAGCTAAAGCCGAGCAGCGAAGATATTGCGGTGACGAAGCGAATTGCAGCATCGGGAGAGACTCTGGGCATCGCGGTTTTGGATCATGTCATCTTCAGCAAGCGAGGCTTCATCAGCCTGCGTGATATGGGAGTCTTGTAATCCGAGGCTCTCGTGACTTTGAGGCGTCGCATTGTTGCCGGATGTTTGCCGATTCTCTAGAGCATCGGCCGGGCGTGTCCGGAGGGCAAGATAACGGGAGACTCTTTCAGCCCGCAAGTTCTTGCTTTCTTGGTGCAATTGCAGAGTCTTGACCCTATTTTTTTTGATCCGCGGCGAGGCTCTGGAGACTCTGCGGAGCTTGTCGCAAATTGTAGCAAGAAGCACTCGCGCCGGAAGGCGATGGTTGCGTGGCGAGCCGGATTAGATCTGGTGAACGACGATATGAGCCGGAGCAATGAGAGTCGCTGCAGAATCGCCCCGGGGTGGTGCTGCAACGCAGACTTTCGGGAGTGCCGTTCGCGTTCTCGCGACGCGATTCAGCCTCCGGTGCTCAGATAAACCAGAAGACCGGTCGTGTACGCAGCTCCAAGTTAGTAGCGAGTCTCGCCAGCACGCGGGCGTGACGCCGCCCCCAACTTTGGGGCAAAACTGCTTGTCTCGTTGGCCCCAACGCAAAACGGCCAAAAAACCCGCCTTTTTTCGGCGTGCGAGAAAACTTAATCTTTGAAAGAGTTTGCCCTGGGAGCGACTCGAACGCTTCCGCCTTCGCGCTTCGCGCTACGGCGGGACGGGTTGGGTTAACGACGAACTTCCGGTAACGAACGATCGGAGGATTAACATTGCCCTGGGAGCGACTCGAACGCTCACGCCTCGCGGCACACGGCCCTCAACCGTGCCTGTCTACCAGTTCCAGCACCAGGGCATAAAGATTACTGCGGTGCTTGCTCTGCTTGGGGAGCTGCTGCGGGTGCTTCGGCCGGCGGAGCGGATTCGGGAGCGGCTGGAGCTGGTGCAGAGCCTTGAGTTGCTTCAGCCGGCGCGGTGCCCGAAGCTGGCGCTTCGCTGCCGGGAGCTGGTGCTGCCGGAACGCCGGGGGCAGCAGCCGGCACTTCTTTTGCCGGGGCATTTTTAAAGAGCGAGCCTTCGGCAATGCTTCCTTCACGCATGTGAAACGCAAGAAACACTGAGGTGCACATAAAACAAATGGCGGTAATCGTGGTCACGCGGGTCAGAAAATTATCGGCCCCGCTTGCACCAAAAAGCGTGTTGCTTCCGCCGCCGAATGTTGCACCCATGTCCGCCCCTTTACCCTGCTGAAGAAGCACAATGCCAATCAGCATCAGACAGACAAATATGTGAATTATGGTCACAAGTGTAGTAAGCAAATCCAGCACCTCCAAACAGACGTTTTCTTCTAGGTCAACTTCGCCCCTGCGTCAAGTCTACGAGCGCGTCAAGTCTCACTAATTCTTGGCTGTCCGGCCATTCTTGACTAAATCCCAAAAAACTCCGGGCTTAAGGCTCGAGCCGCCGACAAGCGCGCCGTCGATGTTTTCCCGCGAAACAAGCTCCGCAATGTTGGCTGGAGTTGTTGACCCGCCATAAAGAATGGGAATAGTGCCCGCGATATTTGCCCCATAAAGGGAGACAAGAAGCGCCCGGATTTCGTCATGCACCGCGGAGGCAATATCAGGAGTCGCGGCAAGCCCCGTGCCGATTGCCCAGACAGGCTCATAAGCTATGACAAGCTTTGCGCAATCTTCGGGAGCGATGCCGTCAAGCGAACCTTTGAGCTGGGTGCTGACTACTTTAGAAGTTTCCCCCGCTTCAAATTGATCCTTCGTTTCGCCAATACAAACTACGGCGGTAAGGCCGGCAGTGATCACCGCTTTTGCACGCTTGGCAACGCAGGCATCACTCTCACCATAAAACTGCCGGCGCTCGGAGTGGCCAACAATAACAAACTGAACGCCCTGTTCTTGCAGCATCGGCACCGACACC
>JAKPSH010000014.1 GCA_029555385.1 Pseudomonadota bacterium
ACCGACAACCCTCCCTTGACTAGCGTTCCGATTATCGTTCGATCTTCCAGGGTTAGCTGACTGTATTTTGTTCCCATAATCACCTAGCTCTAACTCGATTGAACTAGGTGTTGCACTTGCACATTGAACTCGCGGGCTCAGAGCGCTTGTGTACGTTAAAGCGAGTTAAAGCAGCAGCCTCGGCTGAGCCGCTATTCGCAGAAGTCTTTCCCCCGCGAAAAATGAACCAAAGCACGCAACAACTCAGCCTGCGCAAGCGAGAATATCTGTGTAGGATAATGAACTCGTTGAGCAAAGGCAGTTTCCATGAAACAATCTCAGCCGTTACGGGTAGAAGACCCTAATTACGCCTCTTTTGGAACCGCACGGTCGATAAACTCCGCTCTGTGGTTCGTCAACAATACAACTCTCGAAAACCGCATCCTCGGCTACCTCGGCAGATATAAAGACAAATACGACGTCACGTTATATGCTTTTGTATTTTCCGGAAGCCATTATCACCCGCTTGCACATTTTCCCGGTAAAAACCGAGCTTACTTCTATCGAGACCTAAACGCCCGTGCAGCAGAGGCGGTCCGGTTCTTAGTCCCGCAGTTTCCAGGCGGCCCGCTCCTCGAGCGGCGCTACTCCGAGCAAGCAGTGCCCTTGACGCAAGAAGACATTGAAGAGGAGTTCTTTTACTGCGCTCTACAGCCCGTGCACAGCGGTTTATGTGAAAGAATCTCCGAATATCCCGGATATAATTCATTTCACGATGCAATCTGCGGAATCAAACGCACGGTCTCTTTTATCAACTGGGCCGATTTCAATGCTCAGCGACGCCACAACCACCAGGTCAAGCTGAAAGACTTTGTTGTCAAATACGAGCTTGCTTACAACCGCATCCCCGGTTACGAGCATTTGTCCCAGAAAGAATACAAAGAACTGATGCTTAGTAAGCTTGAAAAGCGGCGCGTTGAAATCGTCTCGGCGCTAAAAGCTCAGGGACACCGCTTCATGACCAACGAAGAATTGCTTGCTGTAATCCCGGGCACTACTGCGCGAAATCCCAAGAAAAGCAAAAGAAACAGCCCTCGACCGCTTGTCTTAACCCGCTGTGTGCAAGCACGAAAATCTTTCCTCGAAAAATACTTCAGCATTCTTGTGGCCTACAAAAAAGCTATCGTCCGGTTTTTCGCTGGCGAGCTCTCTGTCGAGTTCCCACCAGGAACATACCGCCCTCCCGGGCTGCTCATTCGCTCCTCAGATTGACATCGTCTGGCAGCAGCTTAAATTACTCTATCTGCTCCAGCTTCAGCAAAGCTCAGCCCAGTCTTAACCAGCTCCACGCTTTCCAATCGGGGTTGTCTTAAATACTCCCTCTTCAGACCCAACACATGTCAGCTTTGCTTCTTGCAGCCCCTCTCTCAACCTGCATGGCCGTATCATCTCGCCCCTGTCCGCATCCAACAAACCTACCGCATCACAATAGCCCTGAGGATTATACGCCGGGATTATACGCCGGATTATACGCCGCGCTACTTGAGGGACTCATCTTCTTGGCTTGAACCCTCCCCGCTCTCCTGCAATAGCGGAAGCAGTGCCGGTCCTAGAATCTTCACCAACTGCACCGGTAGAGCGCTGGTAAACCCGAACTTAGCGGCATCGGGTCCGCGCACAAAGGCGGTTAGCGTACCGAAGAAACGATCATCAATAATAAACATAAAAGTAGCCGTACGGTTCACGACACGTGATTCTTTAAGCCAGCCCCCTTTGCCAAACACCTTATAGCGGTGGTCTCCCGTGCCGGTTTTTCCGCCTACTTTAAACTGACGCCCGTCTGCTTTAAATCCTCCCCGCAGACGTACTGCCGTACCGTTCTCCACAATGTCAACAAGCACATCGCGTACGAGCCCTGCTATCTCGGGGTTAAGCACTTGTTCACTTTCGGGAGGATCCTTTTCCATCACAGTATGATAAGGAGTCTCTGCCGCAAACTCGAGATGATGCAAACGAACCATCGGCTTTCGTTTTCCACCATTGATTATGATGCCCATCAGTTCCGCAAGCGCATCAGGCCGGTCAGCAGAGGTTCCCAACGCCGTCGCATAAGACGGAACAAGCGAACGAAGCGGGTAACCAAGTTTCTGCCACTGATGGTGAATTTCAATAAACGCCTCGGCATCGAGCATCATCCGAATACGCTTGTTCTGCGCTTCACGAAACCTTGTTTTGAAAAGCCATTCGTAAACTTCCTGCCGGACATTCGCGCTCGCGCGAATGGCTTCCCCAAGGCTCGCCTGCGGCTTCTTGAGCAGGAAACCAGCGACCCAAATCTCAAGCGGATGTACGCGGGCCAAATACGCCCGGTCCCTCAGTGCGTAATCTTTTTTATGATAGATCGCATGAAGCTTGCTCAGTTCATCCTCCGAAAACTCACGGTCAGCAAAGCTGCGCCGCATAAAACCGGCGAATTGTTCAGACGGCGCATCCGGATTAATCGCCCAAAATACCGCAGCAAAGCGCCGCGGCGAATTGCGCACCCCTTCCAAAAGAATCTGCACAATTTCTTCGCTGCTCCTTCCGGCATACTTCGCATAAAACCGTCCCAAGAATACCTGCCCCTCCTTATCCGCAAACCGGCGCAAGTAATCCTGGCGCTCCAAATCTTTCATTTCCTTAAGCGCTCGCGCCGTGGAGCCGATTGTCGCCATCGAATAATAACGCACAATGTCCCGCATCAGCCGGATAAATGGCAGATTTATTGAATGACGGATTGCCTCACGCACCGTCACAATTCGCCCATTATCCTCCGGTTTAAAGTTCTGGAAAGTGTGCAAGCCGCCTGCGGTAAAAAATGCTTCCCCCGGACTTGCCGAGTACTTCCGTTCCATGGCCGCTCGCAGCATCGGCTCGAGAGCTTTGTTCTTAGCCCCTTGAAGGTAGGTCAGACCCCATACGGTAATCGGATCCGCAGTTGTCTTAGCCGCCTGCGCAAGCTGTTTGGGGCTCACCGCCGCATACTGTTTGTGAATCTTCTCGACTATTTCCAAGTAGGTAATCAACGTACGGAGCTTGGCTGTCGAACCAAGGTCTAGCTTGGCTCCTTGGTTAATATCGAGCGGCTGATCAAGGTTGTCAGTCTGCACACGGAGCATATTGGCTTTCTCCGTTCGCTCCCATAAAGTAAAGCTGTAAATGACCTTGCTCGCATCACCAGTGCGATCCAGCATGCGGAAACCCTCAAGACCGGCACTTCGTGCATACTCTGCATCGCGCAGCCCGCTTAAAATTTTGGTCACTTCCCGCTGCGCTCGTGCATCTAAGGTCGAGGTCACAGATAAATCGAGGCGATCCAAATCATAAAGCGAATTTAACCCGAGCGCAGTCAGCAGGTGCGTACGCACCAGATTCAACCCTTTGCGCTCAGTAAAGGAAACCGGCGCAGCATGCGGCAGCGTATGACGGATTCGGGAATTGGCATTGCTCGCTGTCTCATACAGCGCGCGAGGTATAATCCCCATCCGGTGAAGCAACGGCAAATAGACCGCAATCTGATCCACGAGTGTCTGCGGTGAATTACCCAGGTAATCGGACGGACGGCGGTGGGCAAGAAACAAACTGAGAACCTGCCAAAACGCCACAGCCTGGCGGGCAAGATTTACCGGATCCTGCTCGGTGAACTCCGCACGGAGCAAACGGCTGATCTCGTTGATATCGCGTCCATAATAGGCCGAAAGACCGTCTCCCAGACCGTGCACCTCACCATATCCGGGCACTGCTGCCAGCGGAACAGAGTTAATATAATCCAAAACGATCCTGCGCCGCGCCGCGATATTCTCTTCCCCGTCCAGATAGGCTCGCAATGACGCAGAACCCATCTGTCTGAGTTTTTCTAAAGGCTTTCCGGTTATACCTTCGGGCGAGTGACGAAATTTCTCTGTCTGTGTGGCCAAGGTGCTTCCTCCGGGAACATTCCGGTCATAACCCACCTTGCTCACCACAAGCTCCCACACCGCTTTGCCCAACCGCTCCCAATCAATCGCTGGATTGTGGTGCGGCCGCGACTCATCGAGCAGATTCCGATCTTCGATAAACAGCAGTGTATCCAAGACGATCTTGGGAATGTCTTCGAACTTCTTAAATACCACTTCCGGAGTACGGTAGATCAGGAGGGGTTCTGCGCGCCGATCTGTTACCTTAAGCCCAGCCTGGCTTTTTTCATGGAATATCGGAAAGATGCCGGCATCAACGAACTTTGCATGCTGGGTTGAAATACGTGCTTGCGCTGATACACGAAACTTGAGCTCCTTAAGCCGCTCAATGAATGACGGCAGCAGTGCATAACCATAACGCAAATCATAAGGCCCAGTGCGTGGAAACCTGATGAGTGGACTCGGGCCGGGCTCGAGCCTGAACGTGGCCTGCTTTGCCAAACGGGTAAGATACTTGGCTTGAAAATAAGAAGTGCGCAATTCGAAGCGCAACAGCATGCCACAGCCAAAAACCGTAAAAAAAACGAAAAGAAATACAGCTACTCGCGATTTCCAGCCTAAACCGCGTACGGTCACATACGTCTCATTCTTGTTTTCAAATCTTTCAGTTTCGCTGTTCACGGAGAGGAACCTGCTGTTTAGCTCGCGTATATTACACAACCCAGGCGGCAAGAACCAAATAATAAAGGCAGCGAGGTGGCAAACAACGCTAATTATTCATTTGCATCATCTACCGCATCAACATTGCGGGCACCGCCGCCACTGTCTCGCGCGGCACCGAAACAATATCTCTCGGATCTAGATTCCTTAGCACACTACTCAAGATCGCCCGACAGAGTTCTCCCTTCGCACGCTCACTTTTGTTGTGTTATGCAATAACAATGTCTGAAACTCTGGAAAACATCGGTACCGATGGCGTAGTCAAGCGGTGGGATCGGCTTGTGTCTCTTGCGAGCCGGTTTTTTGTGTGGGGCTTGCTGTTTGGTGTGGTTTATCTTCTGCGTTCTTTTTTTCTACTTATTTTCCTTACATTTGTTTTTTCTTATATCCAAGCTCACGGGGTTCGCCGGATAAGCCCCCAGTATTTAAGGAACCGCTCGCTCGCTGTAGTCTTTGTCGGCATCAGCTTTTTGGGCGTGGTCATTGCCATCGGGTCATTCCTGACTCCACGCGTTGTTGGACAAGCAGCGTTGTTTGCCGAGAAATACCCAAGCTATTTGCGAACAATTGATCGAGAGTTGTCGCAGCTTAGCGCGAACTACCCGATGGTTTTCGGATTCCTTCCCACGAGCAGCGAAAATGTTGTCCCAAGTGAGCAAAATTGGAGCCTGAGTACTTCTACCGCAGCAACAATTTTGCAGCAGCTTCTCGGCTTTCAGGAATCCACCGAAGCAGATAAGAACCTTAATCATACAGTAAACTTGCTGCGTAACATCGGGCAAAATATCGTCGGTATGACATCCGCATTCCTGCTATCCTTGCTTTTTTCTTTTTTAATCGTGCTGGACTTGCCGAAACTGACCAAGAGCGTCACCGGACTTGCTGACACTAAAGTTGGCTTTATTTATCAAGAAGTCGCCGAGAATATTCGCAACTTTGGCCTAATTCTCGGACACGCGCTCGAAGCACAGCTTATTATTGCTTTGCTCAATACCGTGCTCACGGCTGTCTTAATTGTGGTGCTCGGTCTGGGAAGCAAGCTCGCCTTTTTTTCGATAATCGTCTTTCTTTGCAGCTTTGTCCCCGTGGCGGGGGTGTTCATCAGCTCTATCCCGATCTGTCTTATGGTTCTCCAAGATGTCGGGGTCCACGGCATGCTGCTTGCTGTTCTTGCAATCTGGATTATTCATCTTGTCGAGACTTATGTGCTCAACCCGCGCATTTTTGGCCACCGCCTGCACATGAATCCAGTGCTCGTGCTGGTAATCCTCACCATTGCTGGGAAATTGTTTCATGTATGGGGTCTTGTTCTTGGCGTCCCGGTCTGCCGCTACTTCTTTGGACATGCCATTCGTTATCCCCAGGATGCAAAGCTGCGAAGTCCAATAGCCTCCTGAAATGAAGACAAGTCCTGCGCAATCTACAACGCTCTTAGACACCGCGATGCTTGCGCTTTTTGTCTTGCTTGGTCTAGCTGTGCGCTTGCAGCTCCTCTGGTTAACAAAGAGCGTGATTGATTCCGATGAAGCCATTGTGGGATTGATGGCCAAGCACATCACCGAAGGCCGCCCATGGCCGATCTTCTATTATGGCCAAAACTATATGGGCAGCCTTGAAGCAATACTCGCTGCGGCATCTTTCGGCATCCTAGGGCGCTCGAACTTCGCACTGAAACTCGTGCCGCTTATTTTTTCGCTCTTTCATATTGTCCTCGTATACTTGCTTGCCGCGAGGCTGGGCGGAAAGACTGCCGCGCGTATTGCAGCTCTTCTCGCTGCGCTCGGACCAAGCGCGCTGATTTTGTGGAGCATTATGGCCCGCGGCGGGTTTATGGAAATTGTGGTCATCGGTAGTTTGTCCCTGCTAATCAGCGTGGATTTGCTCAGCAAACGCCGTGAAGCAAATATCCTTAATTTCTCCCTCCTCGGACTGCTGTTCGGATTGGGCTGGTGGGTCAATAACCAGATTGTTTTCTATATTGCCGCTGTCTTCTGTGTCTTCGCTGCCGTTTTTCCATTACGCCTCGGCCTCCGGCGCTGTTTTTGCCTTGGTTTCGCTGCCACTTGCGCATTCTTTGCCGGTGGTTTTCCTTTTTGGTATGCAAACATTTTTTTAACTCCGCGCCTGGCCACCTTCCGCGAACTGTTGGGACAGAAGGCTGTCACGGGATTTGCCGATCACTTCTCCGGGTTTTTCACGGAGGCATTGCCGATTATCTACGGCGCACGCCAGTTTTGGAGCGAGAAGGATATTTTCCCGCATGCCTCAACTCTGGCGCTTACGCTCCACGGCCTTGTTTTTGTTGGTTGTCTGGTGCTCGCACTGCGCAGCAAAGCAGCTTGCCGCACCGGGTTGATAACCGCTCCCTCGGCGGCTCTTGCGCTTCTTCTTTTGTTCTTCGCCGCCGTATGTTTAATTTTTTCAGCAAGCAGCTTCGGCTGGCTCTCCAAAGCACCCCGTTACGTGCTGCCCCTTTATTCGGTCATCTTTGTCTTGACGGGAGTGCTTAGTGCCGCGTTGTTAGAATCGAGATCCCTGCTCAAACGATCTGCGGCAGTATGTCTTCCACTTCTGCTGCTCGGATTGCAGCTTGCATCCCAGTTTTGGCCGCATGTGCCTATTCCCGGCCAGCCGTTTATCTTTCGCGGGCAGCGGGTAATGACAGACCATCGGCCGCTTTACGAATGGCTGCGCAGCAACAACTACCGCCATATCCGCACCAACTATTGGGTCGGCTACCGCACAGCATTTGAAACCAATGAAGAAATAACCTTCACCCGTTTCGGCACCCCGCGTTCTTTACGTCTTCCGGATTATGAGCGGCATGATTCGATGGATGATTTCCGCGGAGTTTACGTTCTTTCGCCTCTCCAAGCTGCCCTCGTGATAAATAGCTTCAACAAGTTCGGTCTTACTTACCGCCGATCGGATGTCGGCGGGTACACAATTATCGATCAGATCCGGCCCGTATATGAGCACGGACCACGCATCGACCTTTTTCCCGAACAGTTCTCGGCAAGCTCACGCTTGGACTGGATCCCTGGACTGCTTGACGGCGATCCAAAAACACGATGGGGATCCGGCACTGCTCAACATCCGGGAATGTACGTGGAGATTGCATTTGGCAGCCCGACTCCTGTCTCCGGGCTGGAGATGCGCCTGGGCGATTATCCGCAAGATGCGCCTCGCCGGCTGCTCATCCAGGGACTGCGAGCAGACGGCATTTGGCAGGACCTTCTCGACTCGCAAGGGACATTCTACGACCTGAATAATACGGAGCTTAACGAACTGCCGCGGACCTGGCAGCTCTATCACCCGCCGTCCTGTTTTTCGAAAGTCCGCCTTGTTCAGCAGGGAACCGTTGAAGTTCTTGACTGGTCGATAGCCGACTTGATGCTGTATTCAGCAGAAGGAATAGCTTGTTCTACACCATGATGATTTCTCTGCCGCTAAGTTGATTTCGGATGCAGAGGGCACTTCATTGTGATAATAAGAGCTGCAAGTAATGCACGTAACAACCGCAAATAGAAGGACTTGGGAAAAATGCGCCGGAAATCAGTTGCCGTTTTGTTCGTGATTATTTCATTTACCGCGCCCGCATTTGCACAAAGCTCCGGCTTCGGCCTGGGACCCACGGCTGGGGATCCCATGGGGCTTTCCGCAAAGTACTGGCTCGATGATCAGATAGCGGTGGATGCTGTCATCGGCTGGGCAATGGGAGATCATGACTCGGTTCAACTGCACGGTGATTACTTGTATCACTTAAGGTCTGCACTTCCGGGCGGAATGGCCAGCACTAAACCCTATGTCGGCATAGGGCCGCGCCTGACTTTCAGCGACGAAGAACATGAGGAGGACACAACGTTCGGACTTCGTTTCCCGATCGGTTTATCCATCCCGTTGAAAAGAGATCCGCTCGAAATATTCGCAGAAATTGCACCGGGCATGGATCTCGCTCCGGACGCAGAATTTGAACTCGAATGGGGTGTGGGATTCCGCTTTTATTTTGAATAATCCTCGATAGCTTGCCGCAGCGCAGTATTCAAGATAAGAAGCTCGCTGATTTTGCCGCGCAGGCTGCCAACCGAGTTAATTGCCCGGGTTGCGGATACTTCCTGGACTTGATAATCCCGGCCGCTGTACAAACTGCGGATAAAATCGGTAGCGGAGTTGCTGATCAGAACCCGGCAGCCTCGTTCCGTCAGCGCATCACAAAGCTCTTTGAGCTGAGTTTGCTTAGTCCGATCAAAACTGCCCAGACTGTATCCCGTGAATGATGCCGTACTTGAAAGGGGATCATACGGCGGATCAAAATAAACAAAGTCCCCCTCACGGGCAGACTCAACAGCCAAAGAGAAATCAGCCGAAATAATACTTATCTCAGCTTGATTAAGATAAGCACTCACCGCTTGAATAACCGCTGGATTTGCGATCCGCGGATTTCGATAATTACCGAACGGCACATTGAACTGGCCTTGACTGTTTACGCGGAACAAACCGTTAAAGCAGGTCTTGTTAAGGAAAATAATTCTTGCAGCACGCTCCACACAAGAACGTGAGCAGTAGTCCGGCTTCCGATCCCATGCGCGCAGCGCGTAGTAATGCTCTTTGGAAAGAACGTGGCGCCGGAGCTCCTCGATTAATTCGCCGGGGTAATCTCTGACGGCTAGATAACAATTAATAAGTTCGTTGTTTGCATCATTGATCACCGCACATCGCGGCTGCAGGTCAAAAAGCAAAGCCCCGGCGCCGACAAATGGCTCAAAGTACCTGCCATACTCCCGCGGCACGAAAGAACGAATCTGGGCTAAGAGCTGGCGCTTCCCTCCCGCCCATTTCAAAAAAGGCTGCACCAGGCAGTTGGGCTCCATGCAGCAGCTTTGACTACGCAAACACTGTCTAATCGCGTCGTGAAGCACCATGAACTGACCTTAACCGAAAAAACGAACTTGGCAGCGATACCTCACAATACGACTTCGCGGTTAGGTAAGTTACACGAAAAGACCCGTCCGCGTGACTTTTCGCACCGCCCCAGCCTCAAATGCTTTGCGATTCCGCCATTACTTCACCACAGCGCCTGCGCTAGCATTCTGAACACATTCGGCATAGCGCTTAAGGTAGCCTGTGGTAATGCGCGGTTCAAATGGCGGCAGCTCCGCCCGGCGCCGTTCCAGTTCATCGGCTGGCAAATCGGCTTCCAGCTTTTTCGCCGGAATATCAATACGGATTAAGTCTCCGTCACGCAGCAGCGCGATTATGCCTCCTTCCGCCGCCTCGGGCGACACATGACCGATACATGCTCCGCGCGTCCCGCCTGAAAAGCGCCCGTCCGTGATCAGTGCCACACTTTCGCCCAGGCCTTGCCCCATAATATAAGAGGTCGGAGCCAGCATCTCCTGCATACCAGGCCCTCCTTTCGGACCTTCGTAGCGAATCACTACCACATGACCGGGATGCACGCGGCCGCTAAGGATTCCGGCGCAAGCGTCTTCCTGTGATTCAAAAATAATTGCCCGGCCTTCAAAGCGCAGCATTTTTTCGCTGACACCCGCCTTCTTGACGATTGCCCCCTGTTCGGCGAGATTACCCCGCAAAACAGTAAGCCCGCCATCACTCGAATACGCGTTGTCGCGCAACCGGATGACCTCTTGGTCCTTTATCTTTGCACTCTTCACGTTGCCCCAGATAGTCTTGCCCGTGATCGTCATGCAGTCCCGGGCAAGCAATCCCTTGATCGAGCCAATCTCCCGCAAAATGGCGCTGACACCACCGGCACGATCGACATCCTCGATATGCCAATGAGATGAGGGGGAAACTTTACAAATATTCGGGCAGCATCCTGATATTTGATTAATCCGCTCCAAATCATAATCGACCCCCGCTTCCCGGGCGATAGCCAGTGCATGCAATACAGTATTGGTGCTGCCACCCATGGCCATATCCAGCGCAAACGCGTTATCCAAGGATTCCTTGGTAACGAGATCCCGCAGGAGTGGACCGCCGGAAAGCGCAATTTCAACCGCCCGCTGCGCCGCCTTTTTATAAAGCTTCTTGCGTTTCGGATCTGTTGCCAGAATCGTTCCGTTCCCCGGAAGCGCAATGCCTAACGCCTCACACAAACAATTCATTGAGTTCGCGGTGAACATTCCCGAGCACGACCCGCAATCCGGGCAGGCGCTGTCTTCGATACGCTCAATTTCCTCGGTGCTGACTTTGCCAGCTTTGTGCGCCCCCACGGCCTCAAACACACTAATCAGGTCCACCACCTTGCCATCCGAAGTCTTGCCCGCGGCCATTGGTCCACCACTGACAAAAACTGTTGGAATATTTGCGCGCAACGCCCCCATAATCATTCCGGGAGTTATTTTGTCGCAGTTAGGAATGCAAATCAGCGCGTCAAAGCAGTGCGCCTTCACTACAGATTCAACACTGTCCGCAATGATCTCTCTGCTGGGCAGTGAATATTTCATCCCGGTATGGCCCATCGCCAAACCGTCGCAGATGCCGATGGTATTAAACTCTATCGGCACACCTCCTGCTTGGTAGACGAACTTGCGCACCATTTGCCCGACTTTGTCTAAATGCGCGTGCCCGGGAATTGCCTGATTGAAGGAATTGCACACTCCAATAAACGGCTTACCGAAATCCTTTGGTGAGATTCCAGCCGCTCGCAGCAGCGCACGATGCGGTGCCCGCTCCATTCCCGCTTTTATTTGATTGCTTCTCATCTTGATCTCCAATTCGTCTTGGCCAATCATCTGCCGGCCTGCAGCCGCATTTCACAAACTTAAATCCGCCTCCCGGCCAGCCGGCCAATGTCCAGCCCGATAGGCGAACAGTGAGCATGAGGTTACTAAGAAATTAAGCTCCCCGCCGGACACAGATGATTACATTATCCAGCCGCACTAGGCAAAACCTTACATTTTTGGTTTAATCGCCTCAAGCTGCGGCACCCCGCTGCCGATAAGTGCTTGCAGCAAAAGTTGTTTTTCAACACAACAATATCTTAAGTCTGGAGGAAACGGATATGTTACTTCGACTGCTGCAACGCGCCTTGCCCTGGGCAGTAATGCTTACTGTTGTGCTTCTGCTTGCTGGCTGCGGTCCGATGTATGAAACGCAATACAGCTTCATTCCGCCGGAGAACGAAAGCGCAAGAGCATGCATCTTTCAATGCGAAAACGGCAAACTTCAATGTCACCAGCTTGAGGAAATGAAGGAGGAAAACTGCGAAAATCGCGCGGATCGTGACTACTACCGCTGTAAAGATCGCGGAGAGAAATACTGTTACCGCGAGTCATGTTCAGTCGATTACGAGCGGTGCGAAGGACAGTATCGCAGCTGTTACCAAGCTTGCGGCGGACGAGTAGAAAGCAGGCAAGTTTGCGTTGCGTTCTGCAATTAGCTGCTTGCCCTAAACAATAGGGGCTACAACTGATGCTCAGCATCGGACATCGCGGCGCCATGGGCCATGAGCCCGAGAACACGCTGCGTTCGGTGGCCAAAGCCCTGACGCTTGGCGCCGACTGGATTGAAGTCGATGTTTACAACGCACAGGACAAGCTTGTCGTTATCCACGACGATCGTTTGGAGCGGACAACTGACGGAACTGGAAGAGTAGTCGGCCAAACGCTCGATTATTTGCGTTCACTAGACGCCGGCAAAGGTGAAAAAATTCCTTTTCTCGAAGAAGTCTTTGCCGTAGTGGATCACCGGGCGGGCATTAATGTCGAACTTAAAGGACCAGGCACAGCAGAACTGACTGCTTCGTTTCTCACCGAGCAGCTCGCGGCAGGCTGGGCGCCCGAACAACTGCTTGTTTCGTCATTTGATCATCATGAGCTGCTGCGCTTCAAACATCTGCTTCCGCTGATCCGCGTCGGCGCGCTAATTGTGGGCCTCCCGCTGGATTATGCAGCTTTCGCCGAGCGCTTAGGCGCCTATTCAATACATCCGTCAATCGAATTTCTCGATCGAGCATTTGTTAACGACGCCCACCAGCGCCACTTAAGAGTATTTGTTTTTACCGTAAACCATCCGGACGACATACGGCGAATGATGGACCTTGGCGTCGACGGCGTTTTTTCCAACTACCCGGAACGGGTGATTAAGCTTAAGCAACAAAGCGGCGAGAGTTTTTTCCCAACTGAAGCATGAACGGCGAAGCAAACGAAAACAGCACCATCGAGCTTCTTGAGGCCATTCTTTGCAGCACTCCGGCAATTGTTGTGTACGTAGATAATGACCTTAACATTGTGCGGGTAAACCGTGCGTTTGCTGAGTCCGACAAACAGGATCCTGCCGAACTGATTGGCAAACCGTTTTTTCAACTATACCCCAACCCGGCTAATGAAAAAATATTCCGCCAGGTTCTCACGACAGGCGAACCTTACTTCGAATTCGCCAGACCACATTTTAATCCGCGCCACCCAGAACGCGGCATAACTTTCTGGGACGGCGGCGTTTCTCCCGTCAAAGACAGCAGCGGACGGATTACCGGCGCCTTGCTGACTTCTTTCAATGTGACAGGCCGCAAGAAAGCAGAAGACGCTTTGCAGCATGAGCGTGAACGAGCGCGCAAGTGCTTGGATATCGCCGATGTCTTTATTATCGCAATTGGCCTCGATGAAAAAGTTCAGTTGATCAACAAAAAGGGCCTGCAGATTCTCGGCTGCAGCGAAGAAGAAGTCCTTGGCAAGAATTGGTTTGACAATTTCCTTCCCGTTGAGGAGCGCGACCGGATACGCCGCGTCTTCCACCGCATCATCGGCGGAGAAATGCCGGCACTGGAGCATGGCGAGAATTTGATTCTCGACAAGCAAGGGCGGAAGCGGATGATTTTTTGGCGGAACTCACTGCTGTTTGACGAACATGACAAAATTAGCGGAACTCTCAGTTCAGGCGACGATGTTACGGAACGCCGCAAGGCGGAAGAGGACCTGCAACGCACGGAACGGTTGGAATCGTTGGGAATTCTTGCCGGGGGCATTGCTCATGACTTCAATAATTTACTTGTCGGCCTTTTCGGTTTCTTAGGCCTGGCCAGGGAATCTATCGAGCCTGGCTCAGCCGCTGCTGGCTACTTGGACAAGGCACTCAGCGCTTACGAAAAAACCAGAGCGCTGACCATGCAGTTGCTGACTTTTGCCAGAGGCGGAGAACCTTTAAAGGAGCCCGTGGACCTGGCGCCGCTTCTGCGGGAAACACTGCACTTCGTATTAAGCGGCTCAAACATCACAACGACGCTGGATATTGCGCCTGATTTATGCTGGTCCAACGTCGATCCGCGGCAAATAGAACAAGTAATTGACAATATCGCAATCAATGCACGTCAAGCCATGCCCCACGGCGGCACACTTTTGGTCGAAGCTGCAAACTGCCCGCGTCCTCCGTCCGTAATGAATCATGCGGGACATCGCAAATTCGTCAAGATATCAATCAGCGACAACGGTGTAGGAATCGCACCGGAGAATTTGTCCCGCATTTTTGACCCGTTCTTTACCACTAAACAGGGCGGCAGCGGACTTGGTCTGACGACTGCTTATTCGATCATCCGCCGCCACGGAGGCCACTTGGAAGTCAAGTCGGCGCCTGAGCAGGGCACCACATTTATTATCTATCTCCCCGCATGTAACGCGTTAGGAGAATCAGTGCCGGACAAACCGCCAGCCTTGGCACAGGGCAAAGGCAAAATTCTCGTCATGGACGATGAAGAGTCTATCTGCGAACTGGCTGATATTGTTTTGTCGGGTCTTGGTTACCAAGTAACGTGCGCAAAAAATGGCGAACAGGCGGTGGACCTCTACAAAAATGCGCTAACAGATCGGAAACCTTTCGATTTTACAATTCTCGACCTTACCGTCGTGGGAGGGTTGGGTGGACTGGAGGCCGCCGCCCAAATAAAGGAATTTGATTCCTCAGCAAAGTTAGTGGCATCCAGCGGCTATTCCAATGCTCCGGTAATGGCCGCTCCGCAGAGTTACGGCTTCATATGCAGCCTGCCGAAACCTTACCGGAAGACAGACCTGGCCGCACTAATCCAAGAAATAGCTGCCGCCAATAAAGCCACGAATCAAGACTGAGCGGTTGGCAGCACGAATGAGGCTGTAATTGTTTAAAACTGTCCAAAATTAGCTCTACCGCCAAACAAAATACATTGAAGCGACAGCACGCAGGCGCTCGATTAGAGGCTGCGGACGGGCGGTGGTTTGTTTTTATATAAATACTAGTCTTGGAGCAACCACTTAAATGCTTTGTCTTGCAGCCGATCTAGAAGACTCCGCAACAGCAGAAAATCCGGATTTGCGTTTTTCGGCAAGTACTCAACAGATAGTGATTATGCATCGCGATGCCGGCATGCGGCTGGGGATAAGCCTGATGAGAAAATGGAGCGCTGCTCTGCCCCAGGAAGAACTAAGGGAAATCGTCGATTTAGCTCTTTGCGAAGCTGCGGTTCATTATTGTCCCGAGCGCGGAACTAGCTTCACTACTTTCCTGTTTTATCACTTGCGCGGGCGGCTGCTGGCCCTGATTAAGTCACGGATTATCGAACAAAAGGTCAGGCACGCCGCGCAGTCATCTGTGTCAGACGAATCGCTGCCAGCATCCATGAGAACTCCAAGCCCGGAAGAATCCTTGCTTCGCCAAGAAAAAAGAGAGCTGCTCGCCCGCGCGCTGCTGCAGCTCGAACCGGTGGAACGCATTGTTCTCGAGGAGTTATATTTTGCCGGAAAAAAAAGGAGCGAAATATCTCAAACGCTTGGCCTGCCTCTTCCTGCATTTATCTGCCTGCAGAAACGGGCACTTAGACATTTGCGCGAAGTAATTGATCATAAGAGCAACTCCACATGCGAAAAGAGACGCCCCAAAGAGCTTTTTGCGCTTAAAAATAAATGCCGCTGCAGGCAAGCATTGCATAGAAAGAAGAGTATCACTAACGGCGTTCCTGGCTTAAAAACGGCCCGCCGGTGCGTAGCAGAATAGCCTGTTTCCATCTCAAACCAGCCAATCAGTGCGGGTCAAAGCAGATTCTTATAACTGTCTAAACCAGTTAACTATTTCTAAGCGAGCTTTCTAAAGTTTTTGCTTAGTCAATCCGACATTAAATGCAGAAGGGTTAGGTTAGCACTCCGCTCTAGGCGAAGTCTTAAACTGGTCCCTGTGTAGTAACCGCAGGTTGGCGTAACTCAGGGAGGAGAAAGGTTTTATTATGGGCAGGCCTTTTTATCCGCACGAAGCCGACGATCCGGACTTGGATTGGCTGGTTAGCAACTTCCTCTACGAACGTCCTGATTTTCAACCAGTTGAGACGGGGATGCTGCCGCTGGTCCTTATTCCCTTCTATGATGAAGTAACCCCGGAGGCCGCAAAAAACGACGATGCGGAAGAAGTGCTGGGATTGAAAAACACTCGCTGAACGATAGTACTCTGCGTCATTCTCAAGTCTTGCTCAAATAAGGTCCAATTACGCTTTCCGTGTGATTGATAATCTCTTGAACTGTTCCGCACGCAATGATGCGTCCCCCGCGGCTTCCTCCGCCTGGACCGAGTTCTAGCACGTAATCACTGCCGCCAATAATCTGCACATTGTGCTCGATAACCACGACCGTACTACCGGCTTTGGTCAAACGCCGCAGCAGCGATAACAGCGCATCAATTTCAGCGGCATGCAAACCCGCAGTGGGCTCATCGAAAGCAAACAATACGCCGCCCCGTTCGGCAGCGACCAGTGGCCCAACCAGCATCAAACGCTGCCGCTCTCCATGGGAAAGCGTATGAGTCTTTTGCGAAAGCTTGAGGTAACCCAGGCCGATTTCTTCGAGAACCGCGCAAATGCTGCTTAGTTCAGAAAAATTACGGAACTCATCTCTGCAATCGGCAGCCGTTAACTCCAAGACATCGCCAATTGACCATCCGCGATACTTGATTTCTGATATTTCGTCCCGGTATCCTGTCCCGGCGCACATGCCGCAAGACATGACGATTTCCCCACCGCCCCCGTTCTGCGCAAACTCACCTAATCCCGTGCACGCGGGGCAGGCGCCCCGGCCTGTATTCAATGAAAAGTGCCGGGGTGATAACCCCTTCATTCGTGCCGCTATGGTCTGAGCGAATATTTCACGCAGGCACCGATGAATCCCGGACATGGTTGCCACTGTCGATCGCCGATTGCGCGCGCTCCCCCCTCGCCGGGCATCCACCACTGCCGCCAATTTGTCCCAGCCATCAATACGCTCTAAACCGTCGTAATCTTGCTCCGTACTGCCCGGCAGCTTAGCACGGCGCAAGATCTGCGAAAGGGCCGGCAGCACGGCATCAAACACGAGCGTCGATTTACCTGCTCCAGAAACGCCGGCGATAGCCGTTAGTTTGCCCAGCGGCAGGCAAAAGTCAAAACCCTGCAAGTTGTGTTTGCGCAAACCGAAGCAGGACAGAACCGGCGGCTGATCAGTCATCTCCGAGCTGCCGCACCCGACAGCGGAAATATGCCGCCGGAGCTGAATGCCTGTCTTTGTTTCCGCCTGCTGCAAATCAACAGGACTGCCGGCAAATACGATTTCCCCGCCGTCTGCCCCGGCACCCGGCCCCAGCTCAAGTACATAATCAGCGGCTGCCAGCAATGACAAATCGTGCTCCACCGCAACAACGGAAGAACCCGCATCAACCAAGCGCCGTAAACCTGCCAGCAAACTCCCTACGTCTTGCGGATGAAGCCCAAGAGTGGGCTCATCAATCAAATACAGGACGCCGCTTACGCAATGTGAAAGTTCACGCGCGAGATGAACTCGCTGGAGCTCTCCCGTTGAAAGCGTCGACAAACTGCGATTGAGCTCCAGGTATCCAGCACCAAGCAGATTAAGACTTTCAAACACCGCCGACAAACGCAGCAACGCGCCGTAAACGGCAGCGGATTGCTGGATCGCCAACGCCTCCGGGTGTTCATACAGTCGGGCAAGCCATGACTGCGCCTGTTCCGCAGTAGCACAAAACACCTCGGCAAAGGACTGTCCGCCCATTTCATGTGCACGTGCGTTGCGCTCAAGCCGCGCTCCTCGACACTCGCGGCACAGCGAATCACCACCACCTCCAGCTGCGGCGGTTGTAGCAAGACCACGCCCCTCGCAGGCCCTGCACCATGCCTGCGCGCTGTAATATGCAAAGTCTTCCTTAGCCACCGGTGCGGTAAACAATCCGCACTTCAGGCAGACACCCGGGGCGCAGATGTTTTCTTCCCGCAGAGTGCCGTCACTCTGGACAATCTGCAGCAACACTCGTCCCGCTCCCGCCGCAAGCGCCAGATCTACAGCCTGAAGCAGGCGTGGTTTTGTTCGTTGAGCGAGAGTAAAAGAATCGACAACAAGAAAAGTCTCAGGCTTCTCATCTTCCGCTTCGAAGACACCGCAAATAGACAAATCATCAAGAAAAGATGTGTTATCCCAGCGAATATCCGCGCCACAAATACGCACGCGGGAAAACCCGCTGCTGGCCAGTTTCTCCCGGCGTTCAATAACCTCTTCTTTGCTGAGTTTCCCCAACCGGGCTAGGACTTCAATGCGGCTTCCGCTCGCGCGATCAGAAATCTCCGCCACTGCCTCATCCGGCCTTCGCCGCGTCAGCGGCTCAGCGCATCCGGGACAATGCGATGTTCCAAAACGCACGAAGAGCAGCCGTAAGCAATCGTAGGCGCCGGTGAAGCTGGCTACTGTTGCAAAAACCGAGGTACGCCCTCGCGGCCCTACAGCAATAGCATACGAAAGCCCCTCGACAGAATCAACGGCAGGCCGCGCAACATTGCCTCTGCTATGCCGGATTAAGCGGCTCCGGTTGCGCTGGATGCTGCCCACTGCCGCGCCAAAGCGCAGCAGCGCTTCCCGGTAAATCGTATCAAAGACCAGACTCGATTTGCCCGATCCGGATGGTCCGGCCACCGCGGTCAGCGTGTTCCGTGGAATTACGCAGGAAAGATTTTTTAAATTATTTTCTCTGGCACCGGCAATGCGAATAACTTCGTTTTGCGCCATGTTTTAAAGACGCTGGTTAAAGCTCTGCCTAATACAATCGTTTATACGCCTGCGGTAGTCGTCTAAGAACTCCATGGTTTCCGCTTCAAACCTCAGGACTAACGCAGATTCCGTGTTCGATCGCCGGACCAGCGCCCAGCCCGACGGAAAGCTGATGCGGACACCGTCAATCAGTACTTGCTGATACATACCGAAAGCCTTTTTCACTGCGCAAATAGCATGTTCTTGTTCTGCCGCGGTACACAAAATGCGCACTTCGGGCGTACCCACCATCTGCGGCACACCGCTAAGCAGCTCGCTTAGCGCAGACGCTGTGCGGCTAAGGATCTGCACGAGCCTTGCTGCTGCATATATTCCATCATCGAAGCCATAATATGCATCGGCAAAGAATATATGGCCGCCGAACTCGA
>JAKPSH010000029.1 GCA_029555385.1 Pseudomonadota bacterium
ATTCGCGGGAGGTCCTCTTTTTCAATGCCGATGCCATAGTCTTTGACGAAGACATGGACTCCCTCGCGATCTATTGCCGCGGAGACTTCGACCTTGCCCCCCTCGTACGAGTAATTGATAGCGTTGGCCAAAAGATTAGTGAATAACACGACTAGGCGCCGCTGCTTGTCTAAGAGCATGACACCCGGCACATCAATGCTTAGCGAGATATTTCGGGCTTTAGCCTTGTCCGCTACATTAACCAGCGCATCATCGAAAACAACCTTCAGATCCGCACAACTAAATTCACTTTCTTCAACCGGCCCTGATTTCAGATGACCAAGCATAATGATATCGTTCACCCGTTCACGCAGAACCCGCGAACGATCTTCGATTTTGGCAACCAGCCGCTGAGCTCCTTCGGGCAAATCCTTCCAGTGTCCAAAGCGAAGTTCCTGGATATTCATCTCGATTCCAGAAAACGGCGCCTTCAAGTCATGAGTGGTACAGAGCATCACTCTCGTCTTCTCCCGGTCGGCGATGAGCAGCTCCTCGTTCGCCTTTTCGAGCAGGCGGTCCCGGCGCCGCAGATCGCCAGATAAGGCAGAAACCAAATACCAGACTACGAACCAGATGCCGATCCCCGAACAACTGACGAGCAGCTTCTCCTCAGCCTTTGGCTCGGAGGTACCTGCAGTTAGGGCTAAAATCCCCGATTCCGCAAGCCATCCCGATACCTCAAGCAGGACACAAGAGAGATATAAGCTGGCGGCAAGCAGGGTAACCAGCAAACTCTGTTTTCGCGGAAAGAAGATGCAGGCAAGGGCAATATGAAAGAGATAAGTAAAAGCAATAAAAGTATCGGTGCTGCCGATAATATGCACGAGCACGGTAAGCACGAGCAGGTCCACGCCAATCTGCAGCCAAATATGGCCAAGAATATGGCGATGCGGTGACTGCTCACTCAAGCGCCGGAGAAGACAGACGAAGACAATGTTGGCTAAAAGCAGATTGCCCGCGAATACCCATGGCCAAACCCGCGGAGGCAGCAAAGCGGCCTTAACAAACAACTGGGGCGAGAAACGTGAGAACAAACCAGTGGCAGCAAAGACCCCGATGACCAGCCAGCGGATCTTGGTAAACCACCAAGCATTCGCGAGCAGAACAGCATCTGCCATTTCCTCTGAGTCATAACCACGGACACCGCCATATTCACTTACTGCGGGAAGTTCGTAAGAATCCATATCAACAGCTCCAACTGCCAAAGAATCCGCCCGCACCTGCCGGATTCGAAGCGATCATCATTCTTTAGCTACTTTCTGGAATCTATGAAGCAGCAAGGAGAACAGCATAAGTTCACTGAGACTTCTTGCGACTGCGCCCCGCATCAACCTGCAGACAAACCCGCAACGGACTTGCACCCTCAACCGGACAACATGCCTCAAGTCCATCCCGCAGAGTCTCCTCTGCGCTAAGCATGCGCAGGCCTTCCTGAGACACTAATAAACAAACTCCAGCAGTCCGCCCGCGTAGCTCCAGCGTCACCGGAGAATCGGACGCTGCGGGACGGATTGAAGCGGCGAACGTTACCGCATCGGGAAGCATTATTGTTTCGGCAAGCGCAGCACCGCGGCATAAACTTGCATACTCGTCCGACGAAATTCGAAACCGCACTTCGCCGACAGATAACCTCACATTCATACGCACCAATTCTCCTGACAATACTCGTTCCAGTCCTGCGGCCGATTAATATTCAAAAATGCTGTCCGCTCCGCGGAGCAAACGTCCAACTCACGAACTAGCGCTGGATCATGCCCCCGTAGCTCTTCCACGAAGCTGCGCAATGAAAGATCCCTTCCCCAGTTCGCGCTAAAAACGCGGCGCTTCAACAAACCGCAAACATCCTCTTCCACCCGCACCAGCAGAGGCAACTCGTGTTCACGAAAAAACACGACTTTACAGGGTTCAGACCGGGCGATGAGCAGACGCTCCAACAGCGGTACAGTCAGGCGCGGCATATCCACCGGCACTGCCAGCAGCCACTTAGCGAGGCCTTGAATCCCCGAGGCTGGCCGCTGACCATCCATTACTGTATAGATGCCGCCGAGCGGACCCTTATCCGGCAGCAAATCAGCCAAAGCGGGATAGCCTTCCACCGATCCGCTTAATAGCACCTGGTCCAACGCAAACGGAGCTCTAATCGACTCCAGCAGCGCTAACATATGCTCTACCAGTGTCATGCGCCCACACGGCAAGAGCGCTTTGTTCCGTCCCATGCGGCAGGATTTCCCGCCGCAAAGCAAAACACCGGAAATTAACTCGTTCATAACTGACCCCAATTGCTCCCGGACAGCCAAGCGGAGGAATACAACGTCCGGCATTCCACCAGCTCACCGGCGGAAAGCTGGGCACGGCCTGCAGGCAGCAGCGCCCAAGCTGACGCACTGGCCAAGGCGCTTAACATGAAAGATTGCTGTCTCTCCACGGGACAAAACCTCAATTCTAACGCCACGCCCTGCAAGGTTCCCAGACAAAAGCGCATAACCTCTGCCGGCTTCTTCACTTCGCAAGCTAATTCTGCACTAAAACCTTGCTCGGCGGGAAACCCGGATAAGTGACGCAAATAAGGTTCAACAAAGAACCGCATACCGCACACCACGGCCAGCGGGTTTCCCGGCAAACCGAAAAAAAGCGCCGCGGCTCCCGTGCTTCGCCTAAAGCGCCCGAACATTACAGGCTTCCCCGGCCGTACAGCGACCTTGTGGAAAAGTATTTCTCCACCGACTTTTTTCCACACGTGAGGCATGAAGTCGTACCGGCCCTGCGACACAGCTCCGCTTGTAATGATCACATCCATACCATCACTTAGCATTTGCGAAATTCTGTCGGTGCATTCCTTAGGATCATCAGGGACACTTCCGTAGTCGGCGTGCGCCGCTCCAAGCATCGTCAATGCGGACCTCAAGAATATCCCACAGGAATTGAAAATCTTGCCCTCAGGAAGCGGTTCTTCTTTTGAGGTTCGACCGTCAATCAGCTCCTTGCCTGTTGTCAGCACTCCCACCCGTGGCTTGCGCTGCACCCGAACCATTTTTACGCCACCTGCTTGACACAACATCAAATGATGCGGCAACAACACTACGCCGGCCCGCAAAATCGGCTGGCCGGAGCAAAAATCCTCGCCGCGGCTGCGCACGTTTTCACCGCGGAATACGGGACGCTTGATGACGACAGTTCGAGTTTCGTCTGGCTGTCCGGAAACCAGGCTCACGTCTTCTACTCTCACCACGCAGTCACACCACGCAGGAACAACGGCACCGGTCATGATCTCAAAGGCTCGCCCGCTTGAATAATTTGACTCACCAACCGAACCGCAGCCATCGCCGGCAGCAATACACCCAGCTACCGGAAAGGCCAGCGGCGATTCTGGAGAAGCGCTCTGCGTTTCGGCAGCAACAAGCGCAAAGCCATCCATCGCTGCCGCGCGAAACGGTGGATTATCTACGTGGCTGATAACTTCTTCGGCTAAAACGCGTCCTTGGGCCATACCCGTAACAATGTCTTCGAGAACCGGCGCTCCGGGAACTGCATTCGAAATAATGTTCAGTGCCTCTTGATAAGAAATCATACCTTCACCAAAATGCGCCGCAAATACCCCAAGGCCTTCTCGTGCCGAAAAGTGGTAGTACCTTACTCGTGTCCCTCTCCGGCGGCCATGCGAAGCGCATGGGGCAGCACCGCGCGCAGCAAATCCAACCCCTCGGCAACCGCACGCGGACTGCCGGGAAGAGAGATCACCAGACTCCTGCCAAGCAAACCGCAAACAGCGCGGCTAAGCGCTGCATAAGGGGTGCGCTCCGCGCCCCTTACCCGCAGAAGTTCGCTTATCCCGGGCACAACACGATCCACCGCCGCACTTACCGCCTCAGGGGTTACGTCACGCGGGCTTAAGCCCGTACCTCCGCTAATCATCAAAAGCACAACTCCATCATCGATGATTGACCTTATCGACTTTTCGATCTGCTTTTCTTCATCCGCAACTATCGCATAGGCAGCAATCTCTGCGCCCGCAGCGGCGAGAAACTCCTTAATCAGTGCTCCTGACACGTCACTGATTGTACCGGCCGCAGCTCGATCGCTTACGGTTAATACCGCAGTCTTTATTCCGCGAAGATCCGTGGATTTAAGCTTTGGACCCGACACAGCCGCACGCACGGCTCGTTCATCTCCGGGGTATCCAGGATGCTCCCAGTAGCCGCTTTTTCCCCCCTCTTTCGTGCGCAAGCGGATATCTGACATGGTTAGCGCTGGATTTACGGCTTTCGCCAAGTCATAGATGCACAACAACGCACCCACAACCCCGGTCAGCGCTTCCATCTCAACGCCGGTTTTGGCCTGCGCCTGCGCCTGGCAGCAGACATGAACGGCGCTCAGCTGCTCATCCAGTTCGAAACTTAAAGACACTTGTTCCAAGCTAAGCGGATGGCACAGAGGAATAATCTCCGCTGTACGCTTGGCGGCCATAATACCTGCCGCCTCCGCCAGCGCAAGCACGTTCCCTTTTGGCAGCGCGCCCTCGCGAATCATGACCCATGTTCTCGCTCCCACGAATATGCTGCCTTCGGCGATCGCCACACGGCGGCTGATAGTTTTCTCGCCCACATCGATCATCTGGTAATGCTTAACTGTTCGATCGCTCTGACTCATAACAGTTGACCCTTCGCAACACGCAGCGACGCCTCATTCGCCGGATAATGCCGCACCGGAGTCCCGTTGCGAATCGTTCCGCCGCGAATAACCCGGCAAAATACTCCCTCGACAGGCATCACGCAGCGACCAACTCGGCGGAAAATCTCACACCCCGCCCCATGGCATTCCTTACCGATCTGCGTCACCTCAAGAATTGCATCGCCAACTGAAATCCTGTCTGCGGGACGGACGCAGGTCAAGTCAATCCCACGGCTCGTAATATTTTCCGCAAATGCACCAGGATGCAACGGACGGCCCAACTGAGCAGCAAAACGGTCGATGCTCTCTTGGCTGAGCAGTGTAACTTGACGATGCCATGGACCCGCATGCGCGTCCCCTGCAATACCATCAGCAGTTATTTCCGCCTCGGGCACGGAGCGCTTAACCGTTCCGCGATGCTTTGAAACGTTTATTGCCGCTACTTTTCCTTTTTCTTGCATTCGGCCCCCGCTTATCCGCCAATCTGCGCCAGGTTCGCCGTTATTCCGGTCTTTCCACTCAACAAGGAGTGTCCGGAACTCTTTTTCTTCAACAAGCTGCGCACAATGGCCTTTAACTCGTCTTGCTGCCCGTCGGACGCAAGCAATGGGCGAAGCGGGAAACTGCGGCGTCCAAACAGACACAGGCGAAGCGAGGCAAAAGCGTCAATGCGCAGACGGTTGCACGAAGAACAATAATTCTCGCAGTACGGGGCAATGATGCCGACTCTGCCCAGGTAGTCTGGGTGTTCATACTCCACGGCAGGACCGTCCAGCGCTGAGCGCGGTTTCGGGCACCAGCCGTCCGCTGCAAGTCGCGCCGCCAGCGGGGCAACGCTCAAATGATGCTGCAAAAAGAAAGCCCGGTTATTGCCGGTTTGCATCAACTCAATAAAACGAACTGTCACGGGCCGCTGCCGGACAAACTCAATAAAGTCCTCTACCTCATGATCGTTAATCCCGCCCAGCAGCACCGTATTTACCTTTAACCACTTGAACCCGGCAGCATATGCCGCCTCCAAACCGTCAAACACCTCATCAAGTTTATCCTCGCCAGTGATGCGCGCAAATATACCGGGCCGCAGGCTGTCGAGGCTGATATTCAATCCACGAAGCCCTGCGCCAAAAAGCGGCTTAGCAAGCGCGGCCAGAGTAAGACCGTTGGTCGTCAAGGCAAGCTGCGCTATTTTGGAAAGGCTCGAAAGCAGCGCGATGATTTGAATCAGGTCCGGCCGCAGTGTCGGCTCGCCGCCGCTTAGGCGAATCTTGCTGAACCCCAGGCCGGCAAATGCGCGTCCTAAGCGCACAATTTCTCCAGGGGAGATCTGGCGCTGCGCCAGGGCAAGTCCGGCGCAGCCGTTAGGCAGGCAGTAACAACAGCGCAAATTGCACTGCGATGTAAGCGACAGCCGCAAATACGAGATTCTACGCCCGCAAGCATCCAGGCACTTCATCATCGCTATCCTTTCCAAATAAGGGAGGCTACGGTGTTTCCACGGCAACGGCTCCCGCCGCTCGCAGCCCCGGCAGGCATAGTTCATACCCGCGGCCCAAGCTTCATACCGGCGGACTCACCACGCCGGGACAGAAGCATTGGGCTCGAATTTCGATGTTATGTCACACACTATCATTACTTCGCGCTCAGCCGCCCTCGACCGCTTCCAGGCTGACCATCGTATCATAAAAACTGACGCTGCCGCCGACAGGATCGAATAGGCAAGTGTTTTTAACCAACGGATCTGTCCACATCGCCGCGTTGGCATGCACGCCCGCTGCACGACGTTTTTCACCCCGCAGCAGATATCCATCGATTTCGACATCTCCCGCGCCGGTAGCCCAGTGGCCGAAGCCGAGGGCGAAGCTGATCACTCCAGGACGTACTGTTTGGGTAAACACTAGTTTGCCAGCCATAGGTCGCTTGCGGCCAGCGCCAAGCGGCCACTCACCCGATACGTTGGTTGCGCTTGTAACCTTTACCAGCGCACCGTCGGCCAGTCCCAATCGCGCCGCATCCTGCGGATGAATTAGAATGCCGTTTTCCGGAAGGAGTGGCGTAAGCCACGGATTGCTGATCGTCCGGCTCTTGGTCTGGCTGATTACGCGGTGCGTAATCATTGTGAGCGAACGCCCCGCAACATAATCAGCGGGCAGCTCTCCGGTAAAACCCTGTACCGGCACATAACGGGCACAGCCAAAATGTGGTTTTCCGGTGCCGGAGTGAATAGTGCTTGCTGTCTTTTCCTGGTACAGGTTAAGCAGTGCTCCGTAGGGATGAGCTGCCCGTTCTCCATTGTAGCCTTTTTCGTAATTTTCAAACCTTCCGCCGCGATTAAGCACATAGACCACCTTGGGCCAGAGCTTCTCACCGGTCAACTCCCGCCAGCGTGCCTCACTGAACACTGAAGACGGAAGATGTTTCCGCGCCTTACGAAATAATTCCTGCTCCTCCCCGCTTGCGTCCTCAACAGACTCGGAGGCGTCCGGCTTCTCACCGAAGGCTAGATTGGCTACAGCACGGAGGTACAAGTCATCTGGGTGTTTAAGAGCAAGCGGAGCACCAGCAGCACTTGCCCCAAACCCGGAATCACCGAATCCAGGCAGTTTAAGATTCTCAGCGATTTTAAGCAGCATTGCCTCAAAACTCAGCGGGATCTGCTGGCCATACACGGTACACTCCTCCGGTACCGGCGCCATTACGGGCTGCCTCACCGGTTGAACTTTGTTCGGCATATTAGGATGACTGCCCTGAAACTCCCAACGCTCCAGAAACGAAAGGTCAGGAAAAATATAATCCGCATACATTGATGTTGACCCGATAACGATATCGGAGGCGACAAACAACGGAAGCTTCTCTACATCGCAGAGCACTTCGATGTTCGTGTGTCCTGCGGGCAGCGCGTAGGTAGGCGCTCCCATATATAGGAAATATGCTTTTACCGGATAGGGATAAGCATCTGCAATTGAGGGAATGACTTCCTCGTAGATATCACTGGCCAGAGGGTACCAATTTCGTTTTGCCGGATAGCCCTGGAAGAGCGTAGTCTTTTCATAATCGACTCCGTGCCGGATCGAACTCACGCCAAATGCCGAAATCTTACCCGGATGTGCGTTCAAGTCGAATAGTTTGCCTTTGCCCTTGGTATCGTAGGTCGAGGCGACAATCGAACCTCCTTTGGCGTCAAAGTTTCCGATCAGCATATTGACCGTCATCCAGGCCAAAACATTGTAAAAGCCGTTCGTATGCTGGGCCGGTCCGCGGTGAACATCGACTACTGCGCGCTTGCCGTAGCTGGTAAGTTCACGCGCTACCTCGGTCAACACCCCGGTCTTAACCTCGGCTATCGCTGCCCACTCCTCCAAACTCTTTTCGCGTGCTGCCTCCAGCAGGACCTGCAGCGCAGACTTGACCACCGTTCCATCCGGCAGAACTGCGTTGACAAACAGGTCCCCAGTGACCGGATCTAGGCTATCGTTCGGATCAACGGCAGCGGGCGCGCCATTGGCCATGACAACCATAAACTTCTCTTCATACTCTTCTTCTAGTTTTGTCTCCGGATTTACGAATTTCCGCTGCGCAGCCGCACGCAGCGGCGCACCACTGGCACTTTTCACATCCGCCGCACGCACGAACTTGCCAGGCTTTCCATCCTTTAACGCTACAAGCCAAGAAGCATTTGTCCAGCTCGTTTCACCTGCCGCGATCGCCGCCGACTTGTTCGCGTTGGCTAAGAAGCTGGCATCATACCGCTTTTCTTCCAGAATCCACCGGATGATACCCATGGCTAAAGCCGCATCAGTACCGGGCTTGACTGGCAGCCACTTCCAAGCCTTGCTCGCCAGCTTGCTGAAGCGCGGATCGACCACAGCAATCTTAGTCTGGCCGCTTGCGAGGTTTTTCGTCAGCCGCGCGCTCCGATTCGGCGGCCCGTAGTTAGCCTCAAACAGGTTTGCACCAACGAATAAGATGAAGCGACTATTCTCCGTGTCTGCCTGCCAGTAGAATTTCTGGCCCTGTGTGAACTTGCCGCCAAGATATTGTTCACTGATTGCTTTACATGAGAAGTAAAGAGAACCCTGGCAAACCGTGGTGTGTCCATGCGCGTTGACCGTCCCCAATGCGGCGGCAAAACGCTTATATAGATCGCCACGCCCGTCTTTCATTCTTCCCCAAGCGCAGACAATCTGGTTATTTTTCGGTCCTAAGTCCGGGTGCTCCGGATCGATCAGCGCACCCAGATGCTCGTGATATTTAGTCTTGAATGCCGCGGCCATTTCGTGCTTTTTCAAGCGGTCCTTTTCCGCCCAAAGGAGCTTGATGTCTTCGGCCATGGCCTTCGAAAGCTTAGCGTCCGTGAGCACCATCAGCTCACGTAAACCTTCCACCCGGCGCGACTCTTCTCCCGGGATATCCTTGAAGATTAGGCCGCCGTCGCAAATCTCTTTGACTGCTTGATCAAACGGCACGCTGCGCCACTTATTTTCCCCTCGTTTTCCGCCACGTTTCAGCACCTTGCGCAACCGATAGGGATCGTAAGCCGTCTGCAATCCCGACTGACCCTTGGGACAGATTGCACCGTCCACCGCTGCTGCCGTGCGAAGCGCTGTGTCATACGGCAGATGGGGATTGAGCGTCCATGGATTGTATGGATTCCCGTCGATCTTTGTGACAGTGTTGTTCTGCACTTTGCATTTGATGCCGCAGCCTGTGTTGCACTGTAAACACGCGGAATAAAGCATGCACTCCGCCTGAGCAAGTTCGTAAGGAGCATCCGGTCGGGCGTTGTTGAGAATAGCAGAACTCTGGCCCCAATCCATTGCCGCTGCCCCAGCGGCTGCCCCAAACCCAAGCATAGCTCCTCCAGCGAGGAATTCGCGCCGTGAAACGTTGTTGTGCTGTTTTTCTTCGCTCATTATTAGCTCCTGACTAATTGGATTGAACTGACCGGCTGATATAGAGTCCCAGGCGCTGACCCACAAAGAAGACCGCCATGCCCATGGCCAGCATCAAGAATCCAACGCGATACTCCATCGCCGTAGCCTGATATAGATGACGCAGCCGCGGATGGGTAAACGCTTCCTGCAAGCCAACCAGCTCCCCCACCGCCTGGCCTGGGATAAGCACATTGAGCCGGGCGCTCAGAAAGCAGATCGCAATCAGCACTGCTGCCGTAAACCAAGCATCAAGCCGCCGTGTGCACAAAAGGGCGAACGGCACCAAGCCGCCGAGCAGCAAATGGACCAGCCAAAAAACCCACCAGTACTTTCCCCAAAGAATAAGCTCCATCGCCGGATGCGAGCCGACCGGACTCCAAAAGGCAATGGAAAATTCCGCAAACTCAAGAGCGAAATACGTCAAGAGGCCGGCCACGGCAAACACCCGCAAGCTCCGGCAAACCTCGCGAAGCTGCGGATCTTCGCGTCGGCAAATAACATAGACCACAAGCAGAAGTGCTGTGCCGGAAGTAAATGCCGAGACAAGGAAAAGCATCGGCAAGAGCGCACTGTTCCAAAACGGACGGGCGTCAACTACGCCGAAAAAAGCTCCGCTTTGGCTGGGAAACAAAATAGAGAACAATCCTCCCAGACACAACAGCGGCTTTAACCATTCCGAGTCGCTGCGGAAACTCAAAAACCAGCTTACAGCCGCG
>JAKPSH010000060.1 GCA_029555385.1 Pseudomonadota bacterium
TGAGAACCAGGATCCCCGAAAGGGAACGGTCTCGACTTGATACGTTCGACAATGATACTTACTGGAAGCGGACGTACGCGCCATCTCCGGGTCTAGTAGGTAGAGATGGAACTAGGAAATGGATTCAGCGTGAGCTGTAGACTGCTTGGTGATGAAGACAACAGCAAACATGCGCCATCTGGATTTTGCTTCGAAGGGATTACTGATTTTGATTGGGCTGGCGGATGCTTTTACAGTACAAGCCCACATCCAAGAGCGGCAGCGAGTCGTGGTGCCACTAAATAAGTAATTAGCACCACCCCTGCTGTGACGCTGATGTTTTAATGAACTGATTCTAACAGTCCAGTGAGGATAAATATGAAAAAAATTGGGCTACTTTTACTAGCAGTGTTGCTGACATCGGGTTCCACTTTTGCTGAGGAGCAAAGCGGGTTTGAGCTTAGCGCTTGGGCAAACTATTACGATGTAATGGATGGAGATGATAATGTTTGGGGACCAGGATTAGGCGTCGGTATTCCGCTGATGGGACGGGAGCTTCTGCTTGATTTTCGAGCATCATGGTTGCCCGATGCAGGCGAAGATCGATTTGGCGACCTAGAGCTTGTTCCGCTCGATCTAGGACTAAGCTACCACTACGTGCCTTGCGACAACTGGGGAGTTTCCATTATGGCTGGAGTGACCTATGCGTTTGCGGATTTCGATCCAAGAAATGAGGCCTTGGATGGCATTGCTGACATTAATGACGAGTGGGGTTCTTACGTTGGAGCAGGCGCCGAATACAAGTTCAATCCGAACTTCGGTGCGTTCACCAATGTCTACTATCGTTTCTTGGATTTTACTACTGATAGAAATAACTCAGCCTCAGACCGTGAGTTTGAGGCTGATGGCGTGAATGTTGATGTCGGATTGAAGTACTACTTCTAAAAGTTAGCCTTCTGCCCACTGGTACATAGCACGCCGGGGATCCGGGCACCTGGAATCCGCATTCCCGGCGCTTGCCCTTTATCCTGCCCCTGCTCCGAAAAATCAGTTGTTCGAGCAGAAGCAGGCCAAGGGGCGGGAATTTTTTTGCTCTCTCAACAATGCTCTAGAATCCGGCAACCGGCGCTCGGAACCCCCGATCTCACTTGAGCCGCCTTGCTTCAGCGAGGAACTCGGCAATCAGCTTTGCAAAAGAGTCGTCTTCGATGCCGATATAGTCGTGAACAGATAAGTTCCGCGCGTTGAGAAACTGCTGCCATTTTTCGAGATCTGCGATCAGCTTCATCTGTGCAGCTGCTTTGATCGCGTCTCGCGGGCTGTAGACTTCAAGGCCGGCTTGGTCCGCTGCTCGCTTAAAACATTTCCAAGTATATTCGAAGGCGACTTCAAAAGCCTTGGCGCGAGCGGCAAATGTCAGCGCGCGGTCTTGGTCCTTTGTTTCGCGCTTAAGCGCCGATTCCAGCAGTTCGATAGCTTCCGCCCATTTCTTATCCATGCTCAACGATGATCCCGCATCTCTTCTGCAATAGTGTCCATTCGAGCAAACTGCCGGATAGAAACTTCATATCATCACGAATCGCCCCAAGAAAGCCGTCATCGGCGGCATTAAGATTGACTAGCTGAACTTCCGGTATTTGCTGCTCATTCCAGTCTGCGGCGATATTCAGCAGGCGGCTGTATGCGGCAAACTCCAGACCCGTACTTTTAAATATGCCGATGTCGTAGTCTGAGAACCGCTTTGCGCTTCCGCGCGAGCGCGACCCAAAAAGGACGAACACCGCATCAGGATCCGTCCGGTTGAGCTGCGCTGCAAATTCGGCAATCTCGAGCCCCGGCACTTTTCGCCGCGGTGCTGAATGTTTGAGCACTTCCCCGGGGGTAAGTTCGAGCCGGCTCAAAATGCGCTCCAGGGCATCGGGAAGTACCGGTCCTCCTGTTAAGTAATTGCTGATGGTATTGCGATGCAGTTTCAACTCCCTGGCCAGCTCGCGAAAAGATCGGAATCCCTTATCGCGCAAAGCGCGGCTCAGACGTTCGGCGTCAATGACGTAATGTCCCTCTTTCATAATTAAGCATATTATAGCTATGCTGCGACATATTATCAATGTGCATTTTGCCGCGTTGAGCTTACCCCCTTCGCGTTAAAACTCTTATTAATTCAAAGCTGAAAAGTCCGGGCGGCTAACATGGTCTGGTTTTTGGAGAATAACGCGAAGGATGAGTTTGGTGGTCGATTAAGAGCTCCTTGGCTTGCCCTTTATTCCCTTGAGATCCGGGCACCTGGAACCCGGGATCCCCTGGGATCTGCGGGGGGCGGCACCTTTAGATCCGCACCGAAGAGCGTTTAACGCGGGTAGCGCTTAAGCTGCTTCGCTGAACGGCTCGATGTCTTCGTACTTCTTTTCTTCAACTTTACTTAATTCCCAAAGCTTTTGCGCATTCAGCCAAAACTCCGGCGATGCTCCCAGCGCGCGAGAAAGCCGCACCGCCATGTCGGCGGAGATCCCTCGCTTGCCCCGGCAGATGTCGTTGATCTGGGCGTTAGTTGCCTTGATCCGCCTGGCAAGGGCGCTCTGCGAAATGCCTAACGAGTTCAACTCATCCTGGAGCATCTCTCCGGGGTGAAGCGGGATGATGTATGTTTGTTGTTTTTTTTTTGCCATCGTAATTCGGTCAACTCCATGGCCGGTCTTGAGTTAGCTGATCGCGCGCGGCCTCAGCAGTGATAGTCGACAATCTCCACTTCTTCTGCATCCTGTCCGGTCCACTGAAAGCAAATCCTGTATTGATCGTTTATGGCGATCGCATGCTGTCCCCGGCGTCTGCCGTGCAGCGGGTGATATCTGTTCCCGCGAAGCCCGCGTATATCATCCAAGCTTACCGCTGCTTGAAGACGCGCGAGCCTTCGCCGCGCTTGTCCATGCAGTTCGCTTGGAAGAATCTGCCTTGCGGCCTTGCTGTTAATTCCTTTCGCAATCTCCGCTGTTCCTTGGTTCTTGTAGCTCCTGATGCTCATCGCACTTGGCCTATACTACTATATACGATACGCATAATCTTATACAAGCAGAAATTTCAGACACTTTTGGAGTCGCTGAGCCGGCAAATCTGATGCTGGGAGGTTCGCAGCTCTCGTTGCGCCAAGCTCCAAACCCTTTGATCCGTATCGCGGCGAGGTGTCAGCATGTTTCCTCAGCGGGCGCACGTAAGGAGCCTGGCACCTTTTGAGTGAGGGATGACGCCTTTCTTCAGCGGACTATTTTTGCTTTCCATCCTTCGCGTTAAAACTCTTATTAATTCAAAGCCCTGGAACCCGGGAACCTGGAACCCGGGAACCGGGGCGCTTTGCGCGCCAACGGGAACCGGGCCCGGGAACCGGGCACCTGGAACCCGGGAACCGGGCACCCCGGGACGCTTATTCGCCCATAACTACTTGTGTTTTTCTACTGGAGTTTAAGTTGACCAAATATGACCTCCGGAGCCTGACACCTTTGGGGAGGGGGGTGCTCTGTATTTTTCCTGGCCGTTAAAGCTACTAATGGGCCGATTTGGTCATAATCTTGATAGGAAACCGCGGGTGTGGTATTTATACGTTGCTTTGGTGCTCTTTTTCTTGGCCGCGGTTTTCGCTGCGGCGGTATGCCGCGGGGTAGTTAGTAGTAAGCCGGGCGGTGGTGGTGCTGATGTGGTCACTTCTTGAGCAGCTCATTGAGCGCGCTCTCCTTCGTCCGCAAAATTTGTAAACCGTTTTCCAAGCGGCTGGACCGTGCTGTGTCCGTCCGCTTGGTGATGGAAAAAAGTTACGGTTTTTCAAGGTAACTCAACCCTTCTCAGTAAGGAGAGATGCGATGTGTCGTGAATTTCTGTTTAAGTGTGCGGTCGTGGTTTGTGTGGTGATGTGCGGTGCTCCGGCGCAAGCGGGCATCATGCAGTCGTTTGATCTGGATCCGCTGCACCAGGCGGAAGCGCTGAAGCCGGAGTATGCTCCGGTGGGCTGGCTTGGCGGACTGAACGAGGACGGCACGGTGCACCGCGGTGCATCGGCGGTGCTGATTGCGAACGCAGCGGGCAGCGTCGAGTGG
>JAKPSH010000149.1 GCA_029555385.1 Pseudomonadota bacterium
CAAACGGGTTAAAACGGCTGCACTTTTTCATTCCTCAGCTCTTGGAATATTCGCGTCTCCACTCCGCGATCTGGGCAGGTCTTGCAGCAGTGGGCGGTGCGAAAGCGGCTGTCGAAAAAAGCATAGAACCGAAGTTTCGACGCGTGATCTTGATCATCGAAAGAAGATTCCGTGGGCAGTATTATGATGTTCGGTCTTTTGCTGCGGGGATTGCCCTTGGCCGGCCGGTAAGGCGAAGTTTTTATCCTGAATTCAGCGGAATTGATCCATGCAAAACATTCTTCTCATTTACCCTGAAGTGCCTCCCTCTTACTGGAGCGAAAAATACGCCCTGGAGTTTATCAAGACCAAGGCTCCTTTACCGCCGCTCGGGTTGTTGACGCTTGCTGCGTATTTTCCCCGCCATTGTCAACTGCGTCTGGTCGACATGAATGTGGAGCCGCTCCTTGATGAAGACCTGGATTGGGCTGAATGCGCCTTTGTCTCCGCGATGATCGTTCAGCGGGATTCATTTGCCGTGGTCGTGGAGCGGTGCAGAAAGAAAGCGCTTCCAATAGTTGCTGGCGGGCCCTATCCGTCAGTCTATTATGAGGAGATTCCGAATGTTGACTATCTTGTCCTCGGAGAAGCGGAGGACGTTTTTGAGGATTTCTTCGCCAGTCTCGAAAACGGAAGTGCGTCCCGCATTACGAAACCGCCGACAGGAGCAAACGGTATAACGAAGAAGCCGGACATGTCGTCCGCGCGGCTGCCCCGTTATGACCTTGTCGATTTACGCTACTACGGTTCGGTCGCTCTGCAGTTCAGCCGGGGCTGTCCTTTTGACTGCGAATTCTGCGACATCACGCAGCTCTACGGACGGGTGCCGCGGACAAAGACGAACGATCAGATAATCGCTGAACTGCAGTTGCTTTATGACTGCGGCTGGAGAAGGACGGTCTTTTTTGTTGATGACAATTTTATTGGCAACAGAACGCGGGTCCAGCGCCTGCTTCCGGCGGTTGCCGCGTGGCAGAAAGCGCGGCGCTATCCTTTTTGCTTTTACACCGAGGCGAGCGTAAACTTGGCGGAGGCTCCCGACTTAATGGACGCCATGGCGGATGCGGGATTTGATATGGTGTTTCTCGGCCTGGAAACGCCCAATCCGAACGCACTGCGGCAGGCCAACAAGCAGCATAATATCCAGAACGGTAATCCGAGCTATTTGCTCGATGCCGTGCACCGGATACAACGCCACGGTATGGAAGTATCGGCCGGTTTTATCCTTGGTCTTGACGGAGACGACGCCGGCAGTTTTGACGCGCAGCTTGAATTTATTCAGCATGCCGGGATCCCCACGGCGATGGTGGGTCTGCTGATGCCCTTGAAAGGCACTAGACTGTACGAACGGTATCAACAGCAAGGACGCCTAATCGATGAGCCAAGCGGAAACAATGTCTGCACCGCACTTAGCTATATTCCGGAAATCCGCAGCGAGGTGCTGATTGCGGGATATAAGAGAGTTCTTGCGTCGCTATACGATGTCAATCTGAGCAACTATTTTGACCGTTGTTACCGGTTGATCTGCCGGTGGAACCGGAAGAAATTTTGTGCAAGGAAAGTGAGAACAACAGAGCTATATGCGTTGTTTCGCTCCTTGAAAATTCAACTGTTTTCACGTCAAGGGCCGTCGTATGCCAAGTTCTTGGCCAAGGTTGTACTTTCACGTCCGAAAATGTTTAGTGAGGCCGTCCGCTTGGCGATTATGGGATATCATTATGAAAAAATCACCCGCGAGCAGATTAAGGTCGATGAATTCAAGCATTTTCTTAATGCTGAATATGAGCGTTTGCAGGCAAAAGTCTATGACTTCGCCCGGCTAGGATGCGGCTATCTTCATGACATACAGTTGTGTCTTGAACAGAGTTTGGACGAAGTGCAAAAGCGCTACTGTCAAATCAACAAAGATTTCTGCGTTGCCATGGATCCAGCGCTGCGCTCCTTTCAGGAGCGGCTTGGGCGGCAATTGGCCCTGTATGCGCCCAAGCTCGATTTTCAGATTCCACAGTTTATTAAATCATCCGACAGGATGCAGAACATGGTCTGATTGCGGTCAGCGGCGCCTATGTTCGTGGTATTCTGATTAAGTTCTGCGCCGCCGCAACGGATGTTTTCCGCGCCTTTGGGGTACCCTCGGCGCGAGCACGACAATCGGGATAGAATTTGTTTACGCACTGCGGACAAAGACTGTGGCTAAAAGTAGCTTCAGATCGATCGCGAATATACGATTCTACTTGATGCCAATCTCCGTTGGCGTCCCGGATTTGTTTGCAAGACGCGCATATCGGCAAGAGGCCGGTCAACGCCTTTACTTTTGCTAAATCAGTCTCCTGAAAATAAATTTCTTTTTGCGACTCCTTACGCTTGCGTTCGGTAATGTCGCGCTCCGTGCTGGCTATTGCGTAAACTTTCTGATCTCTATTTTTAAGGGCGGTAAGGGTCAGCCATACTTCGATCTCCTGCTTACACTTGGTAATGCGCTGGCTTTCAAAGGAAGTAATTGTCTCACCGTCGGCAATCCGGCTGCTTAATGCCGATGCTTCTTTGCGGCGAGGTTCGGGGATGGTTTCCAGGATATTCATCGCCAGAGCTTCGGCTTCCGTCCAACCGTACATCAGCTCGGCACCATGGTTCCAAGCAAGAATATTTCCTGCTAAATCCTGAAGCGTAAGTGCATCATTAGAGTCGTTTACGATGGCAGCAAGCCGCTGTGCTTTGTCCCAATCTGCCGGGGCTGCGGCAGAATTATTGAGGGGTGTGCCGTTAGTGCCGGGATAGTTCTCCCTAAGATCCTCTTGGAGAAGATTTCTTGCCCTGGCATTAATTACAGCAGCTGTCTTTATGTTTTTTGTCATATTTTGCTCCTAGATGTCCATGCCTCTGAAGCGATTGCGGACCGTTGGGCCTTTTGAGCACACGGTTTTGTCCGAAGAAAGCGAGACGCAGCGGATAGCGCGTCGAGAAGCGCTGCGCGCGCGAGATATCCCCTGACACGCTGCACAGAATCCGCCCGACGTTCCTCTTAATTCCTTTGTCATAAGAATACAGCCTTTTTCATAACCAGTGGAATGATGAGAATCACGCAGCCGATAATCATGATCAATCAAAGAGTAAGATCATGAAGAGAACTGACGTGTTGGATGGCACCGTCGCTGCATAACTATTTTTTCTGAGTTTTCCAGGCCCGGCGGGCATTTCGTGCCGCGACCGCCCCAACAGCGCGCCTGACCTTTGGGAAATCCTGCGAAAGTTCCCGGGCGACAACCTTCGGGACAAGTTCGTTCATTTGCGAAATGAATGGTGTCAAGTTGGTTAAGTGTTCCAGTGCGACGTCGGCTACTTCTTTTGCCTCGGCGGCAAGTGCGGCAGTATGGAGTAAGATGTTTCCCATTGCCGCTAGATTCAGAGCGGTATAGTCGTTTCGCAGCATTTCCGATACGGTTTTGCGCCGTATTTTAATGTTCAGGCCGTTGAGAAGTCTCAAATCATCAAGGTGCTTTGCGTCTGTGTCCTGAAGAGCACCTTTGCTTATTCGTTCAATAGAGTCATTAAGACGCGAAAACTGTGTTTCCAGGACATCCTGGACTAGGTGAAGCAGTTTCTTCACATCCGCGAACTTGCTTTCGTCCAACAAGGAAAGCTGATCCTCAACTTCCTTGTAAAGACTCTCTTCGAATGCCAGTTGAGCGTAGAGGTAGTTTCCTAAAATATCTTCCAGCTTTTTCATGTATTGTTCCCGCAATGAATTGTTACTGATTTTCATTGTAGGCCCCGGGAACAGCATGCGCCATGATCCGCATCACTCGCCAAAATAATGGCAAGAACTTTGTTTTGCTATCTAATACTACTGCGGTTATTGCATTGATTTGCTGCCGGCAAGAGCATGGTTCAAGGGACAGGCTAACTTTCGGCGAGTTTCTTGAGCGCTTGAAGATTCTTGACAATGATCACGCCCGGCTTGTTCACCTCAATCAGGCCGGTGCGATGCATCGATCTGGTGACCCGGGTGGCGGTCTCCGGAGTCGTGCCGGTAAGGTCGGCTATGTGCTGACGGGTGATGTCGACAACTATCGGATCGTTGTTTTCATCCCTGGTGCGGGCAAACTTAGCAGCGAGAAGTACAAGCAATGCGGCGATACGCACTTCTACGCTGTCGTGGGCGAGCCCGCGAGAAAGCTTGTGCGCGGTATGCAGCCAATCAGAGAGCTGCGCAACGAAGCCTTTGTATAACACGGGATGCCCGGACAAGACGCCGAGCAGCGCCTCCGTCGGAATCCAGAGAACTTCTGCATCTGTCTGCGCCCGCGCAGAGAGCTGGGATGGAAGCTTCTCAATGGCGAGAACCATACCAAAAAAATCACCCGGTCCCAGGAGCTGAACTACCAGGTCCTTTCCGCTCATTGATGATTTTGTCATCGCCAGACGTCCGGAAACGACGATGAAACTGGCCTCATCCTGGCTGCCTTCGAAGGCGATGTAATCACCGGACCGAATGCTCGCAAACCGGGACTGCTCGGCCAGACTGCTCAGCGCATCTCCCGGAAGCTGGGAAAAAGTGGGAATTTCCTTAATGAAATCGAAAGCTGCCTTTTTGCTCATAGGGCCTCTCTAACGCGCCGGCTGCAGCGGGCGGGCTCCGCCGCAGGGTAGCATAAGAGCACGCATATGCCCACGGGCAGCAATTGTCATGTTGAAATTATGGGGGATTGCGCAACGTTGGCCCAGGCATACCTAAATCCGAGCATGCAACGCAAGTTAATTCTCAAACGCGAGGCCTGAGTTTGGCTTCGGTAAGGAGCCGGACAACTAAAACCAAGCTGGTTCTTGTCATCTTAGGCTCCGTGGAGCAAGCAAGCTGGGCTTGCGCGGTGCTCAGCTTCTGCACTGCTCGAGGTTTGCTACCTGAAGTGCAGCGCAACCACGTAGCCTTGCAGCAGAACACCGATGGTTTGCGTTGTGATCAGATATGGATCGGGCAGGGCTAAGCCGTAGGCGAGCCAGGCCGCAAATCCGAGGAAGTTTACGATCACAAATATCCTGGAGCTTCCGTTGATGCCGGTGCGCTTCACCTTGCGGATCTGGCCCGGAATGGCCACGGCGAGGTTGAGCAGTGAAATGCCGCTGACTACCGCACCAATCAGTCTTTCGTTTGATTTCATCTGCGCATTGCAGAGCTGAACACCGCCGGCGCAAAAAGCCAGCACCACAAGCACGCCAGCCGCACAAACAGCAATGCTGCCGAGCTTCGGCCGCGGGCTCTTGAACTGCAGCCCGATCACGGGGAAAAGCAATACGCCGGGAACGAAAGCCGCAAACATGAACCAATCCGGCGGTGACTTGGCCAAACCCCACAACGAGTAGCCGCTGTGGATACCAAACCAGATAATCAAGAAATAGATCGGTATCCCAGGCGGTACGTTGTTCTTCCATACCTTGCACCACTGGGCGGCTAATCCGGCATAGACAAGCCAAATCGAACATGCGGCAAGAGACGCCAAGACGTAAAGAAACATGCTTGAACCTTTACTTTTACCAGAGGAAAACGGATTGTCCGGCTCCGATGGGAAGCAGCAGGGTGCGGTTTTCTATCGGAGCAGCTATCACCTCTGCCAATTAAGGCGGATCTGTTGAAAGAACAGGGCAAAGCTGCTGAGGCTCATCTGAGGGAGGTCGCAAGAATGGCCGCAAGCGGCAGTGGGATATCAAACTAGACGAGGTTTATCAAAAATACGCGGATTCGTATCCTCGGAACCGGGAACTGCCGCAAACTAACCGATCTTGAGATAACCTTGCTCCTCGCGTTTGCGAAGTTTGCGCTTCGTCTTGCGGGTGCGGCTCTTCTGCTGCTTAGCAAGCTTATTGGTCCGGATTCTGCTGGTTTTGATTCTTCCTGATGTCATACGCCAACCAGTTAAAAGAATTCATAGTCTTTTTAGCCCGGGGAAACTAACCCAGTCACACAGGTTTGTCAAAAGCACTGCGCCGGGCTTGGCGAAGCGGCACGACGCTGACACACCCGCCGTAGTGCAAGACCTCCGCCTGCACGCCGAAAAAGCGTGCTAAATTATCGGGGGTAATTACTTCCCCAGGGGTGCCGCAGGAGCCGACGCCGTTATTCGCAAGCACGAGCACACGATCGCAGTGCGTTGCCGCAAAAGAAAGGTCGTGCATGCTGAGCACTACCGCACGGCCTTTGCGGCACAGGCTGGAAAGCAGTTCAATTAAAGTGAGTTGATGGGCAAGATCGAGATTTGCCGTAGGTTCATCAAGCATGATGATGGCGGTTTCCTGGGCAAGCGCCCGGGCGATGAACACCCGTTTCTGCTCCCCGCCGGAGAGTTCGCGAAGCAGGCGATCTTCAAGTCCGGCAATATCCGCGGCAGAGACCGCCATCTCCACGGCCTGCCTGTCGATTCGTGTTTCCTGGCCAAAGCGGCCAAGATAAGGGTTGCGGCCCATCGCGACAATGTCGCGCACTGTAAAGGAACTCTCGACGGGAATGTCCTGCGGGACTAGTGAAATACGCCGGGCGATGGCATTGCGGCCGAGTGCATGCAAACCGCGGCCGTCAAGAGCGACTTCACCGCACTGAGGCCTGAGCAGTCCGCCCAGCAATTTCAGTAAAGTCGTCTTGCCGGAGCCGTTGATCCCGGTGATGCCGAGCAATTCCCCGGGGCGTACGTCGAGCGAGATATCTTCAAGCACTGGCGTGCCGCGATAGGCAAACGAGACGCGGCGTGCTTCAAGAATTGCATCAGGCATCAAGACCCCTCCGATCCCCGCTAACAAGCAGCAGCAAGAAAAACGGGCCGCCGCAAGCCGCGGTGATCACTCCCAAGCGGATTTCTTCCGGAGCAATCAGTGTGCGTGCCGCGATATCAGCGAGTACGAGAAATACGGCTCCGGCTGCCGCACATACAGGAAACAGCGTGCGGTGGTGAGGTCCGTAGATTAAGCGCACGATGTGCGGCACGATCAGGCCGACAAAGCCGATCGTGCCGCAGAGCGCGACAGTTGAGGCCGTGGCCAGCGCCGCGGCAAATATTAGCTTTCGCCGGACTTTGCGTACATCGACGCCGACAGAGGAGGCATGGAGTTCGCCGAGGCTCAGCGCATCAAGTTCGCGGTATGAACAGACAATAATCGCGCATCCCACGGCGGCAAACGGCAGCATTAATTTAATCTGCGGCCATGACTGCGTGTCCAGCCCGCCCAAGGTCCAAAAGATAATTTGCTTTCCTGTTTCGTAGTTGGCGAATGACAAGGACAGCAAAAAAGCAATAATCGATGTATTAATGCTGTTCAGCGCGACGCCGGAAAGGAGCAGCATCGGCACGGATACATGGCCGCGCCGCGATGAAATGGCATATACCGCCCAGCAAGCGCCCAGCCCGCCCAAAAACGCAAGCAGCGGCAGAAAATAGGGGGAATATGCAGAAAGATTAAAAAATATTGCCAGCACTGCCCCCAGCGCCGCACCGCTTGAGACGCCCGTAATGCCGGGGCAGGCCAGCGGGTTGCGAAACATCGCCTGCATCGCTGCCCCACAGAGCGCAAGCGCCGCGCCGCACACTAAACCAAGCACTAAACGCGGCAGCCTAAGCTCAAATATTACGGCTTGCTCCCAAGGCTCAAAGACGGTCCCGTGCGGCAGGCCGGAAAAATCGGCAAAAATTCCGGCAATCCGCCCCGGCTGGATCGGAACCGTGCCGAGAAATAGACTGAGCAGAGAAGTGGCGGCAAGCAGCACAATCCATAACGCTGTCTGCTGCCAAGCTTTCTCAGAAGTTGTGCTGCTCATGACGCCTAATCCGGCTGCGGCGATTGTTTTACGCGATTCCGTGCGCTTGTGCCTGTATGGGTTATTGTTTGCGCGGGACGCCGTAAAATGTTTCCGCTTCACAAATAACCGGTCCAATTCCGCGCACGAAGCTAAGCAGGTCACTGACATGGCTCAGCGCCGGAGTCTCTTTATCGGCAACGCCATCGACGGATGTCACAATGCGCAGTTTGCTCGCGCCAAAAACCAGGCTCATTTCAAGGGTTCCGGGTTCGGATAGCGAGAACGCCGAGCCGGGCAGCGGCTCTTTTTCGTCACTCATTGCTTTGGTCTTGAGCAGTTCTGCGGCGGCGACTTTAAGCTGCAGTTCTTGATCGGCGGAGAGTTTTTCGACTCGCCGCGTGACCAGTGTCAGCGAAGGATCGTCAGGAAACACGGCATCACCCGCCAAATTCGCCGGGCGGGGCATTTTCTTCGCGGCCGGCGAGAGTTTGCCGCATTCGCGCCAGAGGATATCGTGATTGAGGTAATATCGTTCATACTCGCTGCCGCCAAGAAAAGCGCGGGCCGCGAATACGTCGATTTCCAGCGGCGCTGAGCGCAGCTCTGCCGTGAGCGATGAGGCGTCAATGCGGCGCTTGGCGCAAGCGCTGAAGGATGCCGCTGCACAGAGCAGCAGAAGACAGCAAGTCGATAAGTATCGGGAATCTCTCATGGCTCTAGCCTTTGCCCAAACGATAACAGTTGCGCCGCAATATTAATTGCCTAGCGAGGAAACCGCAAGCTGGACGATAACGCACACTAGGTGCTCTAGATACTGGCTTTTCTGCTTATTGGCTCTAATGGTTGGTCTTCTTCGCGGAGTTTCTCCAAAAGTTCGAGGTCTAGGACACGAATGACGCCGGGAGTGCTCATGTCCAATATGCCCTGACGATGCATTGCTCTTGTGACCCTGCTCGCAGTTTCCGGAGTTGTTCCCGTGAGGTCCGCTATTTGCTGCCGGGTAATATCAAGAAGCACTGCGGTATTTCCGTCTTTTGCCGGTCTGGCAAACTTGGCGGAGAGGAACAGCAGCAGCGCTGCTATCCGCCCTTGGACCGTGTCGTGTGCCAGTCTGCAGGAAAGATTATGAGAAGAATGCATACGAGCAGACAGCTGTCCAAGGAAAGACCTATAAAGGTCAGGGTGACTGGCAAGAACACGCAGCAAGGCTGAGGTGGGAATCCAAAGAACTTCCGCATCCGATTGTGCACGAGTAGAAAGTTGTTCCGGCAAGTTTTCCATCGCTAAGATTAAACCGAATAAATCCTGCGGCCCGAGCAATTGAACTATAAGATCTTTTCCACTGACCGAGGTCTTCGTCATTGCCAAACGACCCGAAAGCACGATAAAGCTCTCGTTATTGTGATCGCCTTCGAAGCTTAGATAATCACCTGGTTTCGCACATGTAAAGTGCGCACGTTCCACGAGATCGTCTAGCGCTCTATCGGGAAGCTCCGAAAATGGACTAACCTGCTTTATGAAAGCGAAAGCGGCATCTTGGTTTTTTCCGTTTTTTCCCTGCCTCTTCGACGAGCTGAGCGTCTCTCCCATTACGGGGATATCCCGGGCAGCGAAGCTTTCGTTGATCGCTCCGTCGTGCTTGTCGAGTGCTCGTTTAATCGCCGAGCCAAGTTCAATATCGTCGAGTGGCGCGAGGAGATAAGTATGGTAAGCTGACTTGCTCTTTTGACTTTTTTCTGTCGGATGCGGTGAATTACTGCTTGGTAAACCAGCAATAAGCACGGCGGGGATTTTCAGATCGCTATTGATCCGCTCCGCAATGGCAAGTCGGTAATCATCGCCGTGCACTGTTGGATCGAAAAGAATTAGATCAGGCCGTTGTCCTGCGGCAGTCGCCAAGGCAAGATCGGAGCAATCAGCAAGCGGAATAACAGCGTATCCTAAGCAGTCCAAGCGCCGAGCGATATCGTGCGCACTCACGGAACCACCATTCAGTACAAGCACTCGATATTGTTTCATGGGAATTTTGTTTCCGAGCGCACTCTCGTGCTTGCAGCACAATTCAACTCTAATGTCGCGTGTCGCTAATTGGGGCGAGTTAGAGCACAGATTGTCCCGGTCAGAGCACGTATTGCTGATTCCGTTGACACTTCCACTGTTTCTTTACCGCTGATAGAGCCTTTTCCCCATGATCAAGATCACGCGTTAAAACTTCGCTTCTGTAAGATCATGGAGATTCATGCGCCTTTAAGTCTAATTGCCGCATGATCCAAATCATCGCATTACGATACGGAGGTGTCATAATTATTAAGAGATAGTATCTGCGGCTCGCCCCTGAGGAGAGATCTATATGAGCATGGCATTGGAAAAAGCGCGTTTGCGCGCTGTGCCAAAAAGAGAGCACCTTTTCGCGGAAGGATGGATCGCCGTTGCGCGGGATAATGCAAACTGGCTTGTCGGACTGGGGGTCGTGGAGGTGGTGCTGGGCGTAATGGCAGTCAGCGCGCCGTTTATCACTGGAATCGCGGCCAGTATGTTTGTCGGTGCGCTGCTGTTTGTGGCCGGTATCGTGCGGGTAGTCAGGGCATCTAAGGCGCAATCGTTTGGGCAGGGATCGCTCGCTTTTTTTGCTGGACTGCTCAGCATCAGTTGCGGCTTGTTGGTTTTCGCGCTTCCGCAGTTCGGTTTAGAATTGCTTACGCTGCTCTTGGCCGCGTATTTCGTGACCGAGGGAATTAGCTGCCTTATCTTAAGTTTCAAAGTCAGACCGCACTTGGGCTGGGGCTGGCTGTTGCTAGATGGCATCGTCACCTCGTGTTTGGCGTTCTTGATTGCCGCCGCGTGGCCGGTATCTGGCGTCTGGGTGCTCGGTACGCTGCTCGGCATTGATATCTTAATTAGCGGCGTAGCGGCAGTATCAATCGGGTGGAGAGCGCGGAGAGTAACAATAGACTGGTAGTTTAATTTTGGGGAAAGGCGTCGCTATTATTCACGCGAACGGAGATTCCTCTTCTTCTCCTTGTTTTACCCTCACTGCATCTGTGCGAGGAGCTGTGTTTTTTTCTCCAAAAATTCCGTTTCGGTGATTGCTCCTTCCTGCCGCAGTTTTTCGAGACCGGAAATCCTCCCCTTTGATTCCGCCGCCGCTTCGTCTGCCGCCGGAGTGTGCTTGTCACTGCTAAAGGTTTCTTTCTGGTTAAGCATAGCTGTTTTAAAGGGTACGGGGGATTTCAGCATTCGAAGGTCATTTGTGCTGATGTCGCTGGCCGTCAGTATCTTCAGATCTCCAAAGTCTAGAATCCGTCCGATGAATGATTGCCAGAGGACCACGTCATTTACTTTCTCTAATGACGACTCGGTCACGCGTTTGTTGATGATTCCCTCGGACTGGATCACACGGTGAGTCGTTAAGTAGAACTCCTCAGTCCACCACTTGAGGCAGCTATAGATTAGAAAGCACATGGGAAATACTCCCAAGGCAAAGATAAGAAGAGCTACCAGCAATTTCGGTTCTGCGATTGCCGCAGCAGATGCTGCAAAGACGATCAAGATCAAGAGCAGCAGATTATAACTGAACGGCCAAAGAAGTACAATTGCATGCTTGCGCCGGCGAAGGATAATGGTTTCATTTGTGCTTAGCGCGTTCTTGACGTAACCCAACATTCTGTCTATTCCCCTACTTGATCGTGCGTCATATCGGCCCATCTTTGCAGGCGATGGGGCAGCGTCCGCCCAAAGCGAATCTTGGGCGGACGTTCTTTATTCCCTAGCTGCCGAGATATGTGCCCAGCCTCTCTTTTACTTCGGAAGAAGCGCAGTAAACCGGTCTATCTGGTCATTCTGTGCCGTAGTGACGAGCCCTTCCAGAAGCGAGACATAGTCCACCTCTTTTCCGTAAAAAGCAGCAGTATCCTGGTCATCGCTTTTCAGGCTGCCTCCTGATAGAGAAGCTCCAGCGAAAGCACCTTCTGTTCTTGTATAAGCGACGGCTCCATAAGTCGCGGTATCAAAGCTCTTGTCGAAGGTCCCGGCGACTACACTGGCGTCTGCTCCCAGCGCCAAGTTGCCTTTCTTTAGTGCTGCCTTGCCCCGCTCATTAAGAATGAACAGGATTATGTCCGACGACTTGCCGCCGAGCTGTGCACCGAAACTCAGCGCGTTCATCTTCACGAAGGCCGGGGCGCTCCATTTATTGTGTTCTTTGCAGCTTGTGATGCCGGTTCCATGTGTTCCTCCAACAATTACCGCTCCGGTCATCACTTCCGGCAGAACCGCGATGCACTGGGCTTTCCCCAGCACACTTTCGGGTACCTGACCGTTCGTCCCCTTTACCATCGCCTCATACGCGTCGGTGGCCTTTCGCAAGGTTGCCGCAGCATCGATCTGATTCTCCTGCTGGTTGCTCATCCGGGCGCGCGCCTCTGACCGGCGAGCGTCCCTGGAGATCTTATTCGATGGTCCCGCCATAGCGCTGCTTGCGCTTAAGCACAACATCGCGGCAAACAAAAGTACCGCATTGCATGTAGTCATCGATAGTTTCTTGGTTTTCATTTTTCTTCCTTTCAACATTAGTAATTCATTTAAACAAGTCCGGTGGGCGGCTGCGCCGAGCAGCCCGCCTGGCCGACGTGACCAATACCTATGCCGGGCTGCGATGGGCGATTCTCAACAAGAACAACAAAACGATGGCACCAATCGTGGCGACAATCAGGCTGGGGAGCAGACCGCCGCCGATTGCAACGCCGAAGGTCCTGAAGAGAAAGCCGCCCAGCAGCGCACCAATAACTCCGACCACCAAATCACCGACAGGGCCGAACCCGCCGCCTTTCATGAATTGCCCAGCGAGCCAACCCGCGGCCAAGCCGATTAATAAAAACAATAAAAGGTCCATAACAGTTCTCCTATATTTTCAAACGCAGCGAATTTTAATTTATCAACTCGCGCGATGTCCCATTTTGATAATGTGCATATGCACTGACAGCATTATACCGTGCTTCCTCGCCAATCAGCGAATTCTCTAAGAGAAGCAAGATGCTTTTTTCTTACTGCCAGGGAAACCGCGTGATCTAAATCATTCCGCGCGGCGGACAAATGAGGTATGCCTGTTGCGGTTGCGGCTTCAGGTCGAGGTGAGCGGGTGAACGAGAATGCATCAGGCCGGACTTTGGCGGAGCGACTATTGAACAAATAGATTCAAAGCAATATGCAGCGACATAATAAACCGGAGTTGTTTTGCGTTTCTCGCGAAAAGAATTTTGTCGCGGAAACCCTGCTAAACAGCCGACGGATGGAGGATGACATGAGTTTGATGGGATTAGGAACGCAGTCGCTGCTGCGGGAAAAGCAGCCTAGAGCTTCAATTTCGCTGTCGGAGCCTGGAAAAGAAGACAAGCGGCGCGGCGGTATTTAATTTAACGATCTATCGGAGTGTTTGATGCTAACGATCTCAGAACTTGTTGGAACCAAAGAGAGTGGGAATACCAGAACAGCGATTCCTGAGCGGGAGCTTTTGATTGCGACCCTGGACCGGGCTGTACTCGATTACTACGGCTCGGATCCGGTTTTCATTCGTGAAGCATGCGAGTGGATATTCGAGGAATCGGATCCCGGCATAGAGTTCTCCTTCCTTTGGACGTGCGCTTACCTGGAACTAGAGCCCGCTGAGCTGCGCAAGCGCATAAGGCAGCTTACCATATCGCAGGACGTGTCTCAGGCTCATCGCTGGCTTAGAACAAAGGTTCAGAGCCGCGAAGCAGGTGGTGCGGCCGTTTGCGGGGACAGCAAGTAGAAGTGCAATTTTATGATGTGCCGCAGGTGAGCGCCGGCGGTGTTGAGTCGCGATGCCTTTCAGGTACCGTGCTGAAAACACTGCTGTAAGAGATTGCGCTCAGGCAAGCACTGAATAACGCTGTTGGGTCTTCGCATGGAGCCAATCTAGGTATTGTGACGTGGAACGCAGGAGTTGAGGCTGATGCTTATAATCTATCTCTGGACGTCTGCGCCAACGCCGGTGCTGCCAGATCCACTGCTCCGGATAAGCGCGAATAAGGGCCTCTAGGCGGCTATTATAAACGTCCAGCATTTGTTGCACTGCCCCTGGATGTCCGGGCAGATAGTCAATCTGCTCTGTGGTGATATGATGATGCATGCGTGATGTCCTGGTGATAAAGCAGGTAAAAACAGGCATGTGATAGCGAGCAGCGAGCTCAAGAGGTGTTGCAGGGCTCGCCGCCTCGATACCGAAAAAATTGGAAAAGGTACTCTTAAGGTTAGTGTCTTGATCGATGAGGACGGCGATTACGTGCTTTTTTTCAACAGCCTCAATAACTCGTCAGGCTGCGTGAGCCGTATCGCGCCAGATCATTTCCACTCCAACTGCGTCGTGCATCCTCTAAAACCTTGCCGAAGACAGGGCTGTTGGGCTTCCTGCCGATAAGCGAAACCGGAATTCCATGCTTTGCGAGATAGATGGCGATTAGTTCAAAACAGCCGAAATGCGCACTCAGCCCTACTGCTCCCTGCCTGCGCTGAATAAGGTCCCGCAGCAATTCCTCCCCCGTTGCGGTTAGAAACTCGTAAGCGATCTAGTTTGTGGCCAACAGAATTGTTCCTGGGCCGGAAAATTCGGTCCCAAATCAGGACTTCGCCGACGCATTCTCCGGTATGGCGAAACACATCAAGGGAAAGGCGGGAGAGCTTTGCTAGATCTACGTCCTTTCGGCAGTGCTCAGGTGAGGACGCTTTTTGTCGCCGTAAGTCGTCTCTATTTCCAGCGGCACTTTCCGGGGCTGCTGCTTGCCGTTGATTGCCTTGAGGCAAAGAGAAGAGCATCTGCGCTATGGCTATAGACCTGTCCCGCCGGCAAAATCGTCCTGTAATCGCGCCAACTGACGAAGTGAAAGCAAGAACGAGGCGGGAAGGAAAACGCCTAATTACAAAACGCAGCGCGGCAAAGACGGAAAAAAGCAGAAGAACTTTTAGCCGCATACTACCAATCAATTCCAATCTTAGCGAAAGAGTTGCTGTTGAAGTGAACATACTAGATGTCATTAACCGCATCTACGCGAGAAGAAGCGTAGATGCGGTTAATGACATCTAGCGGTGGGGTGAGGGCGTTAAAATGCTGTCTCTGAGCCATTCTTTATCGTTCCGTTCCGGGTAATCAATGTTGTAGTGCAGCCCCCGGCTCTCGCGCCGGGGCAGGGCAGAGTTAATGATCAGCTCGGCGACCAGGCTGATATTGCGCAGCTCGATAAAGTCGCTCGTGACGAAGTACTTCCAGTAGTACTCGCGCACTTCTTCGCGGATATACGCGATGCGCCGCCGGGCAAGGGTGAGGCGCTTATTGCTGCGCACAATGCCGACCAAGTTCCACATTACGCGCCGGACCTCGTCCCAAGTATGACTGAGCAGCACGCCTTCGGAACTTTTTACGGTGTTGACGTAATCCCATTCCGGAATTTCGTTGGGCATGGGCAGTGATTCGAGTAAACCCTTGGCATGGCGCGCGGCGCGCAGCGCAAAAACAAGCGCTTCCAGCAGTGAATTAGAGGCCAGGCGGTTTGCGCCGTGGATGCCGGTGAATGCGGTTTCTCCAGCGGTGTAAAGACGCAGCAGTCCGGTGCGCCCGTCCAGATCGCTGACGACGCCGCCGCAGCAGTAATGAGCAGCCGGCACCACGGGGATCGGCTCTTTGGTGATATCGCAGCCGAACTCCTTGACCTTTTCGTAAATCATGGGAAAGCGCGACTGAATAAAGTCCGCACTGCGGTGCGTGATGTCCAGCAGCACGTAGTCGCAGCCAGTCTTCTTCATTTGGTCGTCAATGGCGCGGGCGACAATGTCGCGGGGGGCCAGCTCGGCAAGCTGGTGGTAGTGCGGCATAAACCGTTCCCCCGTGGGCAGCCGCAAGCAGGCGCCCTCGCCGCGCATGGCTTCAGTGATCAGGAAAGATTTCGCCTTCGGATGATAAAGGCACGTTGGGTGGAACTGGATAAACTCCATATTGGCCACCCGCGCTCCTGCGCGATAAGCGATGGCGATGCCATCTCCGGTGGCAATATCGGGGTTCGATGTGTACAAATAGACTTTCCCTACGCCGCCGGTAGCGAGCATCGTTGCGCGTGCGGCAAATGAAGTAATCATGTCTGTCTGCCGGTCAAGTGCATACGCGCCGACAACTTCTTTTTCGCCGTGTGTGGTAAGTGAGGTAATAAGGTCGACGGCAATGTGATCGGCAAGAATGCGGATATTCGGATGAGCCAGGGCGTTCTCCAGAAGCACGCGCTGGATCTCTGCTCCCGTGGCATCGGCGGCATGCAGAATTCTCCGCGCGGAATGCCCGCCTTCCCGCCCAAGACTATAGGTGCCCGAACCTTCACGGTCGAAAGCGACGCCGAGCCGCGTCAGATGAGCGATGGCATCCGGTCCTTCGCGAACAGCGAGTTCAACAGTATCCTGATGGCAGAGTCCGGCGCCAGCCTCGTGCGTATCACGCACATGCGCATCAAAGCTGTCCCGGGCATCCATCACGCTGGCGATGCCGCCCTGGGCATATCTCGTGCTGCCCTCAAACGGGTCGCTCTTCGTTAGAACTGTAACCGTGCCAGCGTCCGCTACATCTAAAGCGAAGATAAGGCCGGCTAAACCTGAGCCGATAACAAGGAAATCAGATCGTTCCATGAGTTTTTGTTTAAGCTAGAAAAACTAGTAGAAACAGAGTAAAACATATTGCCTTCAGTTCCTGGATTTGTAGCATAAGACGAACGTGAGCAAACAGGGACAAGAGGAAGAAACCAATGACAGTGCAGTTTGGCGGTTACCGGAGAGGCGCTCTCGTGTGCTCTGCTTCTCTTTTTGTCCTTTTTTTCGTGCAGTTGCAGCCAGCCCTGGCGCAGCAGCTTTACGCTTACCGGAGTCCTCGCGGTGTAGTCACCTTTACATCGAGCCGGCCGTCTTCCCAAAAAGACTTCTGGGAGGTTAAACCGCGAGCACCATCGTATTCCACGTTTGTACACGGCGGCGAAGGCTCTTATCGCTGGGTGGGTTATCCAGTGGCGTCCAAGTATGACGATTTAATTATTCAGCTTGCACGTTCTTATCAACTCGAACCTGCGCTGGTTAAGGCGGTTATGCACTGTGAGTCAGCTTTCAACCCTAGTGCACGCTCGCATAAGGGAGCTACCGGACTGATGCAGCTTATGCCGGATACCGCGCGCCGCTTTGGGGTGCACAACATTTACAATCCTGTGGAGAATGTTACCGGCGGCGTCCGGTATTTAAAGTGGCTTTTTCGTCATTTTGACGGCAATATCCACCATGTGCTTGCGGGGTACAACGCTGGAGAAAATGCAGTTACGCGTTATGCGGGGATTCCTCCGTATGCCGAAACCAGGGATTATGTGCGCCGCGTTTTGAAGATGAGGGACTTATACCGCCGTGACTATTCAGGACAAGCATCAAGCTGAGAATAAGACGTGGGAGGAAAAAACTGCCGCGCCGGCATTGGGTCAGTGGCGGCGCGGCTTTGTCCGGCGCATTCCGAATATTCTCACATTGCTTCGGCTGTTCGCCGTGCCTTTTTTTGTTGTTTTACTGATAGACCCTACACCGGCACGGGATCTCTGGGCGACGGTGCTGTTTCTGGTCGCTTCGGCAACGGACTGGCTCGATGGCTACATTGCCCGTCTTTATAAAGCAGAGTCAATTCTCGGCACTTTGCTTGACCCGCTTGCCGATAAAATTCTGGTCATGGCGGCGCTGGTCATGCTTGCGGCGATTCCGTCCGGACCGCGCATTGCCGCCTGGATGGTCGTCGTGCTGCTTGCCCGCGAGCTGATCGTTACGGGACTCCGTTCGCTTGCCGCCGTTCAGGGAACCGTTGTGCCGGCAAGCTGGTGGGCCAAGCATAAGACTGCATGGACTTTTATCGCGATTGTGTGTCTGCTCATCGAAGAACCTTACGAGATATTCGGTACTTTGATAAACTTTCATCTCGCCGGTACAATTTTTATGTGGATTGCGCTGATCCTTTCAGTAGGCACCGGCATTGATTACGCGGTAAAGCTGCGCCGCATGTTCATTTGAGAATAGTAGCGTTGACTTGCTCTGGTTTAATGGGATAACTGTTAAGCCCTGAACTAGGTAATTATCGAGCATGCGCCTAGGCAATACGCCTGGGGTTCGAGGGATAATATCACCGTTTTGGTGGCTAATAATCTTGCCGGCTTCGTTGTGCGGAGTTGTCTGCTCCTTGAGTGGTTTGCTGGGGGCGGTTGTTCGCAGCAAAGGCATCGCATGACCTTGCTTCCAGTGCAGGAGTAATCAGATCTGTTTGAGAGACTGCGTAGAAAGCTGGTCTTGACTTTAGTGAGTGTTGCGCCGAGGTGCGCGCCGGGAGAGATTGAAAATGGAATCTAATGTTGTGGTCAAAGAGAGCGGGACGCAGAGAGCGGCAGTGCCGGTGCTTCAGACTCTGCCAGGAGATGATGTGCGGCAGATTATGTGGCGTTACGCGGATCGCTACGACATTCAAATGGCCGTGCAGTCGGCGCGTTCCGTAGCCCGCGGGCCGGTGGCGAGGCTTGTTGCTGAAGGAGCGCGAAACACGCACGAATGGACCGAAGAAAAGTCACGTCTTTACGATGCCTTTGATGATTCAGGCATTACCGCCATTTTCCTTGATCCCGAACATGGAGGCTTCATCGAGGGGCCGAAAAACCTGGCGCTGGCCTTAGCGGCTTTTGAGCTTGCCTGGGTAGACGGCGGTGCAGCGACCTGCAGTCTGGCCACAAACCTGGCGTTATCCCCGATCCATGAACGCGGCACCCAGGAACAGCGCACGCACTATATGGCTGGTTCCGCGCCGCGCAAACCCGGCGAAGATCGCATTCCGTACCGCGGAGCATTCGCTTTGACCGAGCCCCTGCCTTATGTGGGTGTTGAGACAAGCATGCTCAGCGGCAAGATCCGTGTTGCGGAATGGAAAGAGGGCGGGGAGCCGGTGCTGCAAGTGGAAAAGCGGGGGCGGTTTATCACCAATATCGCCTTTGCGAATTTCGTTACGGCTGCGGTTGCCTCCGACGATCCGCGGATCAAAGGAAGCTGCATGGTAATTCTTGAAGAGAGTGACCCGGGCCTATTTGACCGCGGTGCACATACCAAAAAACTGGTGCATCAGCTCAGTTCGACCGGCGATCCGGTGCTCAATCTGAAGGTTCCCGCAAGCCGCATCATCGGCGGTTATACGATAAAAGATGGGGTCATTATCCCGCGTTTTGCGCATGGCGATGTGATTGAGGCGGTTTTTCGCCGTACGCGCGTTCCAGTCGGTCTGATGACCTCAGCTAAGCTGCTTTCGGCTGTGGAGCCGGTGATTCGCTACCAGCGCCAGCGTTTCCGCGGCGCAGAAGGAGGCTCTCCGGGTTCCCCGCGCTACGAACTCGGTCTTCAGCAAAAAGAAGACACCCTGCACCGTTTGCTTGATGTCTGGGGTGTCGGTGAGGCCGGAGCTTCGTTCGGGTTCTTCGCTTCACGTATGCTCGATGAATTTGACCCGATTGAACGGGAGAAGGATCGTATTTTTGCCGAGCAAGGCAAGGAATCTGCCAGAGCACAGATGAAGGAGCTTGCCCGGTTCGAACCATTGGCGATTGAACTGATTGCCTTGGAAGCCAAGAAAGTGCGAACTGCGGAAGAAGAGAAGCGCCGGGAGGAACTGCTGGCCCAGCCGCTGGTGCGGTTTGCACAGCTCGATGCGCAGGTTAACGTGTATGGGCCTGCGGTTAAGCTTTGGAACACGGCGGTTGGCGCAACAATGATGCGCGAGGCGGTCAACCTGATGGGCGGCTATGGCATAACGGAGGATTGCCCGGGTTTCGTCGGCCAGAAATGGATGGACGCTCAGCTCGAAGCGACTTACGAAGGCCCCGAATCAGTTCAGCGGCGGCAGTTGAGTGTGACGATGCTTAATGAGGTGTTCTTGGCGCAGCTTCGCGTATGGCTGAAAGAGATGCGTGAAATCGGACGGGAGCGCGCCGGGACAGGCGCATGCGCACTGGCGACAGGATTGGAGCTTTGGCTGAAAACGCTTGAATATCTGCAGAGTGCAAAGGACGCGTCCGGCGGACGTCTGTACAGCAACAACCGGCAGGGTGTCACCTTCGCTTTGGCTGATGCTTTGTGCTGGCTGCTTTCTTCACGTTCGCTGATTCTAGATGTTATTGAGCTCGAAGAAAGGGGAGTCGAGAATCCTGTGCTCGCGGAAGGTTTGGACGGGCTCGTGGCTTTCTATACCGATCTGAGCCACGCGCAAGTGGCGCGTTCATGCGGTGAGGCCGGCCGGATTTGTGCGGAGTTGATTTATGGTTATCAGCGTCATCCCGCATGGGACGATGCGGACAACAACGGAAGCTGCCGCGCCCAGGATGCCGATGCGCTCGATGCCATTATCCCCGGAATCGGCGCCGGTGTGCGCGGTTACGGCGATGTGCTCGAGATGGATGAACTGCGTCCCAATAAAGCCGGTCCTTGTTTTGTGCCGCACGGTATTGACGGCTTTATCCGGCTGCGCGCGAAGCTTGACGGGTGCTTGTGCGGCTGCCGGCTGGCCAAGGACCGCGCGGCGGCGGCGCTGACTAAGGTCATGATTCCCGAGACGCTTGACTATCCTATTTAAGCCGTGTGGCGCGATGTCTGTTGACTCGACTGCTGAGCAAAACCGCCAAACAATGGAAGCAGATATCGTCTGTGTCGGCTTTGGTCCGGCAGCGGGGGGCTTCCTCACTGAGCTGACGCGCGAACTTGCGCAAGATGGCGGCGCCACGCTGCAAAGTTCGGTGATGCCCGGGATGCCGCTGCAAGTGATCTGTTACGAGCGCGCCGATGATGTCGGTTTCGGTGTTTCGGGAGTAGTCAGCCGCGCTCGTGCAATTCGCACCAGTTTCCCGGAGTTAAATCCTGCCGATGTGCCCATGGCTGCGGAAGTTAGTCACGAAGAAGTGCTTTATTTGCTTGATCCGGGCAAGGCCAGCCGCCGCTCAGCTCTTGTACGTTTTGCTGATACTGCCTTGCGCCTGCTCGGTCCGGTGCTGCCGCTCAAGGACCATGCCTTTAAGCTGCCTTATATCCCTCCGTTTTTACGCAAGGAGCCCGGGCTTACGTTTTCTTTGGGCCAATTTACGCAGTGGGCTGCGGGCCAGGTGATGGGCAGCGGTATGGCGCAGATTTGGCCGGGGATGCCGGTTGCTGCGCCGCTGTTTGAGGGTGAGCGCGTGTGCGGAGTACGCCTTCTTGATCAAGGCACAGATCTCTCTGGTGCCCCGGGCGACGGCTACATGCCGGGTATGGATATCCGGGCGGCGCTGACTGTAGTGGCTGATGGGCCGGTGGGTGCTGTCGGCCAGGCGCTTAACCGGAAGTTCGGGCTGCCTCCCGGAAACGAGCAGTTCGAATGGGCGGTCGGTGCGAAAATGGTAGTCGAGCTTGCGCCCGGCAGCGGACTAAAACCGGGGACGGTGCTGCACACGTTTGGCTATCCCGAGCCGGAGATTTTTGGTTTCTTATACGTGCATCCCGATAATCTGGCATCACTCGGCATCTTTGTCCCATCGACTTTCGGCAGCCCGGCGCGCACTTCATACCGTTATTTACAGCAGTGGATGAAGCATCCGGCGCTTGCCGGATATTTGGCGGGAGCGGAGCTGCGTTCCTGGGGTGCGAAGTCGCTTCTTGAATCCGGGCGTCGCGGCGAGCCGTATCTCGCAGGCGATGGATATGCGCGAATTGGCGAAGGCTCCGGCAGCACCAATATGCTGACCGGTTCCGGTGTGGATGAGGCCTGGGCTACGGGGGTGCAGCTTGCTCAGGCAGTATGTGAACTTGTGCGCGCAGGCAAACCGTTTACCAAGGCGAACCTCGAGGCGGCTTATGTCAAGCGCCGGCGTGAAAGCTGGGTCGAGCAAGAAGGACGCATTGCCGAGAAAGCTCGGGACGGGTTTGCCAGCGGCTTCTCTGCGGGAATGTTGGGCATGGCGCTGGCGGGCTTTAGCAAAGGCCGGCTGGGTTGGCCGGTAAAGCTGAAACCGCCCCATGAACGGCTGCAGTCTTTAGAGCAGTTTTATGCAGGCAGGATCAGCAGCGTAGAAATTGAGCGGATCCGCCGCGAGAGCCGGGAGCGCGGTGAGCCGCTGCATGATGCGCTGATGGACCGAGTTGGTTTTGAGCCTATAGCGCTCGATGGAAAACTTTTTGTATCGCTGCAGGATGCGCTGCTTGTCGGCGGCAAGGTGCAGGCTGCGCATGGTTACGCGAACCATGTGGTATTTACGCATCCGGAGGTGTGTTCCGACTGCGGCGACAAGTTGTGCATTGAGGTTTGCTCTGGGCAGGCGATTTATCCTGGTGTCAATGGTGTTCCCGCTTTTGACCGCGAGAAGTGCGTGCATTGCGGCGCCTGTTTATGGAATTGTTCGCGGCCTGGTCCGGACAAAACCAGGCTCGGCAACATTGATTTTCGCAGCGGATCGGGCGGGCTGCACTCTTCACAGAATTAACCGCAATTAAAACAATCAAGGAGATGGAGCGTGAGCAAAGGATATCATATTGTGGTCTGCGGCGGCATCGTTCCCGATCCGTTGCAGAGGCTCGAGCCGGTGAGCACACCTAGTGGGCCGGCGCTGAGAAATGAAATGATGCTGCCAGCCGTGCTGGACCCTTGGGCGGCAAGCGCTTTGTATGAAGCGGCTGCGCTGGCGAAAAAAATGCCGGAGAGCAAGGTCTGGCTCGTTGCGGCGGGACCGAAAGCCAAGCTGCAGCAGGTGATGATGGTCACCGGACAGAAAGTACCGTTTGAGCTGGTCGCCATTGATGCACCTGCCGGGGGTTTTACCGAATCTTTTGCGGTAGCCGGACTTCTTGCTGCGGCGATCAAGTCGATTCCGGGGCTTGATTATTCACGGCTGCTTGTCTTCGGCGGCTGGGAGTCGGCTTCACGGGGAGCGGGCTCGACGCTCCAAGCTGTCGGTGAGCTGCTCGAGATTTCAGCGCAATTTCAGGGCGTCGACGAGCTTGCGGTTGCCGAAGATGGTTCGTTCACCGTGCTCGAGCGCGTGGAGGGCGGCCGGCATCAGGTTTCAAAATGCAGCGCTGCCCCGGCGGTGCTAGGCTGGGCGACAGGCAATCTGGCCGAACCGCCGAACAATCCGCAGGTGGGCATGGCGAATATGCGGGCCATCATGCCGGCGCTGCAGAAGGCGAAGGCGGAAAAGCTTTCGGCTGAAGGTCTTAGTTTTCAACACGTGGCGCTGCCGGCAGAACAGCGCGAAACGCGGATTGTCAAAGACACTCCGGTCGATGTGATTGCGAACGAGATTGTTGACTGGCTGCGCGGCGCTAACTAAAGCTGGAGTTTTTGGGAGAACTGACGATGGAGCGAGTATTATTTCTTGGACATACCGGCGAAAACGGTGAGCTTGGGCGTGCGGCGCTGGAAGCGCTGCACGCAGCGGCAGGCCTCGCCGAAGAGCTGGGTTGCGCGTTTGATGCAGGTCTGGTCGGTGCGGATGTGCAAAAGGCGGCAAACAATATCGGTTCGTGCGGCGCAAGCAGTTTTTTTGCGGTATCGGGTGTTGATTTCGCCGAAGCCCGCTATGGCAGCGATGTGCTGGCGGCGGAAGCTCTCTGCCGCAAGTCCGGGGCGACAATAGTGATTGCGGCTGGGACCTCACGCTGGATGCGGGTCCTCGCCGGAGCGGCTCTCAGACTGGGCGGGCGCATTGATACTCACGCTACGGCGCTTGGCGCAGGGCAGGGGGCAGTGTCGATTAGCCGCTGGTATTACCGGCAGCGTATGGAAGCCCAGCTTTCGCGCGCCGTGCGGCCTTGGATCATTGTGCTTGAACCGGGCAGTGCTCCGGCTTGGCAGGGGGAGGAGAAGGCCGCAGCGCTGGTTGATGTGCCGGTTGAAGTCACGGATGCGGCAAAGCGCACTTCGTTTGCCGGATACCGCGCACCGCAAGCGAGTGAGCAGACGATTCGTCCTGATGCCGAGCTGCTTTTTGTGGCTGGTGCCGGCTGGACCAAGAAGCAGGCTGACGGCAATATCCACATCGAAGAAGCCAGCAAACTCATTCTTGATTTTATGCACAAAAGCAATGCCTCGCTCGGCAGCAGCAAATCGCTAGTTGATTTACAGGGCGAAGGACAGGCCGTGCTGCCGTTTCTTACACATCTTAATCAAATCGGTCAGACCGGGGCCACGCCGCGCCACGCCAAGGGGTTTGCCACATGCTGCCACGGTGAAGAACCGCATGTTGTCGGCTGGCGTTTTATCAATGAGCGGCGGGCGGTAAACACGAACCCGAATTGTGGCTGGGCCCAGGGTAAGGCTGATGTACTTTATGTGGCCGATGCGTTTGCGGTAATGGCGAAGGTTAACGAGCTTTTGTCTTAAGTTAACCGTAATACGTCCGGTATTAAGTGCTGCGGCAGCAATTTTGAGGAAAAGTATGCCCAGGCTTTACGGTTATGGATGGCTGCGCGGATGGATTGGCGAGATTGCGAAGCGTAATAAGCTCCGGCAGCGCAAGCGGCGCAGTCCCGGATTAATTCAAGATTATCTGCGTAAAGCTGATGTCCCCAGCCTTCATCTTGGTTGCGGGCCAGTCATTCTCGAAAACTGGTGCAATGCTGATGTGCAGCTTTTTGAAGGTGCGGTGTACCTTGATGCGGCACAGCCGTTTCCGGTAGCAAGTCAGGTATTCTCTTACATTTTCAGTGAACACATTATTGAGCACCTTGATTACGAAGCTGGCCGGCGGATGGTTGGTGAGTGCTTCCGCGTGATGAAGCCCGGGGGAAAGCTCCGGATAGTGACGCCGGATTTAGCATTTCTTGTTGCGCTGGCCCAGCCGGATAAAACGGAATTGCAGAAAAGATATATTAACTGGTCAGTTGCAACACATTGGTCTGCTGAGGTGCGCCCTTCCCCCGCGCTGGTTATTAATTACTTCTTCCGGGGCTGGGGCCATAAATTTATTTACGATGAACCGACGCTGCGCGGCTTTCTGGAGGACGCCGGGTTTGTCAGCATTGTTCGCCGGCAGCCCGGTGAAAGCGGGGAGGCGCAACTTTGCGGCATCGACTCCCACGGGAAGATTATAGGCGCGGAGTTCAATGCGCTGGAGTCCTTGGTTCTGGAGGCCGAAAGGCCGTAGCCTGAGGCAGTTACGGAGCCGATCCAGGACTAACAAATCGTGATCCATCGTAGAGACTAGAGCATTTTTCAGAACCTTGTAGCGCTTTTTGGTGCTGCAAGTTCTAGAAAAAGCTCTATCCTCCGTAGCTTCCGCCTTCGCCAAGGCTGCGGCGGACAGGTTAGCGAAGGAGGATCTCGAATCGGCAGATACGAGGAATCGTAAACAGCTCTAGCGCTAACCTGCCGGACAGCAATAATTTCTTTAGGGGATTCCGGGACCCGCACTTCTTGGGGAATTTTATGTGTTTTCCGCGGCCAGTTCGAGAAAAGCTTATCCTTTATCACGGCACTCTGTCCTCTTCGGCAATACGGTGGAACCTCACCGCTGACGGCCATAGATCTGACTTACATAAATTAATTAAGGCGTGCCGACAGTTGGCTGTTTCAATGATGCTCTTGCACCGGATGCCGTCGGGAATAGGTTTTGCAGAAGTCCTGGCTGGTATTCAATACTCTCTCACGAAAGGAGACACGTTATGATCCCCAATAACCGAACTTCCGCGGTGCACAAGCATTTTACGCCGCTCATTCTTATGGCTGCGCTTTGCCTGACTATTCCCCGCACAGCAAGAGCTGACACTGAACACCCTAATGAATCAGGGAGCCACGAATCTGGGAAAAAGACCGAAGTCCTGCAAAAAGAAAACCCGGCGGGCTGGCTTGCCCTGTCCGCACTCATCGAAGGCAACCGGCGCTATATCGAATCCAAGCAGACCGTCCCGCCACGTGATTTCAGCAAACGCCGCAGCGAGTTGGCCGCAGGCCAGAAACCGAACGCAATTATCTTATCCTGCAGTGACTCACGGGTTCCCCCGGAGCTTATTTTCGATCAAGGTCTGGGAGATATTTTTGTTATTCGTACCGCTGGACATGTTCCTGATAGTGCCGGCACGGCAAGCATTGAATACGCCGTGGAGCACCTCGGCGTCCGGCTGCTTGTCGTCTTGGGTCATGAATCATGCGGAGCCGTTACTGCTGCACTTACAGCAGAAGAAGGAAAATCAGCAGGCTCCGCTGATTTGGATGCGCTCGTTGCTGCGATTCGCCCAAACTTGACCGGCTTCTCCGCCGGAGCAGATAAAACAATTCGTGAACCGGTGCGCGCCCACGTTGCCGGCGTGGTCAATAAGCTGCTGGATCGCTCCAAAATCCTGCGTAAAGCAGTAGAGCACAAAGAACTCATTGTCGTCGATGCGATATACAATATCAGCTCAGGCAAAATCGAATTCTGGCTTTAGCAGCCTGCAGCATTAAAGCATTCTCCGCTGCGCGACAGGTCGGACAAGATCCGCTTGCGCGGAAGTGGCTCAGAAACTGCGGATAACACCCGGGCGGACCCTGGCGACAGGGGCGGTCGGCTGTCCGGTTGGCGCTTTGACTTCAGGCTTACGTGCCGGCTTAGGGCGGGGCGCCTTCGCGGGCGTTGGCACCGGCGCAGACCGCGCGTCTTTGCGCTGCCGGATGATTTGCCGGGGGCGGCCTTCTCCTTCTTCACGCTTTTTGACTTCACGCTGCTCCCCTGGATGGCTCAGCCTCCCCCATTCTGCTTTCGCTGCTTTTTCTTCCGCAACCGCTTGCTCGATCATCTTCTTGCGCCGCAGCTTAAAGTCCGCCAACTCACGAAGGAATGCCTCGTGCGCCGCTTTAAGATCGATCTCCGGCACGGAAGCCACAGGCCCGGCTAACGGCTGCACCGCCGGAACCGCGCTGTGCACCTCAAGGGGCGCCGGAGACTGTTCCGGCTCAGGGCTTGATGAAGGCTGCGCCAAGGCAGGCTCTTGCTCTGTGGATGCTGGAGAAACGACCTGTTCTGGGGAAGTCACCAGAACTGGAGTTAATGCCGGCGTACTCGCAACTTCCTCTAGCGGAGTTGCCGCCGGAAG
>JAKPSH010000152.1 GCA_029555385.1 Pseudomonadota bacterium
ATTGCGCGCCGTGACCTGCGGCTGTGCTGTTGGCGCAGCATCGCCTTGCCCAGCATTTTCTGTGCGTGATGCTGTGCTTCCTTGGCCGGAGTTTACGTTTTGCTCCGCGGCCTCAGCACCTTCCGCAGACCCGCCTTGAGCTGCTACTCCGCTGATGCCGCTCTGTGGTGCTTGGCTCAAACCGGTGCCGTTTGAAACAGCAGCGCCCCGCGCAGCACTTCTTGGACCAAAAGTTGCTGGCAAAGGTCCAGTTGCACTGCCTGTTGCCGGAGTCTCGGCACGTGACGATGTAATTCGCGCTCCGGCTTCTACAGTTGGCCCAGAGCCTTGCTCCAATGCGGCCTGAACTGGTGCCTCAGGAGTCTTGCGCGGTTCTATGCGGCTAGATGAATTGCCGCCTTTCGGAACAAGAATGCTGTGAGTCTCGGCGTTTTCCGTTGGTCTCTCCGCAAGAGTTGGTTTCTGGCTGGCCCCGTCTGATTCTGAACCGTGCGTAAGAACGAAATAAGATGAGCCGTTAACTGTAATTTTTAATGCGCCGACGAAATCATGGCGCGTGCGAATCGTGTAGCAGTCTTTATCGCCGCGCCGTTCCATGAAAAGAAACACTTCCTGCGAGGCGATGCCGACGAGCCCCTCCGTGCATGTCCTGTAACGATACGTTCCAAAGCTGCTCTGAGATGACGGGATAGGGGTGGAGCAGCCGCATTCGTTTGCGCTGTTTTTCCGGTAGTGAAGAATGTCGAAAGTTGGTGTTTGCCTGGAGCAGGGAATTTCAAAAGTGATTTCCTGATTGTAGTGATCGCTGTGCACGGCAGGTTCGCTGCTTGACCGCAAGTTGATGTCGCGATTATTTCCCCACTTGGCGGCCCGCATACGGTCGCGGATCTGCGGAATCAAGCTTTCGTAGCTGGTATCGCCGACAACTCGCTGCAAGCCCTGCTCTCTCAGCGAGTCATGCTCGGCCTTGGACGGAATATGTTCCTGCCTTGCTGCGCCGGGAGGAAGAAACAAGTCGCACGAATACCGGTTGGATCTTGCGCGAGTCGTGGTAGAACCACAGGCGCAAGACGGCTGCTTGGCGCATGGGGACGGTGGGCAGACGACGGCTGGTTCGCATCTGCTGCTTCTTGAGCCGCACAATAGTCTGCCTCTTAACGGCATATGCTCCGCCTATCTGCCGGCAGCACGGCTGCCGGCATCGTTTCCTTCTCCACGCCGGCTGCGGACGTTACTTGCCTTCCGCCGCCGCCTCTGGTTTAGCGCTCGTCAATAGTTCTGCTTTAGCCAGACACGCTCTTGCGTAAATTCCCTTTACGGCCGCTATCGACTGGCCGTCTTTATAAGTTGCCTGGTACGTCGTGCAATACTCGACGGCTGCGTTATAATCCTTAAGCTCGTAGGCGCTTTGGCAAAGCAGGCCCAGAGCCGTATCCCCGTATTTTTCGTGTTGAATCAATGTCTGACAATGTTTGATTACTTGCCCATAATTCTTTTGGCTGTAAGCGCTGCGTCCAAGCTCATAATGTGCATCATCAGCAAGCTGCTTATCTGCAGTTAAACCGAGCAGCCGCTCAAGCAACGCGTCTGCACGCACCGCATCGGTTTTGCGCAAATTTTGACTGTCATTCCAGAGGCGGTTTGCTGCTTCTTGAGATTGCGGATAGGCGTTGAAGACAGCGGTGATGAGTTGATCCGCCTCTGCGGTTTTGCCTGCTGCTTGCAGTGCACGAACGACGCGCCAAACGGCATCAACGACAAACCCTTCCTTGCCGGCTTTGTTGGGATCCTGCGCTATCGATGCTAAGAGTTTGGTGATATTAGCCAAAGTTTGGGGTTGGTTGATTACCGCTTCGGGCCGGTTCAGTGACAACTGGGCTTTAACCAAAGTCAACAGGGATAAATCATTTGACTGCACAAGCCGCTCAGCAACTGGGGTCAGCATGTCGGCCACCACAGTCCAGTTTTGTGCTTCCGCCGCTTTGGCTGCTACATATATCGCTGTCCTGAGCGCTTCCGGGCTGTTCGGATTTTCAGCGTGAAGCGTGATAAGATGCGACTGTGCACTGGCAAAGTCTGGCGGGCTTTTGTCGGCGCATAGCGTGGCCAGCAATGCCAGAGCTTGCGTACGGTCTGCTTTCAGTTCGGCTGAGGACTGTTCGGAAAAAGGTGCGTTCTGTATGAAAGCAGCAAGGCTTGCTTCTGCTTCGCCGCTCTTCTTTTGTTGATATTGAATAATGCCGCGGATGAGCTGCGCGTCGTTGACAAAAGCTTTATTGGGAATCTTGTCCGACTGCGCGATCACGGCATCGCAAAGCGCCAGTGATTCCTCGGTTTTCCCGCCAGAGGCGAGAAGCCGGGCGTGGGCTGTCTGGCAGCTAGCCCAGGAATCTCGGCAGGCGCCGGCCTGCGGCCATTCCGGTGCTGCCTTAAGTCCTTCGTCATACGCGGCGGCTGCGCTTTGATAGTGTGCTGCTTTTTGAGCCGGATCTTGTGCCGCTTCGGCAAGCATGATGTGATTGCCGCCGATCATCAGGTAGGCGTCAGCTATTTCATTTGGCTTGGAAAGCTTTCCTTGCTTAATCAGCGCATCGAGTTCCGTGATGGCTTGCCCGGCTCCGTCAGCTCCGGTCTTCGAACGGACATGGCTCAAGTTGATACTAATTTGCTTGGCCCGTTCGGCATCGGCTGGTGCGGTTAGCAACCCAAGCGCCGACTGATAGGCGGCGACGGCCTCTGCGGGTTTTTGCATGTCACGCAGGACGTCGCCTAGAAACCCTTGCGCATATTTAACGTAAGCGTCTTCTTTGTGGTCAGCGAGATACTGTTCAAGGTCCTGCTTAGCTTGGTTGAGGCGTTCTTTGTTGGTTCGGGAAAGCTGGTAAGAGGCTTGGGCGAGCACGAACTTTGCGGCGGCGTAATTGGCGGGCTTCTCCTGCTGTTCTGCCTGCGCGCCAACATATTCGCGCAGCATTTTCTCCGCGGCATCCCAGCGGCTGGCGTCGCCGTAGATTAAACCTAGATGGCCCTTAACTTCGGCGGAGCGAGGATCCGTCGGATGAAGGCGCAAGAAATCTTCGAACAACTTTTGCGCAAGTTCAAGTTTTCCCGGAGCAGCTAAGGCATCTCGCGCTGCGGTGAAAACCTGATCCGGATTATCTTTTACCCACCTGTCGTATTCACTTAACTGCACCGCAGTTGAAGCTGCCGGAGCTGCGGCATCCTGTGGCGCGGCGGGCATCTTGGGGGAGGTCTCTGCCGCTGGCGCCCTGACGGCAGCTTGGGGTGGCGGGGGCAGTGACGGCGCTGTTTCTGCGTTCTGGGCCGGCTTTGCTGCTGCGGGTGATTTTGGGAGCATAGGCTCCGATTTTACTGGTTGCGGAGCTGCCGTTTGCGGGGTAGGGGCGTCTGCCATAAAACCTTCCTTAAGGAAAAAACAAAGAAACGTTAATCAAACCTGAAAATAAGCCTACTAATATTTTTCTTTATCCTTCAGACATGGTGACTTTTTCTACTGCCGGTTTTCTTAGACCCTGCTCAATCCCAGTGTGGAAAGCGGCAAACTGCCGGACTTCGGCACTATTTTGCTGATTGCCGAATAATGCTGATGCTTCTCTGGCGCAGGCCTCGCGCGCATGCTCCGGCATGGCTTTTATTTCAACTACATAAGCGGCCGGGACGCGGTGGGCCAGAAGATCGAGCTCGTATACGGCAGCGTCGCGGGAGATTCCCTCTGTGTTCAATGTAACCGCAAGCGAGGCAAGCTCGCTTCTCAAGCGCAGTAATGTTGAACGGCTGGATAAGCCGATGGGAATACCTTCGGCGGCCAGCTCGGCTTCGAAATCAAGTTTTCGCTGAAGTGCCGCAGCAAGTGCGGCAACTTCATCGCCTACTTTGGCAATCCGCTCAACATCCGGCACTCCCTCTTTGGTTTTGTCCAGCTCATCTGTGAGCTGCTGCAGCCTGGTGGCGGTAAAATACATCTGCGCATAAGGGCGCAGATTCCCGGAGTAAACTGAGTCATACGCGAAAGCTTCGGCTAAAGTTTCCGCAGACGCAGCGCGGGGCTGCATCAAAACGAGGGCTGCATCTTCGGGAGGCTTTTGGAAATGCGCAAGCTCCTCTTCGGTATAGCGGCGCAGTTCGCGTTCCTTATCGCGGGCCGCCTGACGCTCTGCTTCGCGCTGTCTGGCGTGCTCGCCGACTTTGCCTTCCAGAAAATCGGCGAAATCTCGCAGCTCGGGAATATGCGGGTTTGCGCCGGCAAGGGCGCGTGCTTCCTGACTATTGGCCCTGCGGGAGTCTTCCTCCAAATAGGCTGCATCAAGCATGGTATATGCCTGCTCGATATCAACGGCCATTTCGAGATCGTTTAATGCTTCAAGAATTTCGTGGCTGCTTTCCGGTGCCCGGGTGCGTACGGCACATTCCATCCGCCAAAGCAGAGTCTCCTTGAGTGCTCCGAGCTCACGGCAGAGAGCGTCAGAGCCCGGACGCTCATGCAGCCGTCTTTCGAGGTCAGAAACGGCGCAATAGGCCCAGGCAATTTTTGCTTTGGGAAAATCAGACTCTTTGCGCAGTTCCCCCGCGATGGCACGCAACTCGTCGCGAACGAAAAAGCGCGCAGCAAAAGGTTCGAGCTGAGCCGAACACTGCGGATAGCGTTCCGGAGTCTGTGGCGGTTCAAGCGCCACTCCGGTAAAGAAACCCGCTGCCGCTAATGGGGCTGAATATGCAGAGTTCGCGCTTCTTGCCAATGCATAGGCCAAGTGTTGTTCCAAGTCAGGCTGGGAGAGCCTGCTGCGTTCTTGCTGAAGATTGCCTTGAAGCTCGGTGCATGCCTCACGCAGTATCTGGACCAATCGCTCACCACTGTCCGGGCAGTCAAAGACCAGAGCGGAAAGTCTGTTAATAAGCAGTTCCTCGCGGTATAGTGCGCGCAGCTCCTGAGCAAGCCGCAGTACTGCGTCTGCGCCGGACATTGGCTGCGCACCTTCTTCGAGCGGCTGCTTTTCCCTGGCGAGGTCGCCTCCGGCATATCGGGCGAGATAGAGCGAGAACGGTTCGGGGGAGTTCCGGGAGTCGCAGGTAAATGCGCGTACCAAATCCCGATCCTCGGGAGCCAGATGCTCGAGTGCTTCAAGGGCGGTTCTTCGTTCTTCGTCCGGGAGCAGTTCAAGGACAGACCTTACTCTATTGCTCTGGTGCGCGCTAATCTGATCCTGATATTTTTGCAGAATCGAAAAGATTGAGGCTGTTAGGCGATTGCGGCCTTGTTCCAGCTCGGCGGCTCTATCCGCTTCTCCGGCGGCCTTAAGGCGTTCAATCTCGGCGGTGCAGCGCTCGACGTTGTATGCGGTATTTTCAAGTTCTCCCAGGAGCGAAGCCGTAAGCTGCAGCGCCTCATTACCGTGTTGCCCCCGAAGCGGCGCAACTACAGCGTGGGGTACGGCGGCCATTGCTGTGCCGCGCGCCGGTGGGTCATGCGCGAGGTTTGCTGCGAAAGCAGCCAGGTCTTGTTCGGAAACGGTGCCTGGCGGGCCAAGCGGGACGGGTTCCTTGGATGGTTCCAGCGGTTCGTCGAACAAGAAGGCAGCGGCATGGTCCTGCGCCGGAGTCGGAGCGGCAAGCGCAGGCAGTGCCGGCTTGGGAAATCCGAAATCCTTCAATTTTGCAAGTTGTCCGCTCAGCTCTTGGCGTTGGTCCGGCGGGAGCGCGTCAAGGACGCTCTGGCGTAATTCGTCAATGCGGCGCGCGGCATCAAAAAGCTGTTGGCAGAAATCGTCTAAGGGCTTTGTGTGCGGAATCTGAGCATAACGAAGCTCTTCCACCATTACGCGCACTTCGTGCAGTGTGGTCAAGTCTTGCAGAAGAGCCGCCGCCAGTTCATTAAATTCCGCTCGCAAGGCATCCGTCAGCGCCGGTGTCCCGGATGCCGCGTTCCGTTCACGGCATGAGACAAACGCTTCCTCGATGGGGCGTGCGCGATCGGGCATAATAATGTGAGCTTGCTTTTGGCAGGCAAGTTCGTGCAAATACAGCTTGAATTGCTCGCGCTTAACCGGGTCTGGAATTGAATCCAGCGCGCGCTTGATAAAGTCGTCCTGTTTACGCAAGATAAAGTCATGGAGCTGACCAATGGAGTCTTTTGCGCTTCGCATTGCGTTATTCTGGTCAGCGGTGGAGGCAGCGCAATGCGGTTCGAGTACGTGGCGGAGTGCGGCAAAGAGTTCGGCACTTTGTGCGGCGGCAAACAAACATAACAGGGGATCGCTGCATCGTGCTTTCTGCTGCAAATCAGCCGAGGCAGTCCCGGAACTGGGTGTTTCGGACTGTGTGCCTGGATGCGGCAGCGGCGGCAATTTTGCTTCGCTTGCTATAGCGGGCTTGGGCGGCAACTCCGGCTTTAGTTCTGCCGGAGGCAAAGCAGGCAGCGTCACTGCCGTGTCCTGCTGCTTTAGATCGACTGGAGCTGTCCCTTCTGCCACAAAACAACCTCTACTAATCCGGCAGTAAAAAAACCTTTGCCTCTATCAATAGTTATGCACCCGGGATGTCCGACGTTTGCCTTGAGCAACAAAACAAAGCGGAGTGATACCAAGGGTTTATACACAATAGACCTCCTTTCCCCGGCTATTCTCTAAAAGGAAGCGATACGCCGCCAGTGTTTAAGCGCCACTTTGTTTGCGGGATGTAGTCCCAGCGCGGCACGTTTATGCCTTCTCGCGGATTGTAGATCGTGCGCAATGTGCACCAATTCACATTTGTGTCCGGCTGCGCGACCGCTTTTGGCGGCATGAAATAGTCAAACGGGAGCGGCAGCATTGTTCTAATTGTACTGCTGTTGTAGCTGTTCAGTTCGTTTACGTAGGCTGCATACACCGCTTCCTGTTTGCTGAGATGTGCGCGTTGAGCGGTTACGATCTCGTCAATGCGTTTTGCATCGCCGAGGAGGCTTAAGCGGTAGTAGCCGCTTTTCCCTGCTTCGAATACATCTCCGTTGACCGGTCCCACCATTATTGTGGTTTTTTTCTGAGCGCCACCGCCTTCGCTGTAATAGATATCCTCCCAGCGGCCAACCTCGATCGTTCTGCTGTTTTGTTCGGTACGCCGCTGATACATCTGGGCGTAGGCCGACTGGCGGAGAGGGTCAAGCTCATCTCCGCGCACGACAATGATTCCATCAAAGCGTTTATTCTTGGCATCGTAGCAAGGAAAAACCAGGTAAGCCTCCGGGAAGGTGACTCCTTCGCCAGGCGTAAGCAGAACAGGCGGTGGAAGCTGCGCCGCACTTTTTCCTTCGCATGCTTTGTATAACTCGTCGAGCAGCGGCTTTATCTGGCGCAAATCTTCGCCTCTGAGCGTTGGGCGCTCTCCGCCCAACACCCTTGCCGAATTATCCTTGCCGGTCAAGATTCGTGGCAGTTCCACTGTGACATATCCGTTTTCAATGCGCAGAATACGCGGCGCCTGACGGGCGAAAAAGCGGTCGGTATCCGACTGAGGGTTTCTTTCAGCCCGGGTAAGCCAATCTTGACAGCGGTACGCCAGCTGCTCCAATGTCCTTGCAGCTCTTGCGGTATCCGGCGTCTGGACTGATTGGGTGTCAGGCGGCACTTCAGCCGGCTGTGAAGTGTTTCCGGCACGGCGTGCCGGTTCGAGGGCAAGCTCAGCCATCGGTTAACCTCCTATATTCAAAACCTAATCTTTATACGCACAGCAGGTCAGGCAGCTCCTCTGCTGCTATGCTGAATAAATCCGCCTATAGAAGTTCTACTTGGTCTGCCGCAAGAAGTGACAAAAACTGTGTCCCGAAAGCTGCGGTGGAGACAAGAGCGCCAGTTTACTCCCAATTTTAACCGGCGCTCTTGCATTCCATCCCGGAACGTTACTTCACGCCGATGACAAAGCCGTAATCGCCCAGGTCCACTTCGCGCCCGCCGAGGGGCAGCAGGTACTGCCGCCATTCGTTTCCCATCTCGTCATGGACCAAGTGGGCAGTGGGTCGAAAGCCTTGCCGCTCAAAAAGACGGACTGCGCGCTCAAGCGGCGGATTGATCGCCAGGTCGACAACGAAGGAATCGAAACCCCAAAGGGCAGCCAGACCGATAGCTTCGCAGATCAGAGTTGTTGCACAACCCTCGTTCTGGCGCTCCGGGTGGGTCATCAGGTAGTACCCGTAACAAACTTCGCCAAAGCGCAGTCCAGCGGAGTTGAACTGCTCGAAGAATTCCCCATCCTCTTCGAAGAACTCCTCGTCGCCGGGCAAGTGCGGCATGCTGCCGGCGAACATGTCAAACATCGACACGACCTTCTCGTGGACCGGCGGGTCATAGACCCAAAGCATGCGGTAACTCGGAAACAGCATGATCGGACGCGTCCGCGCGTTGTCGCGCGGGGTGCTGCATGTTCCATAACGGGCCTTAATCTCCGGCGGCTGATTGTGCCAGGTGTCCGCCATCCGCTGGCGCTCATCAAGCAGCCATGCGGGAAGCAAGTCAGTCTGGGCGTTGTACAGTTCAATAGACTTCATCTGTGCCCTTTCTCAAAAGAAGGGGTGACCGCGGCAGGAAACCTAAATCAACCTGATTCAGCGCTCCTGCTTGCACTTCTTGCGGCAGTGCGAGCAGGAACTGTAGGTAGTTCAGCAAGCGAAATGAAAAAGAACGGCCCTGCAAGCATAAATTCCTTCCGGCGAAAAGTGAACAAAGTTACGGAGATTAAAGAGCTTCTTAAGACGGCGGCAATACTTCTGCGCATATGCTGCGAAGCTGCACTGCAAACCACGGGTAGACAACAACAAGCCAGCGATTGAGTGCGGCGGGCGAGGCTGGAGATACCCCGGCGGACTGCGTATCCAACTCCCGGAGATACTGCTTCAGGCCGGGCGTAACGCCGGGCAGGGAGTCCACGGATGCGGCGATAGTTCTTTCATGCTCCCAGTAGTGTTGGCGCGTTTTCCAGGCAAGCAGCAGTTTGAGGCTGTCCATTGTCGTTGCACAGAGCAGCGCCTCTGTTGCTGGACTCCTTTGCGCCGCGCTGCTGATGCGGCTCAGCGCCCGGAGCTGAAGCGCCGCCTGCTGAAATAGAAACAAACGCGCAAGCTCCGTGTCCACCGGGGAAGAAGCGAAGTAAGAAGCCGCGTTGTCCGGCAAACTTAAGCTGAGCAACTCCGAGAGGCTGCTTGTGCAAATAACGGCGCTATTTCCGCCCGCGTGCCGGCTTGCCACAAAATCAGCGAAAAAACCGCCGTCCAGCGGCGAGGTAAGTTCATAAAAATCAAGCTCGGCGTAAAAACCGGTTCGCAGACAGCATGCGGTCTGCCCCACCGTGCATGCTGCGGCCGGATTTCTTTCCCAGACTTGGTTTTTCAGGCCGGCGCTGCGAAGTTGAACATTCAGCGCTTCGGCGCTCCGGCTTAGATGATCAATCAGATAAGCATAGTGCTTGCCGATGAGACCGGCATCTGATCCGTCAAGCTCCGCAAGCTGCGCGGCCTGCGCACGCAGAAAATGTTCGTGCGGCAGGCGGTGGAGAAACTGCTGCAATTGGGCGCGAGTAAGAGGAGTGTTTGTCTCAAAGCCGAAATCTTCTCCGATGACAGCGCTCCAGCGGAGGATGTCCCAAAGCGCCTTAACAAAGCGGCGGGAGAGGTAGATATCCGGCTGGTTCGGTCGGGCCTGCAAAGTTAGCGTGCGGCCAAACATGAGTAGAACGACCAAAAGTTCCAGGGACGCGTCGATTTTGTACTTCAGTGGATGGAACTGATAGTCCGGGAAATCGGCGGCGCGGCCATGTAGGAACTTCCAGTTCAGCGCCTCGCGGCCTTTTTCGCCAAATTTCCGTTCAATGGCAAGATCCGCTGCCGTGTACGATTCGATTTCGCTGATGACCCAGATAAATTTCTTCATCCATTCCAAGCAGCGTGCAACCCGCGTATAAACCCGCGGCTCTGTGACCGGCTCCGCTGCCGTGATGCAAATGCCGAAATCAATGTCGCTTCGCCCCGGCTCCCACTCCCCGGTGGCGAAGCTTCGGCGGAGCCAAAGCGCCTTTACAGAAAAGCCATGCACAAGCACAAACCGCACGAGAACAGCCACGCTATAATAATACAGCCGGTAAACAGCACGCAGCCCTGGCCAAGAAGCGGTGGCGATAACTATGCGCCGCGCCCAATGCTTGAACCGTCCAAAGAGCAGGCCGGCAAACGTGCGCATACGGCAGGCGCTGTCAAAAAGGCGGCCCTTCACGGTGTGAAGCTCAAGCGTCCTGCCGTTACGCTCAATGCTGCTAATCACGCCAAGCAAAGCATGCTTTTCAAGAGGGGGATCGCAGCTCAACGCCCGGTCTGACTTAACCAGCAGCATCTGTCTGCCGCCTTGCCTTGTCCGGCCCCTAAAACGGTGCACAACAATTTGATTTCCCGCGCGCACAGCTACTATGTCGCCTTTGCGCAGGGCGTCAGGCACGGACGAATGAACGGAGACAACATCGCCCGGTACAATCAGCGGGACCATGCTTCTGCTGGCAACCCTGCTGCGCAGCGGAATGCCGGCCGCAAGCTTTTCTCGTATTATGTCATAGACGGCGTCAGCGACCGGTTGTGGAATGTTGGAAATGATCAACTGAAACAAACCAATTTGCGAGAGTGCAGTTGCTCAAGGAACTCCGCCAAGTCCGCGCGAAGAATTTCGCTGTCTGCGGAGAACACGGCCTTCAATTCCAGGAGAATTTCCAGTGGCGGCTTTCCTTCGATCAGCCTCTCCCAGATAAACGACGCGGAATTACGAAAAACGTAATAGCTGCCTTCGGCCATATGCACTACCACGTAATCATTGCCCGTCTTTCTCCAGCCGATGTCTTCGCTGAAGATGGAAACTCTTTCCGGCAGTTCTCCGGAGACTGCCGGTTCGCTGCATCGTTCGGACGCTGATAATTCCGGTCTATGTGGGGAGTTCATAAATCACATTGGCACAAAAGCCAAGGATTTCCTTCGGTTGTTCGATCTCGGGCTTGCGGTATGGTTCATGTGAAGAGTTTTCGTGGGATGGTTTGTCTGGTGCTGTGTTATCGGCGCTGTTCGGTGCAGCTTCTATTGTCATTCGTAATATCCTCCAAGAGATTAGCTGAAAGCACGCATCGTAATGCTGAAAGTTAGGGCATGACGTATTTTAAATCAAGGGAAAACCAGAATGCTTATGTCTGTCCTGGGGGACGGCCAGCTTAAGCGGCAATATATAAGTCGGCATCTCACAGTGCTTGCGGTATAGTCGGCCGAAATAATCACCGGAAAACATCAATGACTGCTATGCTCAAATGAGGAAATGCGGCTTATGGAACACGCGTCGGCAGGATATTCTGTTACCATCCGGGTGCGGATTAAGAACATTCCCGGAAAACTATCGCGGCTTCTCCGCCGGGTAGGCGCTCTCGGCGGCTCGATTGCCGAGGTTGTGCTGCTGCACAGTGAATTTCATTTCAATATCCGCGAGATTACAATTAACTGCTCGAGTGTCGAACACGCTGAGCAGATTATCCGGCATGCGCCCACAGTCGAAGGTATCGAATTGATTTCGTGGCGCGACGATACCTTTGAGCTGCACCGGGGAGGCAAACTGGAGATTGCCTCCAGGACAGTGCTCCGTACGCATGATCAATTATCGCGTGCTTATACTCCCGGAGTGGCGCGTGTATGTGCGGCGATCGCCTCCGCTGCGGATAAAGCACATGAGTATACAATTAAAGGCAACTTTATTGCCATTGTTACTGATGGCAGTGCCGTGCTCGGCATGGGCAATATCGGGCCTGCGGCGGCGCTGCCAGTTATGGAAGGCAAAGCGATTCTCTTTAAACAATTCGGCGGCGTCGATGCCTTTCCGGTATGCCTGGCGACCCAGCAAACAGAGGAAATAATCCAAACCGTACAGCGCATCAGTCCGGTGTTCGGTGGAATCAACCTAGAGGATGTTGCCGCTCCGCGCTGTTTTGAAATTGAAGAGCGGCTGCAGGATGCGTTGGACGTACCGGTATTTCATGACGACCAGCACGGTACAGCGGTAGTCGTTCTTGCCGGGCTGCTTAATGCCGTCAAGTTAGTCGGTAAGGAATTGCCGCAGCTTAAGGTTGTCATTAACGGTTTTGGGGCTGCTGGCGTGGCTTGCGCGCGGATTCTACTTAGTTCGGGCGTTGGGAATATTGTTCCTTGCGATTCGCATGGCATAATCCATCGTGGGCGCAAAGAAGGAATGAACTTGATCAAGCAAAACATGGCCGAGAAGGTGAATCCAAACAATGAGCAAGGGAGCTTGACGCAGGCGTTGCGTCAAGCGGATGTCTTTATCGGCGTGTCCGCACCAGGCGTGCTCACGCCGGATATGGTCCGAGAGATGAGCGAAGATCCGATTGTCTTCGCCCTAGCTAACCCCGTGCCGGAAATCGATCCCGAAGAGCTGCAGGGGATTGCGCGTGTGATTGCCACGGGCCGGTCGGACTACGAAAACCAGATTAACAATGTTCTTTGTTTTCCCGGATTGTTTCGAGGTGCGCTGGATTGCCGGGCGAGAAAAATTACCGAAGGAATGAAACTAGCCGCTGCCCGGGCGATTGCGCAGGCCGTATCCGTGGAGGATTTGGGGCAAGGACGAATCGTGCCCGACATTTATAAGGAAGGTTTGGGTGCGCTTGTTGCGCGCAGCGTAAGCGCAGCGGCCGCAGCAGACGGTGTTGCGCGGGTTTCGCCATCGCTGGATTAACGTTGACTGAAGGGGAACCACTTCCGTTTACGGCCTGCTCTGCGCATCAGAAATCCTGGGACCGCAGTCAGTTCCACGGCAATATCCATCACCTGCATTTGAGCCCAGATCGCCTCAGCCGCTTCATCTGCGCTCTGGAAGCGATCCGCGGGCTCCTTCTCGGTGCATGTTTCGACAAAGTCCTGGAACCAGACAGGGATGTTGGTGCCGGCGCCGGCAAACTGTGGAATCGGCTGGGTAATATGTTGGGCGACGATGCTGATAATCGCTTCGTTGCAGAAGGGAACCCTGCCGGTCAGCATTTCGAAGGTCAGGATGCCCATCGAATAAATATCAACACGGGGATCTTTGATGCGCTGCCTGAGCTGTTCTGGTGCGATATAGTACGGCGTGCCAAGAACCTGACCTGTAGGAGTCAGACGTTGTTCATCATCAAGCAGAATCGCCGAGCCAAAATCGCTCAACTTAACTCTGCCGTCCCGGCTGAGTAGAATGTTTTCCGGTTTGATATCCCGGTGCACTACGCCGCAGCGGTGGGCGTAATCAAGCGCCGCAAAAAGCTGCAGCAAAATCGGCAGCACTTGTTGAGGTGAAAGTGTGCGGCTGCTTGCGGCATCAATTTCACTGAACAAATCATGCCCGTCGACATATTCCATGCTGATTGCATGATAACCGAACTCACAAGGCAAGAAGTCATAAAGGGCGACAATGTTGGGATGGGTAAGTTTACGCACAAGAAGCACTTCGTTTTTAAAACGTTCAAACAATTGTTCGCTCGAAGCGCGTTCGGGGGATAGCAGTTTGAGGGCGACCTTTAAGCCGTTCAGATAACGATCGGCCGCGAGAAATACGCTGCTGACTCCCCCGCGGCCAATCTGCGAAATGAGCTCATAGCGTCCTGATACAACGCCTCCCGGTGCAAAAGGTCTTTTTATTTCATGAGTGTCCATGACCGCCCCCGAGAGGTTTTGTTTAGCATTTAATAGCACATTAAAGCGCGCTGCTGAAGCGCTAATTACAGTATAAATAATTGAAAAGAAACAGGAATAGCTCAGCGTAGATTGCTAAAGTAGCAGAAAACTCAGTCGATACTAGTAGTGGATACCTGCCGCTGACCGGCGGGAGGCAACGCTCACTCAGTTACTTGAATTGACCAACAATATTGCGCCAGGCCATCAGCGGGATTTTTCATGTGGATTAAGAGGTGCCGGAGTCAAACAGGAGCGACAGCACTTGAGGTAGTTGTCCTTGTTTCCTGTATTGCCTTGGTCGCCTTGGCTGGTTTGCCAAGACTGAGTTCTGAAGTTTCTGAGACTTTCGGTGATGCGCGAAGAGCCATGGGTAATGAGCATCCCGCCGCGATGCCCGGTGGGCCGCCCGCGGCTGCTGAAGGGGAAGGGCCTTAACACAGAAAGTGCAGAGATTAGATCTCCGCGGATTCCCGCATTCCAATCAGAAGGCCAATTAATAGACTTGACACTTTGCATGGCCGAAGTCATTGTCCATTCAGGGCATCAACCTAATCTAGAGCAAAGTGCGAGGACAATTCAAACGACAGTGGAAGCGGCGCGTAAAAGTGACGCGGCCATGGTTCTTGCGATGCTTATTCGCTCTCGCCGCTGCTTTCGTTCATTCGGTTCTTTTTAACGGCATCAGTAATGTCATGGAGCCGGCTGTTCTTCCTTGGTTATTTCACTTTCGCGGTCCGGTAGCGCCACCCGAAGAAATCGTCATCGTGATAGTGAATGAGGGCACTTTTAAGGAGCTTGGCTTATCATCGCTGGAACCCTTGCCGCGCAGTGCGCATGCTCGTCTGCTTGATGTCTTGGCGCGCTACGGGGCTAAAAAAGTATTCTTAGATATCGTTTTTAAGGAAGAAGGGCGCGACCCCGTGCAAGACCGGGAGTTTGCCGAGGCGCTGAAAAAACTTCCGGTAAGTATTGCTGCATATCAGAAATACTACACGCAAACTGGTCTCGATGGTGCGGCTCACATCAGTTACGAAATGTACTATCCACAAAAGATGTTTGCGCAGAGTGCCGAACATGTTTTGCTGGCAAATGTTATTTTGGACAACGATGTTGTGCGGCGCTTCAAAACCGGAGTTGGCACACTTAATGACTGCACGCCGATGGCGGAGTTCATCTATTCTGGGAGATGCGAGGGGCAGGTTGTTCCGGGTGTACGCGATTTTATCAACTACTATGGTCCGCCCGGATCTATTCCAACGGTGTCTTACGCGGATCTTCTTCACGATCGTTTCCCAGACCAATTTCAGCGTTTGCGCGGCAAAATGGTTTTTGTCGGCCTGCACCAGGAGACGGCCGTTGGCGTGGCCTGGAAGGATGCTTTTGCTACCTCTTATGGAGTAAGCTCAAGGTTCGGAGTTGAAATACACGCAACAGCGGCGGGCAATATCTTGCGGCGTGATTGGATTAGACGCGCATCTTTCGGAGTTGAAATGATCGCGCTCAATGTTGCGGCATTTGTTGTCACTTTTATGCTGCTCCAGCTTGCGCCGCTAAAAGCACTCGCCTTTGCCTGTTCCTGCGCGGGCTTCTGGGCTGTCGCCGCTTACGTTTGCTTTTTGAACAATTTCTTTCTACCAGGCTTCGTGCTCATGTTCATTTTGCTGCCGTTTGTTCTGCTTGTGGCGGTAAGCGTCTATTATTGGATTTTGCGGCGGTCTTTTGGCCGGGTCGAGAGTGCGTTGGGGGTGAAAATTCAGGAGAGACGTTGACCTGATTCGCGCAGGACTCCAGCAGGAGTTCCAGCGCTGCTTCACGCCATAAGCGCACGGAGTTGATCAAATAAATCCGCCGGACACGGGACAAGTCATCCCGATGCACGACTCCCTCTTTAATCTTTTTCTCCGCCAGGAGCTGTGCGCGAAAAGTGCCTGGAAGAAGGCCGCAGCAAAGAGGCGGGGTAACCAATTCCCCGTCCAGTTCGCAAACGAGATTAGAATTGGCCGATTCGGTCAGTTCGCCCTTCTCGTTCCAAAGAATAACATCACTGCCATCAGTGCATGCGGCTTGAGCTTCTTCGTAAATGCTGCGATCTGTCGTCTTATGGTAGAGACGCTGGTCACTGCTTTGGACCGGCGCTGCGGCAAGCCGGACGCGGAGCAGAGCGGTGCTCTCCGGCGCAGCGCTATGTTCCAAGTGCAAAGCGCCGCGGGCGTTAAGCAGCAGACGCACCTTTACATCTTCGACGGGAAACTTAGCTGCCGCCCGGCGCAAGGCCGCGAGCACAACCTGCAAATCAAGGGGAAAGCCGAAAAATGCCGCCGACTCACGCAGGCGCTGCAAATGACGCGGCAGCAGAAAGTAACCATCAGCTCTTGTCCAAAGTATTGTTTCGAGCAAGGAGAAGCGCAAAGGCCGCTGCAAGAGAAGGAGCGTTTTTGTCCGGCATTCTTCGAACTCCCCAGCCGCAGTGGAGTCCCAGGTAATTCCGCCGCCTACTCCGTATTCCGCCTGACTATGCTGGCGGTCGATAGTTACCGTGCGAATCGCGACATTGAACTGCATGCGTCCATCAGGGCAAAGCATGCCGATGCATCCGGTGTAGATATTTCGCGGCGATGTCTCCAAGGCAGCAATAATTTCTGTTGTGCGGGCTTTAGGGCAGCCGCTGATTGAAGCGCAGGGGAAAAGTGCCGTCAGCAAAGCGCGAAGCCCCGCGGCTGAACGGGCTGAGATAGCCGATGTCATCTGCCACAGCGTATCGTAACGTTCCAGGGAGAATAAATCATCGACATGCACGCTGCCCGGTTCCGCCGTGCGGGCCATGTCGTTGCGGATCATATCAACGATCATCATATTCTCCGCGCGATTCTTTGCGCTAAGCAGTAAGGCGTTTGCCTGTCGCGTGTCGTCGTGCAGATCGATGCCTCGGGGAGCTGTGCCTTTCATCGGGCGGCAGATGAGTTTGTTTCGCTCACGACTGAAAAAAAGTTCTGGCGAGGCTGAGCAGACGGCGAACCGTCCGGTATCGATGAATGAAGCACAGCGCGTGTGCTGCGCGGAGAGTAAATGCAGGAACAAGCTCCAGGCACTGGCGGTCCAGGCTTTCCTTAGCCGGTAGGTGTAGTTGACTTGATAAGAATCACCGCACGCAAGATGCCGTTTGATTTGGGCGATATCAGCAGCATAGCGCTCGGCAGTAAGCGAGGGAACCCAACCGGACGAAAATTCAGCGCCGCTTAGATACCGGCGGGACAGGCGCACTGGTGCGCAGTCGCGGTAGAGTACAAACCAAGCTAACGGAAAACCGCCGTTCGGATGGGCAGCAAAGGCGCTGTCGAAGGCCGGTGCTGCTTCGTAACTCACGAACCCGGCGGCATATAAGGCGCGTGCTGCGGCAGTCTGCTCAACGTAATCCAACACCTGGCCCACCTCGTCCAGCCGGTAGGCTGCCGTAATTTCTACCGGATGATCAAGCCGCACCCAGGTGCCGCCCGCATCGTCAAAGAAAACGGCACGCACATTGGCTTGCGGCTTGTTGTTCATCTCTATAACTTCCTCCTTCGGAGCAGCACGAACGATTGGATATTTTACGTGAGTTGCACAGTATGCCTACAGAATTCAGCGATGATTTACAAGGCGCACAAACACACTGTGTGTGTGTGCCTTAGCGCACACAGAAACTGAGAAAACCGAACGATAGCTTACACTGTAGCGCGAAAGATGATTTTTTAATGGAGGTTCAGTTATGAAAATGCATTGTTTGACGGCTGTAATCGTTGCGTTTTTTGCGGCGGTAGTACCACAGACCGCTTTTGCTCAGATTCAGCCGAACCGCCAATTGTCAAGTCCGGTACAGATTGTTCAACTGGATGCTCAGGCGCTCGAACAAATGCTTGCGCTGAACAACGACTGCGGCACGTGCGATGCGAATATTTCAGGAAAATGGATGTATGTGTTGCTTAAAGATAATGTGCCGTATTTGTCCGAAACGGTTACTTTCACACAGACTGGGAAATCGTTCAAAGCTGTGGGCATGCACTATACAATAGTGGGTTCGCTTCGCGGGCAATGGCTGGATCTGACTTTAGTGGTCAGCGGAGAGGAGGCTGAAGGTTACGTGATGAAGGTAGGCGGGACAATCGACAGCAAGCGGATTACGGGAGTGTTTCAGGATTCGAACGGCAAAGTCGGGTCATTTATTGCGATAAAGAAGTAGAAAACGGGGGCAGACGCGCAGCGTATTCCATTGCCTGTGCTGCGTTCATAAAGACCGTGTGCGAAGAGCAGCGGTCTTTTTTTGTGTATGCCTCCGCCTGCGCCGATAATACAGCCTCGTCCCGGGGCAGCATGCTAAAGCAGGAAGGGATTTGCATCCGGATATAGGTTGGCCGGGCAGGAGCGGATCCACTGTTCCAGTGTGGACAAGAGCTTTGCGCGATCTTTGGACAGCACGCCCTCAAGGGGAAACTGATTGGAAACATGGTTTGCGCGAAAGATCACGGGCTTGGGGCAATCAATGTGCGCAATGAGGTAATGCATCTCCTCCAATAGTTCGCGGCTGGTTAAGGGCTGAATGTCTCCGGCCTCAATCGCTCTAAAATACGGTGTATTTGGCACAGCGACGGTGGTTAAAAACGAAAGAAAGCGCGCCGGGGTTTGACTAATGACCATCGCGGTTTCCTCGCGGTGCGCGCTGGCGAAGGCGCGCCCGTTTAGTCCAAGCATAACGATGAGCGACGTCTGCCAGCCGTGCTGAGAAAGCCGCTGCGCAGCCTCTACAACTTCAGCGGCGTTGTTGCCTTTGTTCACTGCGCGCAGCACGGCATCGCTTCCCGACTCAAGTCCGATATATGCCAGCGTGAGTTTGCGTTTACCGAGCAAAGCGAGTTCGGTATCGGTTTTCGCCCGCACATTTGCAGCCGTCGCGTAAATGCCAATCCGGCGCAGTGCGGGAAAACAAGTATGCACCCGGTCGAGCACTCCTAGCAGGTGTGCGGACGGTGCGGCAAGCGCATCTCCATCGCAAAGGAAGATTTTCCGCACTGTCTCGCCGCGTCGTGCAAAATAATCTGCGCAGAGCGTCAGTTCGCGTTGGATTTCAGCCAGCGGCCGCACGCGGAATGATTTTCCACGGTACATTGCGCAAAAGGTGCACCGGTTATGCGAGCAGCCGGTTGTGACCTGCAGCAGGAGGCTCTGCGCTTCTCCGGGGGGACGAAAAACGGGTTGTTCATAGATTATGGGAAAGCCTGATCTCATTGCGATCTCCAGGATGTGCGCCGGCAATTTCCTTCTCTTTGCGGGTGATGGACAAACTTTAGGGCTCACAGACTGTTTACTGCCGGGCTGATTCAGGCATATAGTCCAAGATGTCTGATTTATCAATTCAGTTATTAGCGGCGTTTGCTTAGACCGTTTTTTATGGAATACGATCGTGAGAGGAGTATTTTTTAAGCAGCCCTTCGAGTATCGCTTGGACGTGAGCGGAGATGAATGGCGTCAAGGTGATGCGCTTGCCGCAGTGCTCACGGTGAAGAATCGCTCAAACTTCATTCAGCCGTTGCCGGGGTTATTTTTGCGGCTGGCGCAAGGCGATTTTAAGAGTGTGCGCGAGAAGAAGCCAAATGCTTTTACGCTGATAGCTTGTGCGGAGTTGGACGCGCAAGCCGAGCTGGGGCCGGATGAGGAGCGCCGTTTCCCCTGGACGTTTTCATTAGATCGCAATTGTCCGGTAAGTGATAAGGCGCAAAGCTTGTTTTTGCTTTGCGGCTGCGGAGAATTAGGCGATGCGGCGGGACATCTTGCACTTAACGTGCAGCCTCATCCGCATATTGATGCTGTCCTGTCGCTTATGGAGAGTTCGTTCTCTTTCGTGTTGAAGGGGCAAAAGTCAAGAAAAGGGCGGATCGAAGCCAAGCTTAAGCCCCCGGCCGGCAAGGAGTATCCAACGCTGGAGCACTTGCTGCTTTTTTTCAGGTTCGTGGAGGACAGTTTACAGCTTAATTTCTGCTTCAATCTGAAAACGCTGCAAGCGAGTGCCACCACGCTCGAGATGAAAAAGGCCAAAAGGGAAATCGAGCAGGTCTTGCCTCTCAAAAACTATTTATTCCCCGGCGGCCAGATCAACAACGAGCCGCTTGAAGCAGCGATTGGTGAAACGCTGGCCGCAGTGAAATCAAAAGGATTCTAATTTTCTCTTCCTGATCGCGAAGCCGGCAACGCCGGAACCGAGCAGCAGCAGCGTCATTGGTTCGGGGACCTCGACAGGTCCGGCCGATCCGGAAAAAGACAATCCGGCGAGGGAGAACTCGTGGTCTTGCCGCCGGCAGCCAGAGCCAAGAATCCCTGGTGCGGAAAGAACAATCTCCGTAACCAGCGTATCCGGAATTGTCAGGGCCAGATTTCCGTGCCAAGAATTCGCTTCAAAGTCGACGTTGGCTCCGCCATTCAGGGAGTACGAACCCAGTTCGTGATAAATATGGCCATGGCGTGCCTCGATAAAAAGGTCACTGATCAGGATTTGGCTCAATGCGACTGCCTGAGAAAAGGTAACGATCAGACGTTCAGCGCCTTCGATTTCGTCGTCTTCGTACGAGCGGCTGTCAATGCCAAAGCCGTCGGAAGAATCCCATTCGAGCTCGCCCATGCTCGCGCTAAGTGTAACCTCAATGCCGTCGACGACAAACGAGTAGGCTGGGTCGTCGTCGCCAGCCCGGTAAGCCCGGTCACGGAAATTAACTGTAACAGCGGAAGCGCTCTGAACAGAAAAGAAAAGTAAGCAGACCAAAGATAATGAGAGTTTCCAGTTATTCATCGTTACAACCCCAACCTTAGTAAGTTAGCTACCTGCAAGTACCTTTACTTGTTATGGCTGGTTTGCAGAGAACGTGTGCTGAGGCATGCAGCGCGGCGGGGGCAGAAAAAGAGAAAGAGATAAAGGCAGTGCAGATTTCCGCAAAGGGATTGATAGCGTAAGCGCTTGATCTGGAAGTGATTTTTCTTGGTTTGCGGCTAGCTTTACTCCGTCTCTGGTTCGCGCCCGTCATCGAAGCTGAAACCGTTTTCCGCTGAGGTTTCATCGTCACTGCTGCGATCATCAAAAACATCTTCTTCGTCTTCTTCATCACTTTCCGGCTTCGGCGGCTTGATGTAATCAAGCCGGAAGTCTTCCGAGCGCAGCACGCCGTAGCCTGAGCTTCGCAGCTTCTTTGTTCGGCGAAAGATGCACTTTCTGTCTTCGCATACCGGCCTAGCGGTCCCGGTATACGCTGAGCGAAGCTGCGAAACGCACTCGGTATCCGGCGGCGGCAGCTCTCTGCCTGGTGGAAACTCAAGTTTGTATGTATCAAACATCTCTTTTTCAAACTTGGAGTTAATTGAAATCACGGCGCAGGAACCCCAGGACGAAGCAACGCAATCGGAGTCCTCGGTACAGCGGCGCCAAAGTTCGATCAGTGGCCTGGGGATTTTGGCCTTTGGCGCTTGAGCGGAGGCGGACGCCGTAAAAAACATTGAGCAGCAGCAAAGAAGAAGGAGCAATGCCGATTGCTTCATAGGCCTCCCGCAAAGTTCAAAACAACAGCCGCAGAACTGCACGCAGCCGCTCTGCGCCGGCTCCCGCACCACTTCGCTGCGCGGCAGCAAGAAAACCATCGATGATGGCCTGCTGCGCGCTTTTATCCTTATTGTGCTGGCGCAGCGTCTCGAGTTCTCCCAGGTCAAGCCAAATGCCGCCGCAGCGCAGGCAATAATCAATCTCGATTTCGTATTGCGAGTCATAAAACTGCCGCGCAAGAGATGTCCCCGGACACTTTGGGCACTGGCGCCCGCGCGCGCGATCCAGCGGGACTTTCTGATTAGTGAGCGGGCGCAAGAGTGAATCCGCGGCATTTTCATCCGCGTGATCGAGTTTTTCCAGCTCTCCGGCATCGAACCAGATGCCGCCGCAGCTTTCTGTGCAAACATCGAGTTCGAGGTTGCCAGCGTTTTGTGGGGTCAGTTTGCTGGAACAGGCTGGGCAGTTCATAAGTGCGGCCTCCGTGTCTAATTCGCAGAAATATACAACAATAGACTACGCAGAAAACGGATGATGGTCAATCAATGATGCGGCATCCAGGCAAATGATAAACAGCCCGAATTTTATGCTGTAAGCAAGGCGGGATAATCGGCCGGCGGCTGAAGCACGTTTTCGTCGTGTGCTTCGCTCACAAAAACACTGCATGGAGTGCGGTGAAAGTAATCTTTACGGACCATCATGTATTCAACCGTTCTTAAATACCGGGAGAAACGGCTGCGCACATCGTCGATTACCGTACTGAATCCGGCATAGTCATGTGCTTCGACTTCAAACTCGAGTTTGCAGTCGCCAAGCTGTTGTTCATAGCAGGAGATCTGTGGGTGAGACTGGCAGAAGCGATGGAATTCGAGCTCCTGCGCGGCGTCGTACTCCCGTGGAAACACTTGTACGCGAAAGAGCGTCATGCCCAGGGCCGAACGGTCAATGTCCACACGGTAGCCATTAATCACTCCTAACTCTTCTAGCTTTTCCGTTCGATACTTTACCACTGCTGGGGTTGTGCCAAGGCGCTTTGCTATCTCAACGCAGCTCTGCTGTGCATCCTCACCGAGAAGCTGAACTATGCCGTATTCAATTTCATCAAGCCTGTGCTCCAGCGGCGTTGCGCCAAAGGTAAACTCCGGAAGGCTGAAGGCCCACTCGCGCACCTCGCCCGCAGACTGCCCGATTAAATGCTTTTTCGGGAAGGACCAGTAATTAACCAGTGTGCAAACATTATAAGCAAGAATAATGTCTCGGAAATCAGAAAACAGCCGGTCCTGCAAATCGTAGACTTCTTTGGGCGAACGGGCATAAACGCACCAGATAACGTCCCATTTGCCATAGCATTCGGCAAGCCAAGCGGTGTAGGGGCAGTGGTCCAGATAGGCGACAAATTCATTCCACCGGCCCTTATTCGCATCAAGTTTGAGGTAGGTCTTATATACCGTCAGGCCGAGCTTGTACGGATTAATCATCACTGTGCACTTGTTGAGAATGCCAGCGTGGCGCAGACGTTCGATGCGGTACGAGACCAAATCCCGTCCCAGGCGGACTTTGCGAGCGATGTCGGAAAGCGAGCGTCTTGAATCGCAGTCCAGTTCAAAAAGAATGCGCCGGTCGAAAAGATCCATTGATGCCGTCATGACTTAGGCCCTTAATGTGCGGTTGCTCTGACTCGTTTCAGCTAACCACCGATCATGCAGTTGTCAACGGAGCGCAAGGTGCCGCTGATTTTTCCGCAAAAATAAGATTGCTTGCCCGATGATTCGCCGAATTGGGCAAAGCGGGCGGGCCAGGCCGCATTCTGGCGCTGCCTCACGCGAAAGAGATGAAAAAAGAAAGACCTTTGTTCTGTTTCGGCAAATTTCAGAAGTGTCTTGTGGCGAGGGCAATCCGTACTTAGTGTCCTCATCGGCAGGCAAATAAATTCTCAAAGAGGTTACCGGAAGACTTGCCGCGGTGCGTTGTGGGGCGCGGGTCGATACGGACGATGGGACGGCAACGTAAGAGGAGACAATAGTGATGACAAAAGAACAAGGCGGCCTTCTTGTGTGTTCAGCGTTTGCGGCATGGGGCGTGCTGCCGGCATATTGGCGGCTGCTTTTTCGTGTTGAGCCGGAAGTAATTCTTTTTCACCGTATCCTGTGGTCGGTGGTGCTGCTTGGGCTCATGCTCGCGGCACGCGGGCAGTTGGGCACTGCATTTAGTGCACTGCGGCAGCGCAGCGCTTTGCTGATGGCCTGTGGTGCGGTACTCTCGCTCGGTGTTAACTGGTACGTCTATATTTGGGCGATGATTAATAATGAGCTTGTTGCTTCGGGTTTAGGATATATAATTTGTCCGGTCCTTACTGTGTTGCTTGGCTCTTTGGCTTGCGGGGAGAAGCTGCTCGGGCATCAACGGGCGGCGCTGGTGATGATGGCTGCCGGAGTTGTGCTCCGTGCGTTCGCACTGGGACGCTTTCCATCTGTTGCGCTGGTTCTCGCTGTATCTTTTGCGCTGTATTCGTTCTTCCGCAAGCGCTCGGGTGTCATGGCCATAGCCGGGTTGTTGTTTGAATGTATGCTCCTGCTTGTGCCAGCTGCGATGATCGTGCACTCACGCGGATTATTTGCCGGCGGCGCGTTTTGGGGCGGCTCACCGTGGGAGTCTGCTTTGCTTGTAATGTCCGGCGCGGTCACAGCACTTCCGCTGCTGCTGCTTGCTCAAGGCATGCCCGCTGTTACGCTTAAGTTCGTTGGCGTCGCGCAGTATTTAGCCCCCACTTTGACTTTGCTTCTTGCCGTGCTCGTCTATGGCGAGAAGCTGGTTCTCGCCGATTATCTGAGTTTCCCCGTAATTTGGCTCGGTGTGGTGATGTTCCTTTTCGGCCACGCGGCTCAACTGGCGATTCGGCCTAGTTGGATCTGCAAGTCAAGTTAGACAAACTTCATTGTGGTGGCGTCATTCGATCGATTGAGTAGTAACTTGGAGAAATTACTAAACAACTTTGGATTTTTAGATCAATTTACAGGAGGCATCTTTTGATAACAAATGACGCGCCTCGTGCGATAATTAGAGATCGTTGGTACTTACATCTGCGGTGCATCGGTGGAGACAAGAGTATTCTCTTCATTCAGTATGACTGGCAATTGTCCTAAAGTTGAGGTAATTTACTTAAGATGACTATAAGTAGCGCAACGAAAGATGAAGTTTCGAGTTCGTGCGATTTGTCTCCGGGCGAATCTCGTTATCAGTCGGTATGTCCGAGAAAGGCAGATGGAGTACATTATACACCTGTAGACCTTGCGGAGTTTGTTGCTAAGGAAATGTTATCGAGGATCCGAGTTTGTGTTGGCAAATCCTTTAGAATCCTCGATCCGGCAATTGGAGATGGTGGGCTACTTGTGGCGCTTATTAACCAGCTTTATAAAACGGGTTACCGCAGTATTGAGGCACATGGTTTCGATACTAGTAGTGAAGCAATTGCGGCAGCACAATGCAGACTAAAAAAAGAATTCCCCGGTGTTGGACTTCACCTTCAGCAAGGTGATTTTCTGGAGCATGTAACAAAACATTTTGACGATACGGATCGAGCGCAAAAGGATTTATTCGTGCTCGATAGACCTAACAGCGAACTATTCGATATTGTTATTGCCAATCCGCCTTACGTGAGAACCCAAGTAATGGGCGCCCGCGTAGCCCAAAATTTATCTCAACGTTTCGGTCTGTCTGGCAGAGTGGATCTTTATTATGCTTTCATTCGCGCAATCGCGATTACGATGTGTCCAGGAGGGGTGTTGGGAATTATCGTGTCCAACCGTTTCATGACCACTCGCTCGGGCGCAAGCATCCGGTCGGAAATCCGTAAGAGATTTGATATCTGTCATATTTGGGACCTTGGCGATACAAAAGTCTTTGAGGCCGCTGTTCTCCCGGCGGTGCTTGTTTTACGCAAGAAGCATATCGGGGACATTCATGCTGAGAGCCAATTTACTTCCGTGTATTCATGTAATGGAGAAAGAGAAGCAAAATATTGTGCAAATGTGTTTGATGCGTTGCGGCAGGATGGAGTTGTTTCTACGACGGGCGGCCGTTGCTTTCGTGTCACGCAGGGAATCTTGGCTGATTCGGTACGCCAGGATGATATCTGGCGCGTATCAACGGCGGCTGTTGACGAGTGGCTCGAAAAAGTAAGAAGCAAAACTTGGGCAACGTTTTCAGAGGTGGGGAAGCTGAGAGTTGGCGTTAAGACGACGGCGGATCATGTATTTATTCGCAATGACTGGGACCAACTTGCTGAACAGAATCGTCCCGAGTTGCTTAGACCGCTTATTACACATCATAATGCGCAAAGATACAGGGCCAATGCTCTTTCCGCGCCCAAGCATATTTTATACCCGCATGAAGTACGTTACGGAAAGCGCCAAGCAGTTAATCTTAGCCAGTACCCGCGAGCAAAGCACTATCTGGAAAGCCATAGGGCCGTACTGGAAAGGCGCAAGTATGTTAACGAAGCGGGGCGTAATTGGTTTGAGATTTGGGTTCCGCACGATCCTAACACTTGGTACCGCACGAAACTCGTATGGTGGGATATCTCTGAGACGCCCATCTTCTGGATGGATGAGAGTGATGCTGTGGTAAATGGCGACTGTTACTGGATGGTTTCCCGGAGTAAAATCGAAGAACGCTTGTTATGGCTCGCGCTGGCTGTTGGAAATTCCAGCTTTATCGAGAAGTTCTATGACCATAGCTTTAACAATAAGCTGTATGCCGGACGCAGGAGGTTTATTACACAATACGTTGAGAAGTTCCCTTTGCCGGACCCTGATACGGCTATGGCGCAAGGTATCATAGAATTAGCGAAGTTCATATATGCTAATAAATTGCATGCAGATACTTCAAAGGAAGAGCGAGAAATCAACAATTTAGTTTGGAGTTCATTCGGCTTAACCGGCGAAAAATCCTGAAGGCAGTGGAATCTGAAGTTTCTTGTTAAGTACCCGTCCCTGAAACTGCGGAAACCGCCGAAAAAATTCCTCACCGGTTGTCAGATAAAAATTAGTTAACCGGATTGTCCGCGCATCACTCACAGCGTAGAATAGCGCATAACGCACATCGCAATGTCTTATCTGCTGGTGCGCTAGTTGTGGGATATCGAGGGGGTCGGTGCTGTCCGGACTTACTAGTCCCAGGTCAATCGTTGGCGAAGTCTGGAGTTTGATTTCAAGTAGTTGGTTGCGGATGTCTGGAAAACGCCCATCGTCTTGATAAATGGAATAACCAAGTTTTTGGCAAATCAGACGATGTAAGGCTGCGCCGCGATTTCGCTCTTGATCATGACCTTTGATATTGAACTTTGTGCCGACTAGGGTTTGGAGACACGCAAAAATCAGAGAAATTGGCTTCAAGTAATCGATACAGGGATAAACAATTGGGGAAAGTCCAGCAGGCGGATCTTTGCAGTCCGACCTAATCAAGCCAGCTAATCTATTGGTGTCTATGGATGTAACCAGTTCGGCAGCCTCCTGTCCCCGGATTAATCGTGCTTGGTATTTCTGTGTGAGCGTACCGGTTGTATCAAGCAGAGCTAAATCCGCACCTGTCACCACTCTTACGCTTATTATTTGATCGTGCGGGGACACTCGTAAAAGCACATACCTTCGATTTGCCTCAAGTTCCTCGTTCCATATTTGAAGATTGTTAGATTTCTGAGCGTAGGTATCGAAACATTGTCCGGGGAATCGAGGTCTTGTTTTTTTGAACGTGCTGGGGACTGGATAACCAAGTGCTTGACAGATTCGTTGTTTGATGACTTTAGAGCGAGTTCGTAGTGGAAGTCCGCGCAGGTAGGTTCCTCTCATTCGCAAGCTAAGGATCTCTTGTAGTTCCAGGGTCGGTACCCACAATATTGGGTGACCGACTTCGATAGTATCATATATAGACAGTCCGCTCTCGGCGATTGCTTTAACATATCGACTCAGCTTGTCCGGTAGGAAAATCATCGGTGATCGCCAAAATCAGTTAAGAGTTGCGGTACAGTAAGACCGAGTGCTTTGGCGAGGATCTCAAGGGTGCTAAGTGTAACGTTTCGTTCACAGCGTTCAACCGATCCGACATAAGTCCGGTGCAAGCCACAAGCCTCCGCGAGTTGTTCTTGCGAAAGACTTCTCTCATTGCGAAATCGCTTAATGTTGTTCGCGAGAACCTTGCGAAGACGGTTATGATTTTGCGACATATTATCCAACGAATAAAAATCATGGTTATTGTCGGGAGAAAATGTTGCAACGTTAGATGACTATAAGTCTACAGACTTCGAGTAGCATTCTGGGGAAGGTGGCGATTTAATTTAAAAGAGGGTCTACAGGATCTCTGCCTTGGGTGCGACCAGAGAAATCTCTTTAAATTGAGCATTCGTTATATGATGGTAGCTTTTTGTTGTGGCTGAAGATGAACTTAATCTCTTTTCCCGCTAAACATTTATTTCTGCCACGCCGATTATAGTAATTAGAACGTTTGTTCTTTTTGCGCTCCCCTTGAGATAGGCCGCTCAAAAGGCTGCGCAAGTAGTTGTCTTGACAAGTTATTAGGTGTTGGTCGTGGTTTTTTTCGTCAGTAATCCTTGCCGGAGCGCTGCGGAGGCAGGCGGCGGCTGTAGTTTTAAGAAGACTCCGCTTAGTTCCGGCGCGAGTGTGGTTCTTGGCGAGACGAAGCTCAGTAGCTGGGAGAGTTTCACCCTTCTTGGCGAACAAAAGCTTACACGTGCCCTGAGCAGAATTGCTGGAAAATTTTCGGCAGCTTCCCTAAATGGCGCGGTGTTTGAGAGCGATGCGGCAGGCATTCAAGCTGCCGTGGATTATTACCGGAGCGCAAAATTCCAACAGCACAGCGAAGACTTCTTTCGCCCGCCGGAGCGAGTGCCGCAAATGCAAATTTCGGCGCCCTACCCGCTTTCACGCGGCGAGGTTGTCGACCTGGCATTCCCCACAGATTACCAACCAAACTATCAGCCCTTTGCCGCCGAGTTTCAGCGCTGCTGCGAGAACAAAACAGCGTATTTGCGCTGCTGGCGGCATCCGCGAGGTGAAAGCCTCGGCACGCTGATTGCGATCCACGGCTGGATGATGGGCGACAGCCGTTTGAGCGCCGTTACGCTTGTTCCCGGCTATTTCTACCGGCTGGGCCTCGATGTGCTTGTTTATGAGCTGCCCTATCACGGCCGGCGTATTCCATCGTGCCAGCAGCAGGCTTCACTTTTCCCCAGTTTGAACTTTGCGCGGACTAACGAAGGATTCGGGCAGGCCATTTCCGAGCTGCGCAGTATTGCGAAATGGCTGGAGCAGGAAAACGGCAAGCCGGTCGGTGTGATGGGGCTGAGTCTCGGCGGCTACACGGCTGCGCTGTGGGCTTCGCTTGATCAACTCGCGTTTTCCATTCTTATTTCACCGCTGGTCTCGATGTCGGAAATTGCGGAGGTGCTTCTTTCTGTGCACAATCATGTTCCTTTGGACCTTGACGCGGAAACGCTCCGGTGTTTGTCGCCGGAGAGTCTGAGCGAAGTTTATGCGGTGCATTGTCCGCTGAGCTATGCGCCGAAAGTAGAGCTGAAGCGGCGGATGATTTTAGCCGGAGTAGGCGACGATATCGTGCCGCGCACGCAGCCGGAAGAAATCTGGCGTCATTGGCAGAAGCCGCGCATTGAGTGGCTTTCCGGCGGCCATCTGGGGCAAGTTATTGAAGCGCATACGCTGCGGCATGTCTATGATTTCTTGCGCGAGCTCGGTCTGGCGCTGGACAAACCGCTCGAGATCCATCCGCTGAATTAAGCAATCTTATTCAGCAGGTCCTCCAGGTCATCCATGCGGTAAGGTTTAGCCAGCACTCCGGCAAAACCAAAGTTCTGATGATCGGACATGACAGCATCAGTTGAATACCCGCTCGAGGCAATTGCTTTAAGGGTGATGCCCCGTTCATTAAGTGTTTTAAGCAATTCGGCCCCGCCCATTCCGCCAGGCACGATGAGATCTAATATTGCCAAATCAAATTGTTGATTTACGGCGAGCGCGGACTCGACATGGGCCAGCGCCGTTGTCCCGTCCTCGGCGGCAATCGCATAATGTCCCAGCCGCTCCAGCATGGTCGTCAGCACTTCACGGATCATTGCATCGTCTTCGAGCACGAGCACCCGCAGTGACTTTTTTGGCGGCCTCGCCTCGGCGGCATTGCCTGCTTCGCAAGCCGCCTCCGGCTGGGCCGGCAAGAAGACCGCGAAGATGCTGCCGCGGCCGGGAATGGAATTCACGGTGATGCAGCCGTCATGAGCTTTGACGATGGAGTGGGCGGAGGCAAGGCCGAGGCCGCTGCCTCGCTGCTTGGTCGTGAAGAAGGGATCGAAAATGCGTGAAAGCATTTCCGGGGGCATGCCGACGCCTTCGTCGATGATCGAAATTTTTACATATGCACCCGGAGAGAGCGGAAGGCTGTGCGAGTGATCCATCATGACATTCTCAGCGCGCAGAACTAGCTGCCCGGGAGTGGGCATTGCCTGATCGGCGTTGATCAGCAGGTTATGCAGCACTTGCGTGATTTGTCCGCTGTCAACATGCGCCGGCCACAGGCTGTCAACCTGCAAATGCAGACGGTTGTGCGAACCGGCCAACGCAAAGGAACCGGCATCATGCAGCAGCGGTGCAAGCGCCGTCAATTTCCGGACTGGTGCTCCCCCTTTGGCGAAAGTCAGCAGCTGCTGTGTGAGCTCGCGGGCGCGGATGGACGCCGTTTCGAGATTTCTTAAATAACGCCGCGCGTCGTCGCTGCTTCCTGCGCCAACCGCGCTCTGCGCCAGGCCGGCATTGCCGGCAATAGCGGTGAGCAGATTGTTGAAATCGTGCGCCAGGCCGCCAGCCAGCACGCCGACGGACTCGAGACGCGCCGCTCTTTCCAGTTCCATCTGCGCCCGGGCTTCAGTGGTAATGTCGCGAAACGCAATCACCGCGCCATCGACAGTGCTCGCTCCCCCCTTGATCGGCGCTGCACTGACAGACACCAGAAGTTCGGAGCCGTCGCGGCGGACAAAGACGCAGCGGTTGTGGGGCACGGTCTCGGCGGATTCCAGCACACGGGCCAGCAAATGGGCGCAATGCTGGCGAGTGCTCTCATCTTTTACCGTGAGAAGCGAACTTATCGCCTGCCCGGCAACTTCTTCCTGTTTGCAGCCGGTAAGCTGCTCTGCGGCGCGGTTCAGCAGCAGTATCTTCTTGTTTCTATCTACCGCGATAACACCGTCGGTAATGCTTTGCAGAGTGCTGGACAGCTTCGCGCGCTGTTCAACAAGTTCGTGCTCGGCGCGCTTGCGGCGCAAGATGTTTAAAGCAAGTGCCAGCACCGCGCTGCTGAGAATGAGAATAGTGAGACAAACGCTCCAAACCGCAGTTTTGTTCCGTGCATAAAACGAGCGCGGCTGGTTTGTTATTTTACTGTGAGCCGGAAGATAGCTTAACGGGATTTCGAAGCGTGCCAGGGTATTGTAGTCAAACACGTGGCGATTCGGACTGTCCGTTAAAACAGGGATCGTTTCTATTGGCTCTCCGCGCAGTATGTGCAGCGCCATCTCTGCGGCAGTTTTGCCTTGCAGGTATCCGCTGACCACGCGTCCGCCCAGCGTGCCATAATCAACACGATCCTCAGTCAGGACAAACACAGGAGCAGGCGCGGCGGAAGTAATCGCGGTGATGCTCTGTTTATTGGTATAGGTATTGGCGTCGCGATCAACCGAATGATGAAGCAGCATAACCGCTGCGGTGCTGGGCAGCAGTTTCAGACGCTCGAGCAGCTCCGGCAAGAGAAAGTCCGAAAAGGACAAGTAAGTAATCCGCGGGAGTCCCGGCATTTGTCCGGCTGTCTTGCGAAAGGCCGTTTCGTGAATGCGCCCTGTTGTCGTGCGATCGCTGATGACCACGATTTCGGTCAGGTGCGGAAGGATTTTTTGGGCGAGTTCGATATTTGCCCGGTATTCTGAGGCTTCAACAACACCCGTGATGTTGGCCTGACCCGCCAGCATACTCGGCATAAAATCACTGACTCCGGCAAAGACGACAGGTTTCTCCGCGCAGATAGTTGAGCGGTTTTTAAGAATAAATTCGAGCGCATCATTGTCAGAAGCGATCACCAAGTCGATGCGCAGGCGGCTGTATTTGAAGGCGAGGATGCGGTGGAGCTGCTCGAGATATGACTGATCAAGCAATCTCTTGGCATCCAGGTATTCGATAAACAACTCGACTTCTTCGGCTGCGCCGTGAAAAGAGTTCTCGATGCCCTTCATTACCGCGTCAGAAGAGCCGTAGCCCGCATGGTAGGAGTGAATTACCAGCACATGGAGCGGCTGCGGCTGCCCGGCAGGCGGTGTTTGCGCTAAGGCGCTGCCGAAGTTCGTCATGACCAAGAGCCATAGCATTGCGCCGCAGAGGGCGGCTGACTTGACGGCTGATGACGCCGCGTGCAGTGCAGCATAGAAACGCATTTTGCATGCTTAACACAAAGTTGCTCTCTGGTAGATAGTCAGAGTATGCGTTGTGCTTATTGATCAAAATTAAAGTTCGCCGAGGACAGCGTAGTGCGATGGGTTGGCCGTAAAAGTTTTAAAAACCCAAGCGGGATAATCGGAAATATCGTCCGGTTCGCTCCCATATTGCGCGGCGGAAGGCATAAACTGCATTGTGCGGCATGCCGTTGATGGATTAAGTCCGGACGGCGTCTATAAACGAGTGAAGCTTTGTGATATAGCGGAAGCCGGACAAAAAAGTTGACGCCTACGGTAGCTTTTCAGATTTCTTGGGCATTCTCTCCAAGTCATTGTTCTTTTGATTTTAGCATCAAAGAGCGGGGCAATATCGGCGGCGGTTTAATGCGTAATGTTTGAGACCTGGTGGGGTTCTGCATATTGGTTGCGGGCAAATGTCTGAAGAATTGAGTGAACAGGAACAAGTCCGGCGGGATAAATTAGCCAAGCTGCGCGAGGCGGACTACCCGTATCCGAACGATGTTGGGGAGGTGGTGCCTTGCGCTGGGGCTGTGCAGAGTGCCGCAGACGAAGAAGCGCTTTCGCCTGATGCGCGGCGGCGTATCACGGTATGTGGACGAATGATGTCTGTGCGCCTGATGGGCAAGGCGGCTTTTTGCCATCTGCAGGATCAGTCAGGAAAGATTCAGATTTATGTCCGGCTTGATGATGTCGGCGCGGAAAGTTTCACCGCGTTCAAAACTTTCGATCTCGGTGACATCATTGAAGCCCGGGGACATACGTTTCGTACAAAAACTGGTGAGCCAAGTCTGCATGCGGAATCCATACGCCTGCTCGTGAAGTGCCTGCATCCGCTGCCGGAGAAATGGCATGGTTTGCGCGATGTTGAGCTGCGCTACCGGCAGCGTTATCTCGACCTGATTGTAAACCCGGAGGTGAAGAAGACCTTTCTGGCCCGGGCGAAAATTATCGCCGGTGTCCGCCGTTTTTTCAACGAGCGGGGATATGTCGAGGTGGAGACGCCGGTGATGAGCATGGTAGCCAGCGGCGCAGCCGCACGACCTTTTGTGACTCATCACAACGCGCTCGATCTCGATTTGCATTTGCGCATTGCGCTCGAGCTGCCGCTGAAGAAGCTCGTTGTCGGCGGCATTGAGCGGGTTTACGAACTTGGCCGCGTATTTCGCAACGAGGGCATTTCAACAGAACACAATCCGGAGTTTACGATGCTGGAGTTTTATCAAGCATACGCGACCTACGAAACTCTGATGGATATGACAGAAGAGCTGATTGCCGGACTGTGCGCGGAAGTAAATGGTTCGATGTGTGTGGAATACGACGGCAAGTCTGTCGATTTTTCGCGTCCCTGGAAGCGTCTTACGATGGCCGAAGCCATTTACGAAATTGGCGGCGTCTCGCGTGACTGCGATTTGGATACACTGGCCGGTGTCAAGCAGTGCGCGTCTGGGCTTGGTTACGATGATCTGCTTGATTATACTGACTACGGCAAGGCCCTGTTTGAGATTTTTGACCGTTACGTCGAAGGTAAAATTGTCAATCCTACTTTTATCACCCAGCACCCGAAAAGCATTTCTCCGCTTGCCCGTCCCAACTTAAAAGATCCGCGCTTTGTCGACCGTTTTGAGCTGATGGTTGCCGGGATGGAGCTGGCCAACGCGTTTTCTGAGCTGAACGATCCCGACGATCAACTGGCCCGTTTTGAAGAGCAGCTTGAAGCCAAGCGTCAAGGGGATGAGGAGGCTATGGGGCTGGAGCAGGATTTTGTCACCGCGCTGGAGTACGGACTGCCGCCTACGGCGGGCGAGGGCATCGGCATCGACCGGCTAGTCATGCTGCTTACTTCATCGGCAAGCATTCGCGACGTAATATTGTTTCCCACGATGCGCCCCGTTGAGGCGGCTGGAGATTCTGCGGCGGAGTAATGAAATTCGCATTTGAGCCATTCATTGCCTTCCGGTATTTGCGCAGCAAGCGTAAAGAAGTCTTTATTTCGATCATTACCGTGATTTCTGTGCTTGGTGTTGCGTTAAGCGTGATGGTGCTCAATATCATGCTTGCTGCAATGACCGGACTGGAAGAGGAGATTCAGGCGAAATTTGTCGATGCCAATGCGCACATCGTCGTGCGGCGCTTTGACGGAGATATTACGGAATATGAACGGGTGATTGCGGAGATCCGCAAAGTCGCCGGTGTCACCGAGGTTTTTCCGTTTACTTATAATCAAGCGATGATTTCTACCGAGGGCGGGGCCCGCGGATTGTTGATTCGCGGTGTGGCCGACGATGAAGCTGCACGCGGCAAACTCGGAAAGCTGCTTGGTGCTGGAAAAATCGAAGACCTCTTTCAACCGGCGCATATCGAAGTTGAACGTCCGGATGGGACATTGGACAATGTTTCTCTCCCGCCGCTGATTGTCGGCCGGGCGCTACGTGATTCACTCGCGCTGCCTTATATGCATCCGGTGGTCTTGTTTGCGCCGCAGTTTCTGGCCGGGCCGCAGGGGCTCATTCCCAAGCTCCGGCGCGCCGTAGTTGTCGGGTATTACAGTTCTGGTTTGATGGAATACGAAAGCGGTCTGGCCTACATGTCGCTTGATGATGCGCAGGTCTTTTTCGGGTTAGGCCGTGGTGTATCCGGCATCGAAGTTTCGGTCCGTGATTGGTTCAAAGCCCGCCAGGTAGCGGCGCAGATTTTTGCTGTGCTGGGAGGGGAAGATTCGCCATACCGCGTGAGTGACTGGACAACGCAGAACAAGCCGTTGTGGGATGCGATGCGGCTGGAGAAGCGGGTGTATTTCTTGGTGCTGCTGCTAATTTGCTTGGTGGCGAGTTTTTCGATCGTCAGCACACTGGTCATGGTCGTGATGGAGAAACAGCGTGATATCGCGATTCTTAAATCAATGGGTGCGGCCGATCGCAGTATTTTAAAGATTTTTTTGATTCAAGGGACAGTTATCGGACTGCTGGGCATTACCTTGGGCAGTATTCTCGGATACCTCGGCTGCATTGGGCTTCGCGAGTACGGATTTCCTCTGGATGAGAAGGTGTTTTCGCTGAAGGAGCTTCCCGTGCATATGTATCCGGAGCACTTCGCGCTTGTTGCGTTTTCGGCGCTGATCATCACGGCAGCGGCGGGAATTTATCCGGCATTTCGCGCCGCGCGGCTCCGGCCCGCGGATGCGCTGCGTTTCGAATGAGGTGGGCGGTGCGCATTGAGGCAAAAGATATTTCAATGGAATTCAACGACGCCGGGCGGATTATCGAGGTTTTCCGCAGCTTGCATCTGTGTGTTGAATCTGGGACTTCTCTGGCGATAACCGGAGAGTCTGGAGTCGGCAAGACGACGCTGCTCTATGTGCTTGGAACTTTAGAACAGCCGGTCGGCGGCTCGGTCACGCTCGGCGATACAGAGGTATCGGCGCTGCCGCCGTCGGGCCAGGCGCTTGCCGATTTTCGCGGAAAGAATATTGGTTTTGTTTTTCAGTCGCATTATTTGCTGCCGGAGTTTGACGCAGTTGAGAATGTCGCCATGCCGCTTTTGCTTCAGGGAATAAAAAAGAAGGCTGCGCAAGAACGGGCCAAGGAGCTGCTTGATCGGCTGGGATTAGGGCACCGGCTGCAGCACCGTCCGGGCGCATTATCCGGGGGGGAACAGCAGCGTGTGGCCATCGCGCGGGCGTTTGCGGCCAATCCGGGAGTGATCCTTGCTGACGAACCAACGGGCAACCTCGACTTGCGCACTGGTGGTGAAGTGAGCGCAATGTTGAAGCGGCTGCAGGAGGAGGAAAAAATTACGCTTATTGTTGTTACACACTCGCTGGAATTGGCGAAAATTATGGATCGGACAGTTGAGCTTACACCAAAGGGGCTTATCGAACGTGAAAAAGTCAATTAACGCCGCTTTTTTGCTTACCGGTATGGGATTCGTCATGCTGTTTGCCGCCGGGGCATCAAAGGCAGACGCGCAGCAGATGGTCACCGAAGTATCTGTTGAAGGAAACTCCAGGATCGATGACTCGACAATTCTCCTCGAAGTTGCCACGCAAGTGGGCAAGCCGCTCAATGCGGATACTGTAGATAAAGATGTCAAAGCAATTTTTCGCACTGGTTTTTTCGAACAAATAGCTGTGCGCCAGCGGGCTTCCGGTGCTGGCGTTCACGTTATTTTTGTGCTCACGGAGAAGCCGGCAATTCGTGAGATAAAAGTGGAAGGAGCAGACGAGCTCTCTGCGGATACTTTCTTGGAAAAGCTCAATGTGAGCAGCAAGCGCTTCCTGGACAAACGCAAGATTGCCTCCGGCATCGAAGAAGTGAAGAAGCATTACCAGAGCAAAGGCTATTACGGAACGGAGATTGAATACAAAGTCGCGCCGGTCCAACAGAACCAAGTCGATGTGACTTTTATTGTAAACGAAGGGATGAAGAAGTTGATTCGCGAGGTTGTTTTTGAGGGGAATAAGCAAGTGGACAGCGGTGACCTCGACGGCCTGATTCAGACTTCGCGCTATAAATGGTGGAGTTCGTGGGCGACGGGCGGCGGTGTGGTGAAGAAAGAAGACCTGGAAAACGATGTTCGTGAACTCACCAAGTATTATCTGAATAACGGCCATGTGGACGTTAAGATCGGCGAACCGGCTGTTGAAGAGACGGAGGACGGGCTGCGCGTTGCGTTTAAAATCACGGAGGGGGAAGTTTTCCAGTTCGGAAAAATTACAGCAAGTGGCGCTCTGGTCGAGGGCAATGTCAATAAAACCCTTGATGGAATCGAAAGCAAAGAGGGCGACACGTTCAGCGTAGAGAAACTGCGCAAAGACACCTTTAAGGTGTCCGATAAATTTACGGATGTCGGCTATGCCTTTACCAACGTCGATCCGGTGACCGACATCAACCGTACGAGCAAGACTGTTAATGTGAATTATGTTGTGGACAAGGGCAACCTGATTAAGATCAACCGTATTATTATTTCCGGCAATCAGAAAACCTCAGACAACGTGATCCGGCGCACGCTGAAGGTGGAAGAACGGCAGCTTTATTCAAGCTCCAAAATTAAGCGCAGCCAAGAACTGCTGCAGCGTCTCGGGTATTTTGATGAGGTGACGCTTACCCCTGAGCCGGCACTGAACGCTAACGAGGTCGATTTAGCTGTTGCCGTGCGTGAAGGCACCACGGGCCAGTTCAGTGCCGGGGCGGGAATCAGTTCGGACGAAGGGTTTATCATTTCGTCTCAGGTCAGCGAAAATAACCTTTTCGGCACGGGAAATTCAGTTGGTCTTAATGTCAATTTGGGGAACAAGCGCGAGAATTTTGTGCTGTCCTATAACAATCCGCGGGTCAACGATTCGAACTGGTCCTTCGGCACTGATTTGTTGAAGACAAAACGGGATTTCAGCGACTACGATCGTGAACAAATGGGCGGTGTAATTACAGTCGGCTATCCGTTGTGGTTTCTCGGACCGGAGGTATTTGATGATGTCCGGTTCTCACTGGGCTACGAACTGATGCGTATTGATATTACGGATGTCGACAAAGATGCGCCGCAGCTCGTGATTGATTCGCGCGGAGAGTCGACCGCATCGAGTGTGGTGCCGCAGATAGTGCGCAATACGATTGATAATCCGATCGACCCTAAAAAAGGCTCGCGCCAGATGGCGAAGTTTGAGATTGCCGGATTAGGAGGGGATGAAGAGTTCTGGATGACGAATCTGACCAATACGTGGTACTACCCGCTTTGGCAGTCGACAATCGGCACGTTTGTCTTTTCACACCGCGTCAATTACGGCTACGGCGATACGTTTAATGATGAGCCTTTCCCGCTGTATAAGCGATTTTTTCCCGGCGGCATCAATTCTGTGCGCGGTTATGATTACCGTGAGTTGGGGCCGAAAGATGAAGACGGCGATGTGTACGGCGGCAACAAGCAGCTAGTGACAAATTTCGAGCTAATTTTCCCGCTGTTTGATTCAATCGGTTTGAGCGGGGTAGTGTTCTATGACATTGGGCAGGCATTCGACGACGATGTTCCGATTGAAGTAAGCGAACTGCGCAAGGCTTACGGCTGGGGTATCCGCTGGCGTTCTCCGATCGCGCCGATCCGGCTGGAGATCGGCTATCCGGTTGATCGTGAAGAGGGCGAAAGCGCATCGAATATCAACTTCTCTTTCGGATCGCCGATGTAGGTCGCAAGCTATTTGCTGATTAGGTCATTTTTGCTACTATTTGGCCGCTTTTTGAAAACCATTGCCTTACTGAGTGAAATATTTATGAAAATCAGAATTTCCGATCGTGCTACGGGGTTACTAGCCGCTGCCGCAGTAATATTCATTTCATTGCCGGCGCTCGTGTTTGTTGCTCCGGCTTGGGCCGCACCCGAAGTGCGTATTGGTGTTGTTGATATGCAGCGCGTGCTCGCGTCCTCCAAAGAAGGAGTTAAAGCGCAGAAGTCATATGAGACCGAGGTTAAAAAAGCGCAGGAGGAAGTGGACAAGAAAAAAAGCGAGTACGAAACACTGAAAAAATCCTTTGATAAGCAGCGCGACAGTCTTAATGATTCCGCACGGACACAGAAAGAAGAAGAGCTTATTTCAATGGAAAAAGAAGTAACGCGCAGTTTTCAGGATGCCAAAGAGCAGCTCCGCCGGAAGAATATGACCATTGTGTCGGACCTGGTAAAGACGATTCGCAAAGTTGTGGAAAAAATCGGCGAAAACGATGGGTATACCCTGGTTCTGGAGAAGAGTGCTCAGGGAGTTTTGTTTGCTGCTGAATCAACAGATATTACGGAAAAGGTGATTGAACAGTACAACTCGAAAGGCGGAAAGTAACGGCAATGCCTGAATGATATAACTGACTGGTAGAAACTATGGAAATAAAACTGCCGCTGACAATTCTAGAGATAATGGAGTTCTTGCCGCATCGCTATCCGATGCTGCTCGTGGATCGTGTCACCGAGTTTTCCGATGCCGAGCGCATTGTCGGTTATAAGAACGTAACAGCCAACGAAGCATTCTTTGTCGGTCATTTTCCGGGGCGTCCCATGATGCCGGGAGTGCTGATGCTCGAAGCCTTGGCGCAGCTCGGAGTGCTTTTCTTTAAACTGAGCACCAACGGGGCGGACCGCGAGAAGCTGATCGTGTTTGCCGGGATTGACGAAGTGAAATTCCGGCGCGAAGTCATCCCTGGCGACGTGCTGACTTTAAAGATGGAGCTGATTAAACGCCGTTCGGGCATTTGGCGTATGTCGGCGCTCGGCGAAGTGGACGGCGAAAAGGCCGTGGAGGGAGTACTGACCGCAGCAGAAAGCGGTCCCATACGGAAGCAGGCTTAAGTGCTGCAGGAGTAAGCAATGAGCAGTTTGATTCATCCCACAGCAATTATTGATCGCGGTGCTGAATTGGGAGAAGGAGTTAGCATCGGGCCGTACTCGGTGATCGGTCCGCATGTTAAAATCGGCGATCGTTGTGTTCTTCATTCTCATGTGTGCATCGAAAGCCATACAGAGCTTGGTCCGGAAAACGAAATCTTTCAGTTTGCTTCCCTGGGGGCCAAGCCGCAGGACTTGAAGTTCCGGGATGAGCCCTCGAAACTGATCGTTGGTGCGCGGAACATGATACGTGAGTGCGTAACTCTGCACCGGGGGACCGAACACGGACACATGCGCACGGTGATCGGCGACGGCAATTTGCTGATGGCCAATTCGCACGTTGGTCATGACTGCGAAATCGGCAATAATAATGTGTTTGCGAATTCCGCCGGTCTTGCTGGACATGTCAAGATTCAAAACAACGTTATTCTCGGCGGAATGGCCGGTATCCATCAGTTCTGCCGCATCGGCAGTTATGCGTTCTTGAGCGCGGGGGCCATGGTGGGCCACGATGTGCCGCCCTACTGCATTGCGCAGGGGGATCGTTGTTTTTTGCGCGGCTTGAATCTGATCGGTTTGCAGCGTGCGGGATTTACCACGGAGCAGATTGCTGACATCAAGAAAACATACCGCCTGCTTTTCCTGCGCGGCGGGCATATTCGCGGCAAAGTTCCCGAACTTCCCGCGGAGTTGGCAGATAAGCCGCATATCAAGACGATGCTCGACTTTATCGCAGCTACTGAACGCGGCATCATATCGACGCCAAGGGATCGGCACGCCAGTGACAGCGAATAGTCTGCTCGGTGCGATTTCCCGTTTTGTAACAGGAACGAAGCCGGAGGCAGCAAAAGAAACGCCGGCAGCAGACGCCAACTCCAACCTGGCGGCAATCCACGCCGCAAAAGACGCTGCGCCAATCGGCATTATCGCCGGAAACGGCACATTCCCCTTGCGCTTTATCGAAGAAGCAAAGAAGCACGGACGTGAGGTTGTCGCGGTTTGTCATCGCGGCGAAACAGCGCCGGAAGTAGAGCAAGTGGTGAGCCGCGCTGTCTGGATCAAGGTTGGTGAATTGGGGAAGATTATCTCCGCCTTCAAAGAAAACGGCGTGAAAGAAGCGGCGATGGTCGGCGGGATCAACCGTGTGAAGCACTTCGGCCAGGTGAAGCTTGACTTGCGCGGCGCAGCGCTGATGATGAAGCTGCGCTCCACGAAAGATGATGTGATCATGCGCGGCATCGCTGGCGAACTTGCCGCTGAAGGAATTACGATTATCGACTGCACGTGCTATCTGCAGAAATGCCTTGCGCGAAACGAGCTTTATACGCGCACTGAGCCGAGCGAAGACGAACGCGGGGACATCGCCGTGGGTGTTGCGGCAATCAAGGCAATGAGCGGTCAGGATATCGGTCAGGTTGTTGTTGTGCGGGAGGGCGTTGTTGTTGCGGTCGAGGCGGTAGAAGGCACAAACGCGGCGATTCTTCGCGGCGGCAGCTTGGGAGGACCGGGCAGTGTTGTCGTCAAGTTTGCCAAGCCGAACCAGGATATGCGCTTTGATGTTCCGACGGTTGGCGTGAAGACAATCGAAACAATGATTGAAGCGAAGGCGCGGGTGCTGGCGCTGGAAGCAGGCCGGTGTCTGGTCGTCGACGAGGCGGAGGTTGTGAAACTCGCCGAAAAGCATCACATATCGATTCTCGGCTGCCCCCCGCTAGTTTAATGACACCTTCGTGTTCTTTGTGGTGATTTTTAGAAGAGAAATTGCCACGAAGGTCGCGAAGGACACGAAGGGGGAGAGATTGTGATGAAGCGTAAAAGCCATAGCAGCATTCTTCGTGTCCTTCCTGCTAATTTTTGTAGGAGAGATTGCCACGAAGTGTACGAACTTCCCGAAGGACTCGTGTGCCGACCGGCGCTGCGCCAGACCGGTTTGATAATCAGCTTTGTCTTAGCTTTAATTCTTGCGCGCACGGACGCAGCAGCGGATGCGCCGATTAAGATTGGAGTAATTACCGACCTCTCCGGCAAGATGGCCTACTGGGGACAGCAGACGCGCCTTGGCGCGGAGCTCGCGCGCGAAACGCTGCGCGGAGAAGGCAGACAAGTCGAGTTCTTTTTCGAAGACACGGCGCTGGATACGGCGAAGAGCGTCTCAGCGGCACAGAAACTCATCCACCTTGACCAGGTGGATGCTCTCTATTCGGAGTTCTCGGCGGTAAGCACCGCCGTTTCGCCGGTTGCGCTTAAGAACCGGAGGATGCTTGTTCACGACGCGGGGACAGCCGAGATTATTAAGTCCAATCCGTACTCGTTCAAGTCGTTTATCGACTTTGAAGAAGGCTGCCGGTTAATGGTTAAGCTGTTTCAGGCGCGCGGCATATCGAAGATCGGCATGTTGAAAATGTCCATTGATTCGGCAGAAAACTGCCTCAGCACGGCGAAAGAGGCAGCGCCCGACATGGTCGTTTTGGATTACAACACCGGAGAAGATCAGCGCACTCTTGTTTTGACGGCCAGAAGCCGGGGCGCAGGAGCGCTGCTTAATATCACCTATGAACCAGATTTGTTGAATACTTTGAAGGCGGTCAAAACGATCGGATATGAAGTTCTTATCGGGACAAACGAAAATGCAATTACGAGTAATGTAACGCAAGGTTATCCCGAGCTGCTCGAACGGCTCTTTGTGCTTGGTTTTGGCGCTGTCTCGCCGGAGTTTCTTGCGCGATTAAAGGAGAAAGATCCGAAAAGCACCGGAGCAAATATTGAAGCGGCTGCCCTCGCTTATACGCACTTGCGCCAGATTTCTGCCGCGCTCAGTGCCTGTGCGGGACGGGAACTTGAATGTCAAATGAACCGGATGGCGGAGAGTCCTCCGGACGATACGATTGGATTTAGAGGCTGGAAAAACCGTGCAGCGCAGTTTGGAATGATGATCCGCGGCTGGAAAGACGGTGTGCGGTACGAGGTTGCTAAATAACCGCAAAAGCGGGTTTATCTGCATTGCGCAAGAGATAATGAATTGGAATTCCCCTGAGCTGATTGATTGCATGTCGGTCTTCTGCAAGCCGGACTCCAAGTGGGCGCGGGAGAATGTAGTCGTTGAGAACCCGGTTTTTCCTGAGAGACGAAATGAGATCAAAGATGCGCTGGCTCCTTACGTTTTTAAGATGATGACTTGAGTTTTTCTTAAGAAAGGCTGAGGCTGAGGCGGAGGCTGAGGCCAAGAATAAGGCGAAGACGAAGGCGATGGCTGATGCCGCGGGATGCGATAAAAGCCTTTGCCTATATCTTCGCCTTGGCTTTATTCTCAGCCTCAGCCTCAGCCTCAGCCTCAGCCTCAGCCTCAGCCTCAGCCTCAGCCTCCATACCTCTGAAAATACTCTCTTTTTTCAGACTCTTCTTTGCCCTAAAAGGTGAAGCCTCCCCCGCACGGACTACATCTTAATCACATAGGAAATGCGGGATCTCTCCGGTTGGGTAACACCGTTTATTCTCGCACCTCTTTGTAATTCATTCCGCCCATGCGCTATGCGCCGCGGGCGGGACTTTTTCAGCGGAAGTAACAACAGCGGCAGAGGAATAAGGTTATGTCTCCACAGCTTAGAATCGGCGACATCGTGCTGAACGAAAACAGCGACTGCTTTGTCATCGCAGAGGTCGGACACAACCATCAAGGCAGTCTTGAAAAGGCGAAGCAGATGTTTGCTGCTGCAAAAGAATGCGGCTGCGATGCCGTCAAGCTGCAAAAGCGGCACAACCGTACGCTATATACCGCCGATCTCTACAACAAGCCTTATGAGAATGAAAACAGTTTCGGCGCGACGTACGGCGAACACCGGGAAGCACTCGAATTCGGTCTTGCCGAGTATCAGGAATTGATGGCTTATGCCCGCGAACTCGGCTTGATCATGTTTGCTACCGCGTTCGATTTCATCAGCGCGGATTTCCTCGCCGGACTGGATATTCCGGTTTATAAAATCGCCTCGGGCGATCTGACGAATACCCCGCTTCTTAAGTATGTTGCCGGATTCGGCAAACCGATGATTATCAGCACTGGCGGTGCGACGATGGATGACGTGCGCCGCGCCTATGACGCCGTGATGCCGATCAATTCGCAAATTTGCCTGCTGCAATGCACTGCCGCATACCCCGCGACGCACGAAGAGCTGAATCTGCGCGTAATCGAGACTTACCGCAAGGAATTCCCGCAGGCGCTTGTCGGACTGTCCGATCACGAAAACGGTATTGCCATGGCGCTTGCCGCCTATGTCCTCGGCGCGCGTGTTGTAGAAAAGCATTTTACGCTCAATCATACCTGGAAAGGAACCGACCAGGCTTTTTCGCTCGAGCCGATTGGTATGCGCAAACTCGTGCGCGACCTGCGCCGGGCGCGCACTGCGCTGGGCGACGGAATGAAAAGCCAGTATCCGGGTGAAAAGAGTCCGATCATGAAAATGGGGAAAAAGATCGTTGCCGCCCGCCCGCTTGTTCCGGGGTGCGTGCTGACGATGGACGACATTGCGCTTAAATCTCCCGGCGACGGCCTGCCGCCCTATGAGTTAGAGAATGTGCTCGGCAAGAAGCTGATAACGGCTCTCAAGCCTGATGACAATATTACCTTCGAAATGCTGGAAGGGACGGCGCAGCCAGGCGCGGAAATTATCCGCGCGGTAGATCAGGTAACGGCGCAGGCAAATCGTATCGCCGCTCAGGTTATTCCTGCCGGCGCTTTGCGAAGCGCGCCGCCAATGCAGATTGAATTTTACGGTCCTGCTGCGGCAAAAGCACGAGCTCGCGAACTGGCTGGTCTGCTTGCCGGAATCCGTCTTGTTGCCTTCGATTTCGACGGCGTATTCACCGACAATACCGTCTACACCATGCAGGACGGAACGGAAGCGGTGAGCTGCTGGCGCGGCGACGGCATTGGATTGCGCAAACTCGATCGTCTCGGCATCGCTAAGATGGTTATCTCCAGCGAACCGAATTGCGTTGTTGCTGCCCGGTGCCAGAAGATGGGCATCGAATGCCGTCACAGCGTGGAAAACAAGCTCGAGCTTCTTGAGCAGTTGGCCCGGGAGATGCAGATAGGCCTTGAACAAATCGCCTTTGTGGGCAATGATATCAATGACTTGCCCTGTCTGAAGGCGGTAGGGTTGCCCATTGCGGTGCATGACAGCCATCCGCATGTTGTCGCCGATGCCCGTTATGTTACGACGGCTGACGGCGGACAAGGCGCCGTGCGTGAAGTATGCGATCTTTTGGAATGGGCGCACGGCTGGATGGAGGCCTCGCCGCTTGCCGGAGCCGGGACAGCGCAGTCTGACTCCGCGGTAATGTAGCCAAGACGACTGCGAGCAGGGCGGTCCGACCGGCTTCCGCAGGAATAATGAAGGGAGCCCATGCCAACCGACTATTTCAGCGTTAAGGATAGAGTTGTTGTTGTTACCGGCGGACTGGGACAGCTAGGCCGCCAGTTTTGTCTCACGCTTCTCGAAAATGGCGCGAAAGTCGCTGTTTTCGATGCGCTTGCGGACGAAGATCGTATTGCTGCACGTTTCGGGGATGCGAAGAACAATCCGAGCATTCTTTTTTGCAAGGTTGATATCACCAAGCGTGCATCGATCGAGGAAGCTCTTGACGGCGTTAAGCGCAAATGGGGTGCTCCTTTTGGTCTGGTAAACAATGCCGCGCTTGACTCGCCGCCAAACGCTCCAGCGGAAGAAAACGGGCCGTTCGAAACTTATCCCGAAGCGTCGTGGGATAAGGTGATGGAGGTGAATGTCAAGGGTGTGATGCTTTGCTGCCAGGTGATCGGCGGTGAAATGGCCCGGGCCGGCCGCGGCTCGATCGTCAATATCTCTTCGATTTACGGCAACGTCTCTCCCGATCAGCGGATTTACGACTACCGCCGGAAAAAGGGCGCCGAGTTTTTCAAACCGGTGGCTTATTCTGCATCGAAGTCGGCGCTGCTCAATCTGACGCGTTACCTGGCTACATACTGGTCTAAGCAGGGGGTGCGCGTGAATACCTTGACCTTTGCCGGCGTGTTTAACAACCAGGACGAGCAGTTCCTGGAGAACTACTGTCAAAAAGTGCCGCTCGGGCGGATGGCCAGAGAGGATGAATATAACGGGGCTGTTCTTTTTCTCATGTCCGATGCTTCGTCGTACATGACTGGTTCGAACATGGTGATCGACGGCGGCTGGATGGCGTGGTGATGGAATGAGCACAGAGCATCTATTTCCGGAAAAAATCCCGAACTGGATCGGCGGCAAGCAGTGTGCGGCAGAGAGCGGAGAGTGGCTGGAGAAGCGCAATCCGCACTCGGGCGCAGTTTTATCGCGTGCCGCGCGCTCGCGAAGCGTAGACATCAACGCGGCTGTGGGTGCGGCTAAAGAGGCGCAACCTGAGTGGGCCGGAACGACGCCGGTGCGCCGGGGAGAGATCCTTCATCAAGTAGTTTTGGGCATGCAGGCGTGCAAACGCGAAATCGCGGAAGTTGTCGCGCTCGAGACCGGAAAGTCGCCGAAAGAGGCGCTGGGCGAGACCGGTGGAGCTATCTCGCTCGGCCTCTTTTATGCCGGTGAAGGTCAGCGTTTATACGGCCGGACGACGACTAGCGGCATGGCGAACCGCCAGGCGATGACTATCCGGCAGCCCGCCGGCGTGGCTGGCCTGATTATCGCCGCCAACACTCCGATTGCCAATGTTGCCTGGAAAGTCTTCCCGGCGCTGATTTGCGGAAACACTGCGGTCCTGAAAGCGGCAGAGGACACGCCGGCTACGGCCTGGATCTTTGGTGAAGTCGCGCACAAGGCGGGGCTTCCGGCGGGAGTGCTGAATATCGTGCAGGGCTGGGGCGAGGAAGCAGGTGCTCCGCTTGTCGCTCATCCCGGTGTGGATGTGATCAGTTTTACAGGGTCGACGGAAGTCGGACGGCTTATCGCGGAGATTGCCGGCAAGCGGCTGGCCAAGGTTTCCCTGGAGCTTGGGGGGAAGAACGCCTTTGTTGTTTGCGACGATGCCGATCTCGAACAGGCGGTGCACTGGGCGGTGCTCTCCGCTTTCAGCAACGCCGGGCAGCGCTGCGCTGCGGCAAGCCGGCTGATTGTCTTTGATGCCGTCTATGAGGACTTCCGCCGCAGGCTGCTTGAGCGCACTAAGGCGCTGAAAGTTGGGCCCACCGACAACGATGATTTCGGTCCGGTAATCAACGTCCGGCAACTGGAGAACATGCTTGCGGCGGTGGAGCGGGCCAAAGAGCATGGTGCGAGGGTTATTGCCGGAGGCTACCGGCTGACCGGTGAGGCGCACCGGGACGGCTTTTACATGGCTCCAACTTTGGTTGAGGAAATCAGTCCGGCGGATGAGTTTTCGCAAGCGGAATTTTTCGGTCCGATCGCCGGACTGTATACGGTCGATAATTTCGATGAGGCGCTGTCGCTGGCCAATGACTCGCCGTATGGACTTACGGCCTGCATCCATACGCAGAGCGTGCACCGCGCGCTCGCTTTTACGCAGAAAGTTCAGACCGGTGTGGTCATCGTCAATGCCGGCACTTACGGCAGCGAACCGCATATGCCCTTCGGCGGAGTGAAGAATTCCGGCAACGGTACGCGTGAGCCGGGGACGGAGGCGCTGGACATCTACTCGAATCTTAAGGACGTCTATCTCAACATCAACCCGCAGAAGCTATGAGTCCAGCGAAAACCCCGAGCATTATCGGCTTGATTCCGGCGCGCAGCGGTTCCAAACGTGTGCGGGACAAGAATATCCGGCTGCTTGGCGAGCATCCGGTGATTGCCTATACTATCAGTGCCGCACGGCAGAGCGGCATTTTCAGCAGAATTATTGTTTCTACCGACTCGGAGCTCTACGCGGAGATTGCTCGGCATTATGGCGCGGAAGTTCCGTTTCTGCGGCCGCCGGAGATCGCCGGCGAGCGTTCGCCGGATATCGAGTGGGTAGAATACACGCTGAAGCGGCTGCGCGATGATGGTGCGCGGTATGACTGTTTCAGTATCCTGCGGCCGACCAGTCCGTTCCGGCAGCCGGAAACGATTCAGCGCGCGTGGTGCGAGTTTCTGGCGGAACAGGGCGTCGATTCCTTGCGCGCTGTAGAAAGGTGCGCGCAGCATCCGGGGAAGATGTGGGTCATCCGCGGCAGGCGGATGTTTCCGCTGCTTCCGCTGGGGCCGAAAGAGCAGCCGTGGCACAGCAGCCAGTATGCGGCTTTGCCGGAAGTTTTTGTGCAAAATGCGAGCCTGGAAATCGCCTGGAGCCGCGTGGTGTTTGAAGGCCGCACGATTGCCGGGGAGGTGGTCATGCCGTTTCTTACGCAAGGGGCAGAGGGTTTTGATGTGAATGACCCGTTTGACTGGGAGTATGGCCGGAATTTGCTGGAGACTGGGCAGGCTTCCCTGCCGCCGGTTGAGGAGAAGCCGTTCGACTTGCCGCCGGTTTAGTGTGACTTTCGTGGTGAACTAAATAAAGGGGGATTGCCACGAAGGGAAAGAGATAGGGAGAAAGTATGGTAGAGCTGAAGTTGATTGTGCGAAGCGAGTTTGAGCGGATCCGTCAAGCGAAGATCGACCGCTATAAAAAACTTGAGCTGCTGGGCGACATGCACCGCGCCAATACGCTCTCGATGGTCAAACGCGCCGGTTCTGGACATCTCGGTTCAAGCTTTAGCTGCCTCGATATCGTCACCTACCTTTACTACGAAGAAATGAACATTACCGCCCTCGGTATCGCTCACCCCGACCGGGATATATATTTTTCCTCCAAAGGCCATGATGTGCCGGGGTTTTACTCCGTGCTTTACTCGCTCGGCATTTTGCCGGAAGAGCAATATCTGCGCCTGCGCCGCCTCGGTGGAGTGCATGGCCACCCCGAGATGGGCGTGCCCGGCATCGAAGCTAATTCCGGATCGCTCGGTATGGGAATTTCCAAAGCGAAAGGCATGGCGCACGCCAAAGCAATCGCTGGCCGCAAGGGACGGGTCTTCGTGATGACCGGCGACGGCGAATTGCAGGAAGGCCAGAACTACGAAGCATTTCAAACCGCCGTGCAGCAGAACATTACCAATTTGATTGTCATTGTTGATCACAACAAACTCCAGTCAGACAAGCAAATCACGGAAATCACGAACCTCGGCAACATGGAAGCAAAGTTTGGGGCGTTCGGCTGGCATGTGCTGCGCTGTGACGGCCACGACTACCGCGCGCTCGAGCAGACAATCGAAAAAGCAAAGGCACTAACCGACAAGCCGCGCATCATCATTGCGGATACGATTAAGGGCCGCGGCGTTTCTTTTATGGAACATCCTCAGGCACTTGCCGACAATAAAGGGCTATACCGCTGGCACTCAGGCGCGCCGGACGATGAATCATTTACCAAAGGCTATGCGGAAATTGCCGGGCGGATCGATAAAACAGCGGCAGACCTTAGACTCGATCCGGTTCAATACGAGCTTGTCGCGCTCCACGGCGACGGCCCGAGCGGCGTCAGCAAAGAGTATGTCGCTGAGGCTTACGGTCAGACGCTTGTTGAGCTCGGAAAAACAAGAAAAGATCTTGTTGTGCTTGATGCCGATTTGGCTGCGGACTGCCGCGTGCGCGCATTCGAGCTGCAGTATCCGGAGCGCTTTATCGAAGACGGCATCGCCGAACAGGACATGGTCTCTATGGCCGGAGGTCTCGCGCTCCAGGGCTTTCTCCCGGTGGTGAATTCATTCGCCTGTTTTCTCGCCTCTCGCGCGAACGAGCAGATTTATACCAACACGTGCGAGAAGACGAAGATTATTTACGCCTGCCACTATGCCGGGCTGCTCCCGGCGGGCCCCGGCTTGTCGCATCAGAGCGTGCGCGACATTTCTCTCTTCGGCGCCCTGCCGGATTTTACCATTGTTCAGCCGGGCAACGCGCTTGAGGCAAAGCTGCTCACTGAGTATTGCGTGACTACCGCGCACGAGAATTGCATGATTCGCCTGATTATCGGGCCGTCTCCGCGCCTGGTTGAGCTTCCCGCCGGTTACAAGCTTGCCGTGGGGCAGGGAAGTGTGCTTGCCGACGGCAAGGACGCGGTGCTTTTTGCTTACGGTCCGGTGATGCTGCATGAGGCGCTTAATGCGTGTGAGGAGCTGCTGCTCAAAGGCCGTTCGCTTAAGGTGGTCAATATGCCGTGGCTCAACCGCGTTGAGCCGGCATGGCTGAGAAAAGTTATTGGCGCAGTTCCCGCAATTTATGTGCTCGAAGATCATTCGCCCACCGGTGGATTGGGCGATTTCTTGCTCAAAGAACTTGTGCGGCACGATCTGCTGCATAATCGAAAATTCTCCATCTTCGGCGTCGAAGGCTATCCCGCCTGCGGGACCCCGCGCGAAGTTCTGCCGTTTCACCGGCTCGACGGGAAGTCGCTTTGTGAACGCATTCTCGCCGGGTGACGAGACCGGCAATATTGTGCTCTGCGAGTTATTTGTGGGGGCAATGCCGAAATAGAGTTCACAGCCAGCTCCAACATAATTTTGCGGCGGAGAGATTGTCGCTGCTGCGAAAAAAGCCTTTGCCTATTTCTTCGCGTTGGCCTTATTCTCAGCCTCAGCCTCAGCCTCAGCCTCAGCCTCAGCCTCAGCCTCAGCCTCAGCCTCAGCCTCAGCCTCAGCCTCAGCCTCAGCCTATTCTCTAACGTCCCTCGATGATCTTCGCCCAGCGCTGGGTTCGTTCGTAGACATCTTCCGGCGTAAATACATCATGTTCATGCGTGCGCGGGTCCCAATACTGACGCGGCCCGGAAAGAAGCGGCCGGGGATTAAGCACTGGCTGCGGCAGCTCCACTTTGCGCTGCTCGGCAAAGTTTCCGAGAACTCCCGCAAGGCGGAAGATCGGATCACCCTGGCTGAGCATCTCCTGCACAGCCCAGGTGCGAAGGCGCGCCGATGAGCAATTTGCCCCGTTTGTGCAAAGCGAAATGAAATCTGCTTCATTGCAGGCCTTCGTAATATACTCATACCAGTCCGCCTCGAACGCCTCGGTAAGCGGCAGCGGCTCGGCCATCACAATGGGCTTTCCGGCGATCGCCGACTCGATGAGCGTCGTGCTGAAAGACGAAGCGACAATATCACTAGCGAGAATCCACTCCCGCACGGTCTCGGCCTTGATGAATTTCAGGTTCGGCGATCTCCTGGGCGACACGATCTGCTGGAAAAACAATTCCATATCGCTTTGATGCGTTGCCGGCTTGGGCCGGAAGATTACCTCAACATCGGAGCGTGCGCCGAGCTTATTGCACCAGTCCAAGAGATGTTTGAGCGAAACTTGCGCGAACTCGCGCATCTTCAGCAGCTCCTGAGCGTTTGCGCCCTGGCTTACGCGCCAGGCGATGGTGTTGTTGTCGATAAACGCCCAGCGGTAGTTCTCGGGCACAAAGACCCAGCGCTTCGCCGGATCTAAACCGTAAGCCGAAGCAAGCTCCGCTCTGCCCTTGTAGTAGCTTGAATACGGCGGGAGGTAGAGCTGGTAGACCGGATTGCCGTTTAGAAAAATATAATCCTCCCGGACTCCGTGCTCGATGAGGTAGTCTTTGTAAAATTGGCCCCAGGCGTGATGATAGACTTCCCTTCTGGTGAAATCATCCGCCGGTGCTTTCAGCTTTACGTGGCCTTTATAGAAGATTTCCTCCCAGGCAATATTGAAGAACACTGCGCCTGGCCAGCGCTCAACCATGTCCTTAATCGCCACATCGCCCGCATTATAGAAAAACGGCGTTGCTACAATGCGCGGGTTGTAATCGTTCAGCAGTTCATTGATGTGATAGTAGATATTCTTGATTTCGACTTTCAACCCGAAATGCTTTTCGATGATTGCTTTGACCGCACACGCCGTGTCCATCTCACGCGCGACATGCTCGACGAGCCAAAGAATATCCACGATCTTTTCTTTGGCTTTTACGCCTCCGTTCTGCCGGGCCTTCAGCGCATAGCGCCGCTTTTCGATGCAGCCAACCCGGATAAAATGCTCCCAGCCGGAGATAATCTCGCCGTTCTCCAGCATTGTTTTTACGTCAGGATTGTTATCGAGATAGGCGGCTTCGTCATAGTCGGGAAAAGTCTTTCTCAGCGCTTCTTCAGTAAGAACCTCTGTGGAGAGTTTGATGCTCATGGTCTGGTCAACGGCCAAACGCAAGAAGTCTAGAGCCTTGACCAGTTCATCTTCCTCCTCGACAATTGCGCGGAAATGGTGCAGTGCCTGCAGTGTATTGGCGCAAGCGCCTAGCAGTTCCCTGAGGCGCTTCACTGCCGGGTGGCTCTCGGGGAGAAGTCCCGACTCGAGAATCCGCCGCGTATAGCCCATGCCCCAGGAGAAGTGCTTCAGCGGCTCGATCAGCGCAAGAAGGAGCGGGGCGCGGCTCTTTGCCGTGAGCAGCTCTCTTTCCATGATCTGCGTAAGCTGGTTCATGCTGCCGTTCAGCGCGGAAATGCCGCTTGCATAATCTGGTGCCCCGCGTGTCTCGAGAAATACTTGAAACGCGGCATAGCCCGCCGTATAGGAACGGCGGAGGATATACTGAAACGACATCTTGCCCGGCGCCACATGATGCATGACATGGCATTCGAGCGAGTAATAAACCTTCTGGTCGTCGATCGGTGTTTTCGCCCGGTAAAGCTCGAGTACTTTGCGCTCTTCGAGCATGCCCAGCTTCTCGCCGTTCATGCCTAGGTTCTCGTCGAAAAGCCCGAGTTCACCGAGCAATTCCCGGCGGATGATGAAGTTGCCGCCGCTGATTGACGCCCCCGGCGCCCAGCCTGTTTCTTCCGCTTGCTTGCGCACTTCGAAGTCATCGTGGAACCACGCCGGCTTCTCCGTCGTATAGTAGGGATAGACGGGGCCGCCTGCAAAATCCGGCTCGTGTTCTTTGAGCAGGCTGATTAATGTGCCCACGTAATGCGGCGGCAGTGCCGCATCGTCATCAATGTATGCGAGATACTGGCCCCGGGCCTGGCGGAAGCCGCAGTTTCTGGCATTGGAAAGTCCCTGCTTGTATTCGCGCACTGTATCGAAGTTAGAAAGTCTCGTGCGAAACTGTTTGAGCACTTCCGGTGTGCCGTCGGTGCAGTTGTTGTCAACAACGATTACCTCAACATCGCTGCCCTGGTAATCTTGTGCGGCAATGCTCTCCAGGCACTTGGCGATAAAGGGCCCGCTGTTATAGGTGCACACAATCAGCGAAAGGCGGATTTCCGGTGCGGTATTCGGAGTATCTCCGGGAGGTGAAGCGGTTTGCTCGTCAAATGTCACCGGCATCGCCGGCTGGGCGAGCACTTTTGTCCAGCGCTTTGTTTTGTCCTCCGTTTCGCGGTCAGAGAAGCGATCATTCTCGTGAGTGCGTTCATTAAAGTATATCTTGTCCGGCGGCAGCACGATCTTTGGCCGGTCAATAGTGTTCGAGGCCGTGTGGTTTTGTGCGAGGTGCGCCGTGAAGTCAGCAAGCCGTGAGATGGCATCGCCTTGGGCCAGCATTTCCCGCTCGGCCCAGGATTTCAACGCAGCGTGGCTCCCGGAGTCTGTGCTGAGGCATTTGCCGATAAATTCCTCTTCCGTCCTGACCCGGTCGAGGTATTGATACCAGTCTGCATCAAAGGCTTCAGTAACGGGCAGAGGCTCCACCATGGCGAGCGGTTTGCAAGCAACTGCGGCTTCAATCAGCGTGGTGCTGAACGAGGAAAGCACGAGATCGCTTGCGAGCACCCATTCGCGCACGGATTCGCCTTTAATTAAGTGCATCCGCGAATGAATCTCAGTTCCCACATTGGCTGCGAAGAAATCAACCATTTCCTTGGCTTGCGTCACCGGCTTTGGCCGGAAGATGATTTCCAGCTCTTTCTGCTCTGCGGCTTTGTTCGCCCAGCGTAGCAGCATCGTGAGGCAGCGCTGTGCGTATTCGCGCATGCCGGCAAGCTCGGTGCGATCTGCGCCCTGGCTTACCCGCCAGTTAATCGTGCTGTCTGTGATAAAGGCCCAGCGGTAGTTTTCGGGAATAAGCACCCAACGGCGCGCTGCGTCGAGATTGTGCTTTCGGGCAAGCGCGCTCCGGTCCTGGTAATAGCGGCAATACGGAGCAAGATAGAGCTGATAGGCCGGATTGCCGTTTACGAAAATGTTTTCCGGCTGCACGCCGTTGCCGGTGAGATAATCTGCGTAGAAATTTCCCCAGGCATTATGCAGAACGCGGGTTCTGCTGAATTCGTCGCTTGGCGCTTTAATCTTCGTGTGCCCCTTGTAGAAGATTTCTTCCCAGGCGAGATTGAAGAAGACGGCATTCGGCCAGGCTTCGACGTACTCTTTTATCGCCAGGTCGGAGGCATTGTAGAAAAAGGGCAGGGCGACGACGGCGGGAGATTCTTGTTCGATGAGCGTGCGAATGTCGCGGTAGATATGCTTAATCTTTATTTCCAGTCCGTAGCGGTAGCGGGCGATTGCGCGCACCGCGCAGGCGACATCCATTTCACGGGCGACGTGCTCGATGAGCCAGAGGACCGGCTTAGTTTGTGCGTGTTGTGGCGAGTGAGAATTAGCCATCTGGATTGATTGTGCGATTGTATTCCGGTAAGCCGGGTTACGGCAGGCTTATCCATAGTATTTAGAGTCGAATACCAGGGGAATCGGTTTAGCTTTTGCTATTTTCTTGGTGGTTTGGTCGGTATTAAACTGGGCTTTTCACGCCCGGGCCCCGGCGAGTGTGCTGGAAAGTGCTTTGCAGATGAAGGCGACCATGTCTTCGGTCAGGTAGAAACCTGATGGAAGATTAATTCCACGCGGAGAAAGCCGGTAACTCACCTTGTTTCTCTCACGCGCCAATTTTGCCTGTTTGGACGATGAATACGCAGGAATTGAGCTCAGCGGATGAAAAAACGGGCGGGAGTCTATATTGCTCTCGCTGAGAAGCTCCATGAGCTGTTCTTTTGTAATCCCATAGCTGGGACCGAGAATTACAGTGACCATCCAATAGGTATTTTTTGTCTTTGGAGCCTCAAAGTTCAAGGTAATGTCCGGGACATCCTGGAGATGTGCTTCGTACCAGGCAAATATCTGCCGTTTATGGCGCACCAGTTCCTCTACGCGTTCAAGCTGTGCTAAGCCGAGTGCCGCCTGCATGCTGCTCATTTTATATTTGTAAGCTACTTCCGAGTTAAAAAACATCCGGTCGCCGGGCAGGCGGCCATGATCGCGCAGAATCTGAATGCGTGCAAACAGCCCCGCATCATCCGTAAGCAGCATTCCGCCTTCACCGGTAGTCAGGGTTTTGGAACCGTGAAAGCTGAACACGCTGACATCGCCGAAACTTCCCGCGCGCTGGTCTTGATATTCCGCCCCGATCGCCTGCGCGGCATCTTCGATCACCGCAATATGGTGCTTTCGCGCGATCTCGCGCAGTCTGTCCATCTCGGGCATATTGCCGTAAATGTCGACGGGAATGACGGCTTTGGTTCTATTCGAGATGCATTGGGAGAACGATTCTGCGCTGATGCACCATGTTTTCTCGTCGATGTCAGCAAAAACAGTCTCTGCTCCGACGTAAGAAGCAGGCGCCGCAGAGGCGATCCATGTAATCTCCGGAACGATTACCTCGTCGCCGGGCCCGACGCCTAACGCGCAAAGCGCAAGGTGGATGCCCGATGTGCATGACGGCAGCGCCATGGCAAATTTTCTTCCGGTATAGGCCGCGAACGCTTTTTCAAAGCGTTCATGATAAACATTGGCCTTTTCGTACCAGCAGCAGCTTACCGCGTCGGTGACGTAATCAATTTCTTTCTGCGTAATCGACGGACCGGAAACGTAATAGCGTGTCATCAGCTACTCCTTAATGCACTTCAAGTATCCATCCGGGGCTACTGTAACCAAGAGCTTGTGCTCCATTTCCTTGTCGATTACGAAGCGCTCGTTTGACTTGAGAAACTGCCATACGGCAGTTTTGGGGTTGTTTCCTTTGTCCCACGGACGGCCATGCGCAAAACCTGCCGGCAAATCTTCGACAACTGTATCGAAGACCACAAGGTAGCTTCCCTTGGTCACTAACGGCGAATAAAGTTCAAGTTCGGCTGCTACGTGCTCATGGCTGTGATTAGAATCGAGAACAACCAGCACCGGTGTTTTGCCCTGCGCTGCTGTCCTTACCGAATCCACGATGCCCGGCTCGATCGACGAACCTTCAAGCATGGAAATTCGCTTTGCCAACGGATGAGCTTCGATCGCCTCACGGTTATGACTGCGGATATCAATGTCGATGCCCAGCACTTCTCCGCGTCCGATTAATTCAAGTACTGACGCGTAGAGGATCAGCGATCCGCCATGAGCGATGCCCGTTTCAATAATCAGTTCTGGTTGAACCTGCCAAATTATCTCCTGCATTGCCACGATATCTTGCGGATACTGGATGATCGGCCTTCCGAGCCAAGTGAAGTTATATGAATAGCGATATCCGGATGAATCGAGAAGCCACTGCCGTGAGAGCTCTTGCAGCTTTTTGTCCTCCGCCGACTTTGCGATGTTCTCCCGCTTCTCCTCAACAAAAATCTGCTCTGGGGTTTTTGCCATATTTACGCTCGCTTTGTTAAAACCGCCATCCGCACTGGGCTGAACTGTCCGGTCCACGGCAGTTGTACCGCTAACTGATGGATCTCATGTTTATAATCTGGAGCTTCTCCGCGCATCTGACACATCTTGGAATAGACCACTCTCGTAGCGAAGTAATAGCTGCTGGAAAAGTCTTTGATCACCGGCAAATCGAAATGCTCGCGAACGCAGGAGAGGAATTCTTCCTCCTTGAAATAAATATTGTGCCAGCGTACTGGAATTTCCGGGAGTCCCACGGCCGCACGCGCCTGATTTAAGTTGTCCTGGCCCTCTGCAAAATTTTCAATCGCAATATATAGTCCTTTGGGCTTAACGCATGCAGCAATCTGCGCCAAGGCAGAGGCTTGATTGGCGAATGTCTCCAGATTGATTAGGCAGCGATCGGTCAGTGCTATATCGAACACGGTTCCTTCCAGTGCTGAGCATAAAGACAGGACATCGCCAACTGAAAACTTGACCCGGTTGCTCAACTCGGGATGGCTATTTAACCGCGCTTTGGCATTGGCAATCATGTTCTCGCTATAGTCGACGCCCCAAAAAGTAAACCCCGGAAAAGCTGCTGCAATTTGCATGGTGGAGTAACCATCGCCGCATCCAACATCGAGAAAAGTACCGGAGGTCAACCCATGTTCTCCCAAGGTCGTGCGCAAAGTTGCGATTTCAAGTTCGCGCAAGTAAACGTCATCAGTGGTTGCCGCGGGAGCTGCGGCATGCTGCTTGGCGCGATCTTGCCAGTATTCTTTAATCTTCTCTTGCATTAGTCCTCGCTGCTCTAAATAAAATCCGGATGTATTGAGTCTTTCTCGGATATTACTATCTCAGACAACGGCCAGGAAATGCCAAAAGCCGGATCATCGAACCTCAATCCGCGGGCACTTTCCGGATGGTAAAACTCTGACATCTGGTAAAACACTTCAGTCTCATCAGCCAGCGTCTGAAACCCGTGGGCAAATCCGGCCGGGATGTAGAGCGCGAGCCTGTTGGCTGAGCTCAGTTCAAAAGACTCCCAGCGCTTGAATGTGGGAGAGCTGGGACGCAGATCAACAATAACGTCGTATATCGCCCCGGCGGTGCATCGCACGAGTTTCACCTCTTCATGCGGCTGTGCTTGATAGTGCAGCCCCCGGAGCGTGCCTTTCTTGGCGTTATAGGAAATATTGCACTGCGCTATGGTAGTGTCCAGGCCGAGGGCCTCGAACTCTTTCTTGCACCACGTGCGAGCAAAAAATCCACGCTCGTCGTTTCGCCGCTCAGGTTCAATCAAGTAAGCATCTTGTAGTGATGTTGCCGTAATCAGCATAACTTTCTAAATTATTTGCAGCTCCGGCACAGGAACGATAAAACGCCCCCCGCGGCGTCTGTATTCCTCCTGTTGTTTCATGATTTCATCGACGAAGTTCCACGAAAGAAGGATCACGTAATCCGGCTGCTGCGCAAGCAGTTCCTCAGGGGCTACGATCGGCAGATGTGTCCCCGGTGTGAACAGCCCTTGCTTTACCGTGCTGCGGTCGGCAACGAAACGGATTGTTTCTGCGCCAACCCCGCAATAGTTAAGCAGTGTCGTGCTCTTTGCGGATGCGCCGTAAGCCGCAATAGATTTTCCGTTTGAGTTAAGCTCGCCGAGCAGACTGACCAGCGATTCTTTAAGCCGTGCGACTTTCCTGCCGAAATCACGATAAAAGCCGGCTTCCGACGCGCCCCATCGTTGTTCGGCGGCAAGAAAATCAATCGTGCGAGCGCCGCCGCCGGCTTCCTCCCATGAGCGGGGGCCATCGCTGCGCTGGAAAAAGACGCGCAGCGAACCGCCGTGTATGGGGATATGCTCCACGTCGACCAGTATCAGTCCGTGCTGTTTGAAGAGATTGGCAAACGAGGTAGCGGAGTAGTAGCAGAGATGTTCGTGATAGATCGAGTCAAACTCGGTATGATCGATCAATGCTTTTACATAGTGGTTCTCTATGACAGCTATGCCGTCGTCCTTAAGCAGCGCGGCGATTCCAGCAACAACGCCGTGCAGATCGGCGACATGCGCGACAACATTGTTCGCGTGGATAACATCAGCCGGCCCGGTTTCGGCGCGAATTTGCCGGGCAACTGTTTCGTTGAAGAATTTATTGACTGTAGGAATGCCGCGTTTACGCGCTGCTTCGGCAATGTTCCCGGCGGGTTCAATGCCGAGCACGGAAATGCCATGCTCCTGGTAGTGCTGCAGGAGATATCCGTCATTGCTGGCAATCTCAACGACGTGATTGTCCTTGTTCAGCGCGAGCGTCGTTCGCATCCGGTTAGAGATGGCTTGCGCATTCTGCACCACGGTGTCAGCGAAAGAGGAGAAGTATAGATAATTGCTGAAAAGTTTTTCCGGCGGGACAGTCTCGGTAATC
>JAKPSH010000158.1 GCA_029555385.1 Pseudomonadota bacterium
GATTACCATACTGCTTAATCAGGAGGCATTGAAATCCATGCAATGTGTTGGGTTGTGCGCAGTATTGCCGCTTTGTTCATTTGACGCCAGGTCAAACGAGCGGGAAACAAGCACATGATAGGCTTCGACACGTACTCTCTACCGGGATGGCTGATTTTGGCTACCACGGCCGCTCTCTCGTTCGTCCACTCCGTCTTGTGGCTTTGGGTCTGCATTCCAGTTGCGCTGTGGAAGGCGGCGACCCTTTGGATTTTCTACGGCCGACCATGGAGTCGTATACACTATCCGGCAATGCGGATGTATTCTCGGGTCAGTCTCATTGAATTCGCGACGTCACAGTCCCGAGGAGAGGAATTTGATGTCACTCGCGCCGTATCATCCCTGGTCCAGATGATTCACCCGGAATGGAGTGAAGGGCAGGTGGCGACTTTCGTAGATCGTGAACTCGAACGATACCGCACCAAAGCGGACCGGGAGCCAGTCGAGCTACGTCTCCGGCAACGTTCTAATAGAAGGCCTCCCGAAGAAATTGCGTCTGATTTGGACACTCTCCTGCCCATCCTTTACGAAAAGGATCGCAATACGATGATCGTCAGGCTTGCGATCGCAGGACTAGTCGAACAAGAATACGGCGTTGACCAACGTGCCGAGTACGTTGATGCGGTGTTTGCTGGAAGAGCGAAGTAATTAACTCAGACCTAATTCTTCTTAAGTCGACTTTGTCTTTCCCCTCGCGCCCTGGCCTGCCAGGTACGATCGTGTGGGCGAGGCAGCTTAAAATTGCGGATTCGCTAAGAAAGCGAGTAGGGAGAGCCGGAACAAACACCGCGGCGTATGACAATATCAATAAGCTGAGATATGCTGTGCTAGTTCAGTAATGCCATTCAAGTCCACGAACCTGTTATGACAGTTCAATACGTTATTCAGATCTGCGAAGAGTTCGAAAATGCTGCCAACAAACAACTCAGCCAAAAGCCGCAAATCGGCCCACGTCAAGTCCACAGTCCAGAACTTAATTCTTTGTTCCTTGCGTTAGCTGACGAAATACAGCCTTTAATTGCTTCAGATTTCCCGCCTGATCAGCGTGCTGAGTTTGCTAAGTTGCGAAAGTCCCTTACTTGGGAAATTCCCCCGGCCGATCGAGGACAACTTGTAAAAGTCACAGACCAGCTCATTCAACACGTCCAACGAATGAAACAAATATTGATGACATTTGGCTCATCCGGTAGCCAGCTCGCCACTGTCGATTTTTCCTTTATTGGCGACACCCAACTTCGCCAGATAGTCGAGCGCGATTATCAGGAGCTTCGCCTAAAGCTTTTTCCGGGCGGAGCCTGGAAGAGTACCGTAATTCTTGCTGGCAGCATTCTTGAAGCAGTCCTTTATGATGTTCTGACTTTTGACACCTCCGTCTGCGCCTCTGCTAATGGAGCAAATAGGGCACCATGCAAAAGAATCAATAAACCAAAAAAACCATTACCAACGGACGACTGGACCCTTTCCGAACTTATTGATGTTGCTGAAGAGATTAACAAGATCCCGGCCCAACACGCTAACTGTATCGATGAAGTTCTTCGTGGCTACCGAAATTTTGTCCATCCTCGCCGTGAAGTGCGAGCGCAACATGAATGTGATGAGCCGCAAGCCTATCTTGCAATAGGAGCACTCGGTGTCGTCTTTAATCACCTTAGTACGCCGCCCTAGCGTTTCCGGGCAAAGCTTTGGAGCGCGGCAAACCCCTGCGCCCATAGAATCAGCGCGCCCCACGGAGGATGTTTGTCGCGGTGCGCAAGCGTGCGACAAATCAGCCGGAGCATCCCTTGGCGCGCAACCTTATTGCTGTTTACGGACGAAAGCCCGCCACGTTCTTTCTGAAGGGGTCAGGGGAAACTTTTTCTTTCGCAAGAAAGAGTTTCCCTGGTTTTCCTTCATTCTATGCTTCATGCTTTTCGTGGCTTTGTGGTGCGATCCCGTCTTTGCCCAATCTTTTTCCGGCAAGGTTGTGGGAGTAGCTGACGGGGATACGATTGTGGTGATGCATAAGGGACGACGGCAGATGCTCCGGCTGCACGGGATTGATTGTCCGGAGGCTGGGCAGGCGTTTGGGAAGAGGGCCACGGACTTTACTGCTATAACGGTATTTTCCCGGGAAGTTACAGTGGAGAAGAGGGATGTTGATAGGTATGGCCGGACGGTGGGAGTTGTCACGACTAAGGACGGAAGAAATCTTAACCGTGAGCTTGTGGAAGCTGGTATGTGCTGGTGGTATGAGAAGTATGCGCCGGATGATGCAGAGCTTGCGGCTGCTGAGTCGAAGGTTAAAGCCAATAAGCTTGGGCTTTGGGCCGATCCTAATCCTGTTCCACCGTGGGAGTTTCGAAAGGAGAACGGAAAGGAAGATCCAGAGTTTGAGCGTCCGGACCCTAAGGTTCACTGGATAGAAACGCTTATTGAGAGCGGCGGCCGGAAACAGATTAAAATCGAGGGAACAGTGGGGGGTAGCGGCAGAGTTAGTATTGGAGGTGTCTGGATGTGCTGGCTCTCCGGCGGCCGGCAGCAAACGGAAAAGCTTTCTACAAAAAAGTTCAGTTTAAGTGAGCGCGGCGGCACGCACGACTTCAGCTATACAATTACTCTTCCGCTCGAGGCAGTTAGCTGGGAATGGAAACTCGATGCAAAAAATGAGAACTGAGGCGCTTGTTTTCTTCTGAAGGAGTTTTTATGAGATTCATTACTCTCCTATTTGCTCTTTTCCTGCTTGTCAGTCCAGCGCACGCTGAACAGTGGCTGAACATCAAGTATCGCCCTACGCCGGTTGATGTTGATAAGCCTTATTTCGAGTACCTCGACACCTCTGGCAGCTCTTTTGTGCGCGGCGCTTGGTACGATAAGGCAAAACAGTACATGATTATCACGCTACAGAGCACAAATTACCATTACTGCGGGCTCGATGAAGCGACTTGGAAAGCCTTTAGGGAAGCTTCGTCTTTTGGGACATTCTACAATCAGGCTATCAAAGGACGCTTTGACTGCAGGATTTATCCGGTGCCGGATTATCAGCATGCTGAGTCGGGAACAGTGCCAAAGTCTTTCTCCTCAGCGGAGTGCCGGGCTAAGGGGGGACGTATTGTTAGCGCTGGGACCTCTTCAAAATGTTCTTGCCCGTCAGGAGAAAAGCAAATCGGCCAAATAAACGACTTACGGTGCATCTGCTGTTGTTGTGCTCCGCAGTAATCCGTGATGGGTTTATTTTGAGAGTGAGGAGGAGGCGGTAAAAGCCGGGTTTAGAAGGGCGGGGAATTGCAAACAATGAAAACACATCTTGCAGTTTATCGAGGCATTTCAGGTGATGACAACCGATATGGACGTTTCGTTTCTAATGTTCAGCAAGACCGCGGAGTGAAAGACTGGACGGCAACGCGTAAATTTTCGATCGGTGACTTAGTCCTTTTCTACTTTAGCGATCCCCTAAAGTCGATAGTCGCTGTAGGATTCGTGGCTTCAGAATTGAACACACTTAAAGGACATTGGGATTGGACCGATCGTAAGCAGGTCACGTTTTGCGATTATTCCCCGATCTGGCTCCTTAAGAAAAAGATACAACTTAAAGAAGCTTGTCGCACTTTCGCATTAAAAGCATGGTATGGAACAACTCCCTATCGTCATTCCCACGAACTTAAACCGCATATAGCCCGGAAGTTACTTAGCATTATCACAAAAGCAAACCCGGAGATTCAAGACCGGTTCCGTCGGCTCAACATCGAGACATCAGTACATCCGAGATCCCGCGGAGAGAGAAAGTCCCCAGCACCACAAGAATTCTTAGAGGGTGGCACAAGACAAGTAACCACTGAACTACAGTGTCGCAACCCCCAACTAAGAGCGCAAGCGCTAGCAATGTACGGGGAAAGTTGCCGTGTATGCGGATTCAACTTCGCAGACGTCTACCAGGAACTCGGTGCGGGATACATCGAAGTCCATCACTTGAGGCCATTGTCGGAGAAGAAATCAAAACGCAAGGTGACAGTTGAAGATGTCGACGTAGTGTGTGCGAACTGCCATCGGGTTCTTCATCGCAATGGCAGAAAACCCATCTCGCTGAACAAGCTGCGAGATGCTATAAAACGAAGAAGAAGTAAGGCTGCGTATTAAACTCCTGACTTCGCTTCCCCTCCTCATTCGTATTCTTCGCGCCTTTTTGTGAAACACCTTGCATTCATGCTATGACTTAGACATGTTTCGTTTTGGCCTTTCCAAAGACGGTTACACTAAAGCTGCTGTGTCCACGACAATTCGACAATGTAAACCCCAAGCGGATTTTTGAGAACTTGCGCTTCGGTTGTTGGCGGTTCGAGCTCAACTGTAATAAGTGCTTCAAACTGTTTCTCGCTGGTTTGCGTGCCTTCCAGACTTCTACATACTTCACGCCAGCGCACTTGATAGCTTTTTTCTGATATCTGCAGGAGACTTACCAGCTCCGGAGTGACGGAGCCGGACTTAGCAGTTTCGAAGGGATCATGTTTTTGGTAGTGGTCGTTAAGGAAATTCACCGCAGCGCCGCGGGCATAAGCGTAACCTGCATCGAGAAACGCTTTCATGGCAGCTCCGTCGTAAGTCACCGTCCTTGCATTTCGAATAAACGCCCCGACGTGGTAGCGTACAATAGCATCCTCACTCGCAGGGCTTTCGTAAGCTGGCCCAATTGCGCGTGCAAAGCCGGTTTTTTCGACTTCAATCACATAGGGAACGGTCTTTGTGCGAAGACTGAGCAGCACAAATCCGGCAGCAAGAACGAAAAGTGTTAGAAGGCAGAGTATGCAAGCCCGCCGCCAAAACTTTCTTCCCTGTTCAAGCTCACCAAAACGCGAATTCCATTCCTTTCTTGCTTCTAAATACGGATTTGTCTGCTGCATTTTGCCTCAAGAGTCGTGGTTGCTCTAGTCTATTATCGCCGAGGGCACGGCTCTTGTTGCTGAACGAAGATAAAGTAACCGGCCCACAGAGAGGCCGGGGAACGGCAGTTTTCCTGGCAAAGAATTTAGACAGGGAAGGTTAGCAACAAACCGCCCCACGTGCCCGATAATAGAAATCAGAACATAATCCGGCACAGAGGAGCGCTGGCCTGAGGCATTTTGCTTCTCCCTCTCTCCTTCTGTGCCATTTATAATCAGTTAAGCAAAAATGCAGCCACTGACAGCACGCAATCTGTCGAATCCGTTATTCTGTAGCCTGTGGGCCAGACGAACCGTTCATGTTTACCAGCATCCACGGACTTGCCCCACCAGGCGCGCCCTGCGCGAAGGAAGTTTTTTCAAGCGGTGCACTAGCACGCTTGAAAAAACAGCCGGAGCGTTCGTGCGAGCCTTGCTCGCTTACGTTCTTTTGAAGGGGGTGCGGGGGAAAACTTTCTTTTGCAAGAAAAGTTTCCCCCGCTTCTTCCTCGGCATCTTCGCTGTCCTCTGCGCTTGCATATCCTGTGCTGAAGTGCCGCGGCAGGTTTTTCATTACGATCCGGCGGCGGTTATACGTGACGAAGTAGGACTTGCGCTGCCAAAAGTGCCCGCTTCGGGCAGGTTTGTTTACTCGGACAGTCCGGAGGTGCAGCGGGCGGTAGCTGAGTTTGAGAGGTCGGGAAAGGCGCCAATCATCAAGAAACCGGGATTTGAGCAGCATCCGTATGGAGAGAATCAGCCGATTATTTATTGTCAGCCGCTTCGTGCGTGCGACATAGAGCTTGAGGCCGGGGAGGAGATTCTGGGAATTGCTTTAGGCGATACAGTGCGCTGGGACGTAATGACCATTTTTAGCGGAGACAAGCAAAACCTTGTTCCTCATTTAATTACCAAACCAAAGGACTACGATATTTCGACTAACCTGGTCGTGTCGACTACGAGGCGGACATATCATATTGGGCTTATTGCCAAGGATTCCGAATATGTGCGGCAGTTCAAGTTTTACTATCCGCATGAATTGATTCAGTTTGCAGCAAGCAAAGAGAAATTGGAGAAGGAGAAAGAAGAGAAAGATAGAAAGAACACCCTGGCTCAGCTTCCTGCCGTAACTGCCTCGCAATTAAGTTTTGATTACAAAATTGAAAATGAGAGCGGCGTTTCTTGGTGTCCTGTGCGGGCGTTTGACGACGGAAAGCACGTATACATTCAGATGCCGCGGATTATGAGGTCCGGAGAAGCGCCTGTGCTGATGGTGCGAAGGACCGGGACGAACATCGTTAATTTGGTGAATTACCGGGTGAAGAACAACTATTATGTTGTAGACCGGTTGTTTGATGAAGCGGTGCTTCTGCTCGGGGTAGGGGACCGGCAGGAAAAAGTAGTGATTACCAAGAATGGATGAGCCGAAGGAAGATGAAGCCGGAGAGTTTGAGGTTACGCGTTACAACCACGGAGTGATCTATATTTTCGGCACTGTGATTCTGCTGGTTATCATGGCCCTAGTATTTGGGCTGTCTGCGCAAAATACCAAGAGAAGAAACGACCGAGAGCGGCAGAAGTTAGCTGAAGCGCAAAAGGAACCCTGGTATAAGTCCAAGCCGGACACAATAAACCAAGAAAAGCCGGTCAGAGAAGTAGTTCCCGCAGCTACTTTGATAGAGAAAAAGCCCGAGGACTCGCTAAAGCACAAGCAAAAAGAAGAAGAGTTTCGCGCGATGCGAGCCGGCTTAGCCCTCACCGGGGGCCGCACCCCAACGGCCTTAGGCCGGAAACCCACTGACGAGAACGAACAAAGGCTTGGCCGCGGCCGGCTGCGCCAGGACTACGACTCAGAGGACAAGGAGGACAATGCCGACACAAACGAGGACTTCTTAGAGCGCGCTCGTGCGGATGATGATGCCGACTATTTATTTGAGCGCGTCAAGGAACCGGTCTCTCCGTTTGAGCTTAAAGCCGGTACGATTATTCCTTCGGCACTCATTACCGGCATCAATTCAGAGCTTCCGGGGCAAATTCTAGGGCAGGTAAGAGAGAACGTGTATGATACCGTTAGCGGCGAATATCTTCTTCTGCCGCAAGGCACGAGACTAATCGGCGTCTATCGCTCGGAAGTCTCGCGTGGTCAGACGCGCGTCTTGGTTGCCTGGAAACGGCTTATCTTTCCAAACGGCCACAGCCTCAAAATCCGCGGCATGCCCGGCACAGATGAAGAAGGTTACTCCGGGTTTTCCGATCAGGTGAATAATCATTATCTCCGGCTATTTGGCTCGGCCATCATGCTGAGCGTTATCAGCGGCGGCGCACAGCTCAGTCAGCCGGAAAGCGGACATCATGACGGAGTATCCGCACAAGAAACACTTGCCGCAGCGCTGGGGCAGAATTTATCGCAAGTAAGTACCGAGCTTATACGGCGCGAAATGAATGTGCCGCCGACGCTCGAAGTCCGGCCCGGATACTTGTTCAATGTGATGGTCACGCAGGATATTGTGTTTCCGGGGGAATACGAAGAAAGTTCACAGGGAGTCACGGAGCACGGGGAGAAGGAAGGGGAGTGAACCGGGGGAACTTCTCTTTCGAGAGAGAAGTTCCCCCGAGCCCCCTCAAGAGAACGTGGGCGAGCAGGGCTCGCGGGAA
>JAKPSH010000207.1 GCA_029555385.1 Pseudomonadota bacterium
TTACCGAGGCCGGATTTGTAAAGTCCACTCCGCCTTCGGCAAGCACGATTTGCGCGGCCTTCTCCAGGTTGGCAATGCGCAGCGCGTTAAGCGCCCGCACTTCGAGCGCCTCTTCATCAAGCGCGGTCACCCCCGCTTCGCATGCCAGATCCGTTTTCATCTCAAATGTCTTGGAAAATAGTGCGCTGTCTGGCGCAGTTTCTTCGCTGGTGTCAATCAAGCCTGACACGCGCACATCCGCAAAAACGACGACCGCAACAGTTAAGGCGCGGCTAATGCGCACGCTGTATCGGCCCTCCCCGTCGGTAATGCCTTCGGCAATTACCCGCTGGGCCTGCGGCTTGCTCAGATCCCAAACTTCAAAGGGAGCTTCACGGGCAGCTTCACTCTCTCCTATTCCAGGCGGCAATAGTGCCGTACCTTCCAGCAGGATAGAATCATTGCCTCCGGAACTCCCGTCGCATCCGGCAAAAATAAGCAAAGTTAGAAACAAAGCTGTAATTGTTCGATAACGCATGGCGCGCCTCCTACCGTCCCTGGACGTTCCGTTAAACATTACAGCTTGCATGACAGCGCTTGGCAAATGTTTGCAGGAAAAACGTGCACTATCTCAAGAGCAAATCGAGCCAAATCGGAGCCAAATCGAGGACACCCACGAGCCAAATCGAGGACACCCACGGATTCCTCCACGTGCAGACGGCGGAGCCAAATCGAGCGTGCAGACGGCGGAGCCAAATCGAGGACACCCACGAGCCAAATCGAGGACACCTACGGATTCCTCCACGTGCAAATCGCGGAGGACAATTTGAGCAGTTTGATTGAGCAATTTGAGGAGTAATTTGAGTGTGAGTAATTTGAGGACACCCACAAATCCTCGAGCACCCGGTACAAATCGAGGCCCCCCAACACGGTCCTCAGAACGATTACGTACGTCAAATGGTCTTAAAGATACTCCGGTCAACCGCTTGATTCTGTTTCTACTTTAATCCTTTTCTATTGGGCCTCGTAGCACAGGCAACTGGCTCACGGATTCCGACTGATATGACCTGCTTTGCTAGTAAATAGAAGGTTTAGGCCAGTCATAGGGCAAGAGAAAAGCTGGATTAACTTGATAATTGACTCAATGTTTTTTCACTATCACCAGAATCTCAGCCTTACTGATGCGTCGTTCACGGCGAACAGAATTAAGGCTCTGGCTTATCGACATAAGCAGACGGCGTTCGCGGGTCTCTTCTTCCGGCAGTTGCTGAAGAATATCAAGAAGCGCGACCTCGACTCTTTCAATTGGCGTCTCCAACGGAACCGAAAGCAGAAACCGGCCAGGTGATATTTCAATCAAACGCAGCCCGGATATCTGCCCCAGCATCGTGCTTTTTCCCACGACGATCACCGACTCGTTTGTCCCGATGTCAATCAGGCTAACAAGCGGTTGGTGTTCAGGATTGTCGGGCACACACGCATCAACAGCTTTAACCACCGCCTGCGCCCGATCCTCCGATATCTCCGTCAGCTTATTAATAGTGCGCTGCGGCAAAGTCATCGTAACCGGGCGGCAAGGTTCCTGAAATTTAGGCGGGCGGCCAACTGTTTTTTTTGCTGCCACGAAGTTACCCTTGTTAATCTCAAAGTTACGGATGCTTACCATATTGCCAGGGAATACCCAAGCCAAAGAGCACCAATTAGAGCTCAATTAGCCAAACCGGGGTAAGTCGGGAGGGCAAATGCGGGGGGCGAATCGGGGACATCCAGAAATTTCCGGGGACAAATCGGGAACATCCAGAAATTTCAGGCAACGAGGCAACAAATCAAATTTGCGCACGATAATCGCTAAGGAAATGGCTGATTCAAGCCAGATGAACTTTTGTTATTGAAGTCAGGACAGCAATGACATGCGCGCGAAGAGAAATAGTAGAAGTAGATAAAGTTGGAGTTTATCACTGCGTTACGCGGTGCGTGCGACGGGCGTTCCTCTGCGGCAAAGACTCTCTTACAGGCAAGTCGTTTGAACACAGGCGGGAATGGATTCGTGCCCGGCTTAGCACGTTAAGCGGCATTTTCGCCGTTGAGGTGGCAGCTTATGCGGTAATGAGCAATCACTTGCACTCGGTAATTAAGATTAGACCCGACCTGGCAAAGGAGTGGCCGGATGAGGAGGTTGCACGACGCTGGCGCCTTCTCTTCCCTTTAAGACGGAAAAAGGATGGTTCTCCAGCGGAGCCGATTGAGCTCGAGATCGCTGCCATTACCAGACAAGATGACCTCGTAGCGTTATACCGGAAGAGGCTTGCAGATCTTAGCTGGTTTAACCGCTGTCTTAATGAAAATATCGCCAAACGGGCCAACTACGAGGATCATTGCACAGGCCGCTTCTGGGAAGGGCGGTTTAAGTGTCAAAAGCTCTGTGATGCAGCCGCCGTAATTACCTGTAGCGCCTACGTGGATCTAAACCCTGTGCGAGCAGGTGTGGCTAAGACCCCGGAACATAGTGACCACACGAGTATCCAAGACCGGATCGTCCAACGAACCGGCAAGAGTCCCGCAGTATACAAACGCTGGAGCAAGGTGCCGCTGCTTTCGATCGAGGCTGCCACTGATAAGGCACTTTCGCTCGACGAATACATCAAGCTGGTCGATGAAACGGGCAGACTGATTGTGCACGGAAAGCAAAGCATATCGGCAGAATTCGCTCCGATCCTTGAGCGCCTGAACATCAACTCTGTCGAATGGGTTAACCGCACAAAGAACTTTCGCGGGAGTTTCCGGCGCATTGTCGGCGCAGAGGAGCTTATTATGCTCGCAGCTAAACGCGCAAAGAAAAGTTGGTTTCACGGCCTCTCGGCTGCCCGCGCGCTATTTCTCCAAACCGCAGCCTGACAGTTTAGTTTTGTTAATCTGCTAAAATTAGCACACGGGTTCACTCGGCATAGGTTCTAGCCGAGGACCTTTGCATACAAGCCCGCCTTCTTAGCGCACAAACCTATCTAGCACCCGAGCTGCAACAACCCAGGCAGGAGAATCGAACAAGAACGACCGAGGCTGGTTGCTGTTGCCAATAAACTACGTGTTTGGTGGAAAGTTGGGTGTCCCAGATTCCCCCCAGATTCCCCCGTAAAGTTGGGTGTCCTAGATTCTCCTACTAGATTCTCCTACTCCCGTAAAGTTGGGTGTCCTAGATTCTCCCTCCCGTAAAGTTGGGTGTCCTAGATTCTCCACGAGGTTCCCCCCGATTCGTGCCGGACTTCCCAAGGCTTCCGATCTGTTTGTTGATTGGCATCGGATCTGAGGCTAATATTCCGTACCACTAAAGGAATTATGGGAATTGCATATGCGTACCATAAAGGCTTTTCTCCACGTTTCCATGTTATTCTTCATCGTCTTTCTTTTTCCCCATCCAGCCACGGCTTTCGTTGACTGCAACAACAACGGGATCGATGACCTTACCGAGACCGGCAGCGATTGCAACGGCAATGGAGTGCCCGACGAATGCGACATTCAGCCGAGCCAGACTTTCGTCAGCGTGGGTATTAATGCACCCACGGAAGCTGCAGCCGATCTTAACGAAGACGGATTGATCGATACCTACGGAACCTATTTCGATTCGTTGTCCAGCCTTCACTGGATCCGCCTTGGGTTTTCTGAAGGCAACGGAGTATTTCGCGTTCAGTATGTTAATCCCTGCATCGAAATCTCCGGTTCGGCAGGCGGAAGTGTCATTGCGGTGATCGACGTGAATCTCGATGGGCACCGGGACCTGCTGCTTGAATGCCGAAGCAGAGACTATTATTTCCCGCTGAGCATTGGCGTACTGTATAGCCGAGGTAACGGCGACTTTGAAGGCACGCAGCTATTGGTCTCAGACTTGGCCTTATCGCTACTGCACATTGGCGATTTCAATGCCGATAACCGTTTTGATATTATTGGCACGCAAGAGTATCCGGTTCCGTCTTTTGCGTTGCTTGTTAACAACGGGAACAATGAGTTTACCCGTGTTGACTCTTTGCTCAATGCGGCAAGCTCGAACCGATTTGAGCTGGGAGATCTCAACTCTGACGGAACCACGGATATCGTAGCGTGGGATCCGCCAAACACCATAGCATACATCAACGACGGGGCTGGTTCGTTCTCAGATGCCGCCTCCATACTGATCTCAACCGGTGTGATCGCCGCGCTGCACGATGTCGATAACGATGGAAATCTTGATATTTTAACAACCGAACAGCACCGGCTTAATATTTATTACGGTGATGGGGCAGGCGCTTTTACTCCTTCCTGGATTCCGGCTACTAGTCCTTATCACGTATTTGCAGGTGATATCAGCGGAGACGGACTTCCCGACCTTCTATATTCCAATAACGTGGAGCTTATTTATGTAGTTCAAGAACAGCCAAGGCAGTTTCGCGCTTTAATACGTTCGCGTGACGGCGTCTATCCATTCAACGGTCCGGTTGCCCTATCTGATTTTGACCAAGACGGTCGCATTGATCTTTTGCGCGGCGCTATATCTTTTAACCGATTATCCGCCTTCAGCGCCGACCAAAACGGAAACGGCCTGCCTGATGAATGTGAACCAAGCTTCCGCGCCAACCCGCTTTATTCTCTGTGGAATACCAACCTGGGCATCACAAACATTCTTGAACTTCGGAACGCAAGCAATGAAGGCTGCTATATACAGGCAAGCGCAATCGCCGCCGATGGCAGCTTGCTCGGAGAAGTTTCGCTTTTTCTGGGTGCCGGTGAGAGCAGGGATTTTATCGTCGACGAACTCTTCAACCTGCCTCCGGCTGCTTACGGCACAATCCGCGTTAATCATACAGGAGGAAGACTTCTTGGCGGGATGTCGCTCTACCGCTGGGTGAGCGATTCAGCGGAATCGTTCGCCTGCCATTATCCGCTCATTCTTCCGCAACGCCAAACTTCATTGGGGGCATCCAACGCCGCTTATCCACTAACTTCGGGAGTAGCAGGAATCAATGGTTCGGTGCAAAACTGGCTTTCCATCGTCAACTTGGACATTACTGTGAGAGTCTTTCGGGTAATCGCGGGAACCTCATTTTTGCTTGCTGTTCCGCCGATGGGCCGCATTGACGTTGAGCCGCACGTTTCCTGGTCGCCTTTTCTTACGGTATTCGTCACTCCACTAGAACCTGGCGCTCCGTATATCGCAGCGCTCTCCCGATTCGGCAGCGGGAGAAGCAACCGCGGCTTTTCCGGAGCATTTGCCAACGCTCATTGGCTTCAGCAAGAGACAGGACGGGCAATGTATGTCCCAGTGTCCACAGCCGCCGGAGGATTGAATTACCTTGAGGTGCACAACGGACTCTTCACGACGTCGGCTTTTTCAGTGGAATTCTTTAATGACAACGGCAGATCAAGGGGCGGAGGGAGCTACGCGGTCGGACCTTTTCTGCACTTCGATGCAGGCAGTTTCTTGGGTGCCTCAGAATCGGGATTTGCTGTGGTTACTCCCTATGACCGCCTCGCACCATTCTTTGTTCAAAGCGTGACTTACTACCGCGATCCGCAGACCTTGGTCGTAACAGCTTCTGACTCTTCGACGTCGCGCTTTGCCTTCGCACCAAGCCAAGCCTCCGGCACAAACCGCTTTCTTGGTCAAGAAAACTGGCTTCGGGCATCAAACATCTCAGATCGCTTGTCAATCATTACTTTCAGTCTCTCGAGTTTAACCGAGGACCACCCGTTTCTTTTTGCGGGGAGAACATCATATGCATTCAATCACCAGAACGCGGCCTATGTCCCGCCGGACACGATTGGCTTGGTGGAGATCGCCCATGATAGAGAAAACACTTTTCTCGCTAATGTTTTGCGCCTTCAACCGGCCGCTCGCGGCAGTTATAACTTCGCGTTAAGCGTCCCGTTGAATTAGTCATGGAATGAGAGACTGTTCCTGTTCTTCACATAATTCAGGATGTTTTTCTCAGACCAAGCTTAACAAGGAAGAGGTTCGAATAGGTTAGGAGAAAAATCCGCAAGGTCACGCTGTGCGGTAGGTTTACCGATCGTCCGTCGAACAACTAATCCGGTGCGTGGACTTGAATCGAACATTATTCCGGCAAGACGCCCCCTGCCGCCGTGAATACCCTGGCCCCAAATCGGCCCCAAAATCGAATGCTTTGAAAGGAGACTTTCTAAGATAAGAAGAAAAACCAAACAACCACAATGCCCTGGGGGAGACTCGAACTCCCACGTTATCACTAACACACGGTCCTGAGCCGTGCCTGTCTACCAATTCCAGCACCAGGGCAAAAGGCAAATGAAATCAGGCAAGAACCATACTAACGACCCGGCGCTTAACGCAAGGGGGCGAAGCCTGAACCCGGACGCCCTCAGAGAATAGACAAAAGCAGCGCGGTTTTGTCAAGCATCACAAATACTTATATCAAGTATTCCCCTGCCCGACCGCTGCCCGGTCCCCGGCCCCAAATATTAAGTTATGCCCCACGCAGCCGATACTGGACTTGATGCGGAAGATTCAAGGAGATACCTGACAGGGAAGATCCACGCTCGCTACCGGATGGCGTCGTACATGGAGCAGTGCACAAGGAACAAGCGACATGGCGTTGCCCATAAATTCGTCCATCATTTCTGCACGCGTTTCCGCGTCATCAAAACCCTACCAGGCGCAAGGCTCAGCACCACCTGCCGCACAGCCGCAGTTGTCTTTGATACGCACCAGCTCTGCGCATACGTATGACAGCGACCCTGTCAACGTATCTAAACTTCGCGAACGCGTCGCCGAGCGCGCGTCAAATACTCTGCTCAGCGCAAGCTTGTCCGTCACACGCAAACAAAACGCCGCTGAAAACTTAATGGCGACCGCTGATACCCTGCTCAAAAAGGCGCAAGAGATAAAGAACGAACCCAGCTTTTTGCGCCAGGCGGAGCTGCAAACTGAAGCCGAGGATCTCGTTGGCGAGACAAGTGCAAATTATGCCGCTGCCGCCCAAAATGAGCCCTCAATCGCCGAGGATGAGACCGTCTCGACGGTGATGAAGACCGGCGCTGATATCAACGATCCGCAAAAGACGCACACCACCGCAATATCAGCCGTGCCATCCCCCGCCGCTCTGGGCATCACCAGTTTATCGTTCGAGAAGTCCGCGATTGACGGCACAATTGCCAGCCTGAGCAACATTCGCGCAAGCCTCGCTGTTTCCCGCGCAGCTTACGCCTCTGCTGAAACTGATATCGCCGGCGCCGTGGCGCAGCACACCGCAGACGCACTGGCCGATGCATCTGCACAAACTACGCAGACGCTCGACCTCGCGGATAAAATAAAACTATCTATGACCCTGGATAGCATCCCAGATATCAAAGGTTTGGTTGACCTGGAGCAATTGACCGCACCGCCCTTGGCTCGCATTACGCCGCCCGCTCACGGCGCAGCTCAAGAAAAAACCAGGGAAAACGCCGTGCCGCCCAGCCAGCTTGCCGCGCTATCCGCAATTGCATAAGCACGGTAAAACAAAAACTTGATTTACAGTTGCCATGCTCCGGCGAATTCGCTATAAAAACTAGCTGATTCTAGTTTCATTGCAGGAATATCACATGTTTCCTCAAAACCTGATGCGCATGGGCATGCCTAAGACCTCCCCGCTTGCTGGGTAAGCGCATCTCTTCAGCGTCTGCCCGGCTGCGGTGAGGTCGTAGCAGGGCAGACGGAATCAAACCATTTCGCTGCTGCCTAAAACTTTCACCGGATAAAGTCCTTTTGATCTTTTTATAAAAGACAGCCGCGCGCTGAATGGGCGGACGTCTGCCTGCTCTCGGGGAAGAAGCGTTAATTGTGCACCGCTTGCGGCGTCCTGCGCGGCATGCGGCGCACGTCCTGGATGCGGCGAATTTGCCGCAGCACAGGTTTCTTAGAGGTTCACGATTATGGAGGACGATTGACATGAGCGAACGATCCAGCATTCCGAGCATGCCGTCGACACCGAGCGGCGCATCACAGATTTTTGTGAAGCGCCGGACGCGCGGAGAGGAACTGTGCTCCCTTTTGCGGAGCAGGAACCGGGAGAGCGCGCCGGGCACCACGGAAGAGGCGCTTCGCGTCAGCGCCGATGAAGGGTGGCTTGAATACTTTGTGCCGGGCATCGAGACGCTGTGGAGCAACCCGGAGCGCATCCAAACCCCTCCGGGGACAACTCCCTGGGCGCTCACGACCTTAGCCTGCGAGAAGGCCTGTTCAGCAGAGGCAAACTTCGGCCTCCGCCTGGCGGCTCTGCTTTTCTGGGCGGAGGCCAGCGTCGAGCAGCGCATGGCTGCGATCTCCGGGGAGCTGCTGCGTCAAGGTGCGATTCAAGAGCCTTGCACGCTCGCTGGCTGGCTTCAGCTTACGCAGGCTGAACTGGCCATGTGCCGGGAGGTCCTCGCTCTGACGCGTCAGATGGCTGCGGAACATACCCCCGATGAAAGCCAGACGCAGGCCTTCACACAAAACCAGTACTTTCACTGGGCGCTGCTGCTGCTTCGCATAGCCGGCGAAGCGGTCGCCGAACTCGGCGGAGGCAGGTCGTGGCTCGAGACCCACGCTAGGCTTGCTCAACTCCGCCGCGCGGCATAAGCGGCAAAGTGGCTCGCAGGAATTCCCTCCATGCGCGTTGGACCCCGCCGGCTTGCCCAAGGGTCCAACGCGCTGCCATCGCCATCATCGCACATACAGGAAGGTTCGTGCCCAGGACGTTGCGGCGCCAAACTATCGCGTCATGAGACTGCACCGCACCGGATCTTTGAAATTTTTCCACTAGGGAATGAGCGCACTGCCCGGGCGGTCGAGACGGCTGAAAGCAACCAAAACAGCACACCCGTTTCGGCTCGCCCGGAACTGACGAGATAAGGAGATTCTCGATGTTAAACGTTACGGTTAAAAGCGGCCCGGCCTTGCGCGCCATGGACCACCATGCGGCGCAGCTTGTGCAACTGGTGCACAGCGTCTTTCAGGAAGCGCCGTGGAGCTTCAGCTGGGCCCTTGGCACACCTGCGGATAAGCCCGCATCGCGCCAATGCACTGCCTGGGGCTTCTGCAATATCCTCTTCGGCAATGACTCGGACTTGGCGTTGCTCGTGGCTAACGGCGACAGCCCTCCGGAAGAGCTCCCGCTGCACGCCAGCATCTGCGGCATTGGAGCCGGGCTGCCTCTCACTGAGGCACTGCTCCCGGAGTTCGACCTGGCAGGAAAAGCCTGCACCGGAGATTATTACCTGGCAACAGCTGCGGTAGCTCCAAAGTTCCGCTCCACGCTCTTGGGCGACAGGAAAGCTTACCGCCATTTGCTCGAACGCCGCATTGAAGCAGCGAGGACTCGCGGTTGTCCGCGAATCTTTGTCCGGACTATCGACGGTGTGGATAAAATCCAGCACACGCTCCCGCAATACGGCTTTTGCTCACTGGGCAAGAAGACCGTGCAGCAAGCGGGACTTCCGTCCTGCCGGGAATACTTCGTGCTGGACCTTTAAGGGTTTTCATCGCTGCGGGGCAGAGCCAGAAGCTCAGCCCCGCAGCGAGCGCATCTCCTCTCAAGTTCCGGGCAGCCAGTCAATTTCATTCGCTGGACGAAGCATTTTTTGATATGCAGCAGTTATTTGCTGCATATTATTTTTTAAGAGAAGCTTTCCGGGGAGCAGGTCATGCACTTTTCAGCCGCGGCACGCGCTATCGATCAGCATCTCGAAACAGCAGTCGCACTGTTGCAGCAGACGGCTGAGATTAATAGCTGCTCAGCGAATCCTGCCGGAGTGAACAACGTGCAGGATATATTTCAGTACGAATTTGAGCGTCTGGGTTTCGCCGTCAATCGCCTCCAACACGAACCTTTCGGCAGCCACTTAACCGCCGCAAACTGCCTTCCCGGACAAACCGCGATTTTGCTGACCGGACATGCTGACACGGTCCACCCCGCGGACGGCGAATTCCAGAAAGTAGTCCGCGAGAATGATCGCCTCCGAGGCCCCGGCGTCTATGATATGAAAGGCGGTCTCGTGCTCATCATTCTGGCCTTGAAAGGTCTCGCGGAAACTGGTTTGCTGCACAAGGTGCCGCTTCGCATATTGATTGCAGGAGACGAAGAGATCGGCCTTCCCGATTCTGCACCCCTGCATCAAGAACTTGGCGAGCTGTCATCTGCTGCTCTTGTTTTCGAATCGGGCCGGGAACAAAACGCTGTAATCACAGCCCGCCGCGGCTGTGCTTTTTTTAAGCTAGCTGTGCAGGGCAAGTCCGCTCATTCAGGAAGCAGCTTCACGCAAGGCGCAAATGCTATCTGTCAGTTGACCCATCTTATTCAACAAATCTCCGCCCTAACTGACTTAGAACGTCAGCTCACGCTCAACGTCGGCGTCATTCAAGGCGGCGAGTCGCCGAATATTGTTCCGGATTGCGCGTGGGCGAGTTTCGACCTGCGCTGCGTGAGTAGCGCCGACTTCGAACTCACCTTCAAGGCACTCGCAAAGATCACCGCTGACATTGCCGTTCCCGGGACAAAAGCCGCGCTGGAGCTGCAACGCTGGGTCAAACCGATGGAGCACTCGAACGAGGCGGCGGCGCTTGCCGCCTCATACCGCAGGGCAGCCGCGCAGGCCGGTTTCAGCGCAGAACCTTATCCCGGAGTCATTGGCGGCGGCAGTTCAGCGAACTTGCTTTCATCATATGTGCGGACCATCGATGGACTGGGGCCGTTTGGCTGTGGAGCTCATACCACTGAGGAATGGATGTCCATAGCTTCGCTAAAGGAAAAAGCGCGCGCTTTGGCCTTTTGGCTTATCGATTCTCTGCAAGAAAACGCGGGCAGATATTCATATTGAACAGCCGGATTATTGACAGCTCGCGTTGGCCTAGCCACCCTATTTCCGATAAGCCGCACGTAATTAGTCTTTGACTGCAACTTGTGCTAAGTTAAATGAAAACTAGGCGTTAGCTTTTCAACTCCCTAATCCGGGAGTCGAGCTCTTCTGATAATAAACGGCACGTGCCATGAAAGTCTTCGAACTAGCAAAGGAACTTGGACTCTCTTCGAAGGAACTGCTCAGCTTAATTCGTGATTGCCGCCTCCCTCAGCCGGCCAATCACTTTGCTGCAATTGATGATGAAGCTGCGGCTGCGGTCCGGCGCCATTTTATCCGGCGGGTGGTTAGTCAATCCGCGCCTCTAAACGATGAACTGCCTCCAGCGCCAGAAGCACCCGCGAGGCAGGCGCAGGCAACTACAGTTGTCGTGCGCAAGCGAGGCGGCTTAAACTCTGAACATCGAACTTTGCTGAACTCCCGTGGCGCACCCCAACAGAACGCCGGACTGCCCAACACACTGCTCGGTGTCGCCGTCAAAAACAAAAAAGAGCCCCAAGGCCGGGTCAAGCCTTAGGACTCATCACAACAGCCGTCCGGAAATGGCGAGGTTACTTCGCGGTAAAGTTCCGCAGGTTCTCTTCAATAATCTGTTTATTCACGGCAAGCAGTTTATTGGCATCCCGGGTTTCTTCGTAAGTTTGGCGAATTGCAAACAGAAACACATTTCTCATTTTTTGGTCCTTGATATTCTTTAGCTGCGAGTCGAAGAACAACACCGCTTCCTCCGGCTTGTTAATCCGTTTGTAGTGCTGCTTCACTCCCAACACCGCCAGACTTGTGGCCTGATACGGGTCCTGCACAGCGGCTTGATACTGCTTGACCAAATGCAGAAACTGCCCCATGCGTCCTTCGGGACGGCCGGCACCCGCTCCCCGTCCGTATCTTGGGCCATCATCAGAGCGTTGATGTTTGCGCCGCCGGAAATCCTCCCGGCGTTTTCCCGGACGCTCGTCCCGCCATGCCTCCGGACCAGGCCCGGAGAGGTCTTCAAGAACCGGCGGCGCATCCTCGGGTGGTGGCGGCTCTTGGGTCTGGGCCGCGGCGTTCAGCGAAGCTGCTGAAAGAAAAAACACTGTGCCAAGCAACAATAAAGCCGCGGCATGTAAAACCGGCTGATTAAGCATTGCTCTTGTCTTCGGAACCATACATTACTCCTTCAGTTTGATTGTCATACATTTCTTCAGCGGTCAGGCTAAATTCCGGCGGGTCAAGCTCCTCTTCGCTCTGCTCAAGCTCAGCAAACATTGTCCCGCTTTCCTCCCATAGACTTCCCGTGTCAGCGACGAACTCTTCGTGCATCTCCACGAAATCTTGCGCCGTTAAAGAAGAATCCTCGCTGACTTGCTCAAGCGTGCTCTCAGTCAACTTAACCACTGCTGGCTGCTCCTCACTGCGAAACAGCACCACAAGCACGAATACCGCCGCCGCAAGCGCAAACGGCACAGCAACCGGACGGAGATGAACCGGGCTCAGCGCACGGCGCTGCTGCGGTATTTCCACTCGATCAATAATCGACGCCAGCACGCGATCCCGCGACTTTAGGGAAACGGCAGTCAAAGCAGCACGCACTTCCGGAGCTGTCGCACGAAGCAACTGATCAATTCGTCTGTCTTTTTCCGTCTCCGTCTTGTCCATCAATTTTCCTCAAAGGCGAGTCACAAAAGCTGTTCCATTCCTTCACCATGCTCGTCAAACCAGGATCGCAGCTTCTTTCTTGCCCGCAACAGATGAGTTTTAACCGAACTTGCCGAACAACCCATGCGTCTTGCCGTTTCTTCAATCGAGAGATCCTCGTAGTAATGAAGAAACACCGCTTGACGCTGAGCCTCTGCAAGCCGTCGCACGCCATCCAGCACACGGCGTCCGCGCTCCGATACCAGCCGGCGCGTCTCACCGTCAGGAAAAACTGCATCCACTCCCCGTGCGCATTCCTCCCGGAATTCTTCCTGCTCCCGCTCAAAAAAACTCAACAAGCGGTAGTGCCGCTTGCGGTGGCGCTTCACCGTGCGGCGTGCGATGGCGAAGAGCCAAGTCTTAAGCGACGAACGAAAGCTGAACGAGCCGATGCTCTTTGTCAGCTCCAGCATAATCTGCTGCACGCATTCCTCGGCAAGCTCGCGGCTGCTTGTCTCGAACAAGCACATCCGCATCAACCAGTCATACTGGCGCTCGACAAGGCATCCCAGGGACTGGCGCGCCTCGGCAGACTGGCGCAGCGCAAGCCGCTCTTGCACCTCCCGGACTAACTCTTCATCTGTCATTGCGTCCGGTCTCACTCTCCTCCCCGGCTTCATGTGCTTTAGTTAGTGACCCACCGCCAGGATTTGGTTTACTCGCTGACTAAATATCCCATCCCCGCAGACTAAAAGGAGGCATCTGCCCCACATTTCGCCCAATTTGATGTGAAGCAACCAATGCACAATTATCCAACATCCTCTCCAAGCGATGGAAATTACACATAAAATTTGCCAGCCTCCGGGAATCTTTTAGATGAAGCAAAACTCTCCGCATCGCGGATAAGAAGATATAGCACGGGGCGCACGGTCCCGGCAGAAACTTATACGGGGTTCGAAGAGCCATGAACGAGCACACACCATCAGCAGGAAGAGACAACAAGACCACCTGTTTCAACGGCATCCTCATTCAAGAAGCTGCAGCAGCTACAACTTGGGCGATGGTTGCGTGTTTGGCGGTAATAGCTTTCTATCTCAAGTACGGCAAAGCGTATCTGGACAGCAATCTTGCTCCGTTTTATCACAACTTGATTGTGTTGACGCTGGCCATGGCCACTGTCTTCACCGTCGGTTGCGTGCTGCACATGATTTTTATCGGCGACCGGTCTGCACGCGAACTGCGCAGCGAACTGCGCAAGAAGAATGAAGCAGCAGCGGTATTCATCGCTTATGCACAAAAGCGCATCTGCGAACTGCATCCCGAGGTGCTGCGCCATGTTTCGCATATTCGTCCCCGCAGCATGGAGAACATCAGCCAGGCGCGCAGAATTATTCATGCGCTCAATCAGCGAACCGAAGAGATACGTGCTCTGCTCGCCAGCAACGATAAAATTGACATTATTGACGCCCACGAACTGCTCGGCCAGCCGTTGATTATTGTTGAAAACTGCGTGAATTCTCTGATTGGCGCTGAACCTCTGCCGCCGATTGAAGCAGATCAAGTGATTTCGACCGTGGAGCAGATGTTCGAGGAAATCGAGGCGGACTTGAAACGCATCGCCATTCGCCGCCGCGCGGCCTAGGCTTACTTCTTTTTGATAATTTTCGCTTTGGGGAGTCCGTACAGGCTTCCCCGGCGCCAGCCAAAGTACGCGCCGAATACAAGAAAGTTCATCAGCACATACACCAGGGCAATCGCGAAACCCCATTCGGGCCGCTGATCACTGCTCGAGTTCAAAAGAGCAGTATCCAAACGAAAAAAAGCTGAACACGGAAACGCCAGCAAAAAAAGTACGACGGAAATAACAAGCCTCACATTAACCAGAATATTTTCATCGAGCAGCTCGAAATAATTGATTACACTCCACACGGCGACAACACCCGCAACGCAACCGAACACTTTTAGTGCGGCCCACATTCCCCGGCACCAAGGAGGAAAAGTCGTCACCCCTTGCGCAGAATTCTCGCGTGCTTTCACCTGCCTGGGGGCGCTTCCCGCCGGCCTACTGGAAGCCGACTGCGGCTCCACCGCGCCCGGTGTTTGCACTTTTTGCTTTCCGTTTCCGTCGGCCATCAGAACAAGTATTCAGTTATCAGCGTTATTTCTAGCGCACCCGGCGTTAACAGATAAATAGTCTGAAACAATTCATACGCCGTGATAATCTAATCTAGTAGGCGGCTGCAAAAATGCAAGGTTCTTAATTGGGGACATCCCCAAGGTTATATTTTGAGGAGTTTTGTCGGATGAATAGCGGAAGGTTATCTCAACGCGAAATTGAAGAAAGGTTTGTGTTGGTGGCAAACGCTCTTTATGAATATTTCCCCGATCTTGATTTGCGATTCAACCTGCGCTGCGGCACAACCAAAGCCCGCTGCCTCTTGCCGCATCCCACAAAAAAAGCGCTCCGGCTTCCGCTAGGCGATAAAAGTGCCGAGGATGTCGTGCGCGACGCTGTTTGGGCAATTAAGTCACTGACCCGCCGCTTCGACGATTAGCATTACTCCGGTAGGCCTGCTTCTTTGACCCAGCTAACGAGTCAGCAACACAGGCGAACCATTCTCATCAGTCCGATATGCCCAATTTCAACCGTTGTACCAAATGCGGCAGTCGTGTAGCATGCCCTTGGTCTTTTTCAATTCTGCGCGCCGAGGACCGATGAACGAAGCCCGCTCCATTTTTTTTCTTCTCGCCTGCTTATGCACTACCGCATGCTTTTCCTCGGCAAGGGGACCTATTGAGCCGAGCCGCACCGAGGCCGCACACATGCAAACAGCAGCACCGCCGCAAGCTCAAGCCGAAAATCCGAGTAAAACCACCGAGATTACGCTCGAACGCCCCATGTCTATCCCGGATCTGGCCTCGGGGAAGACAAAACCACCTACAGGTGAAGAATTCAGTGAACAGTTGGGTAAATCCGGGCGAAAATGGTTCTATGGTGGAGGAATCGGCCGCACGATGGTCAACGTGGGCACAGCAGTGATTTTTCCCCCTTATGCGCTCTACCTGGTGGGCAACGCCGGACTTGCGCTTGCCGGCTATGAACCGCTTAAGGCAACGGATTTGATCCCTGGCCAAGGCAAGGAGTATGTTCTGGGAGCCTATAACGGAGTCACTTCGGTTCCTGGCCGGGTCAATGCGCTTGTCGCCGGGGAGGATTTTCAGGAAGATGCACCACGGCCTAAAGGGCCTGTCGCAAAATGGGCTCCGCAGCGAGAATGAGAGATTTCAGACACGCCCCGTCGCAGTCGCAGCCAAAATCTCTCATTCGCAGCAGGGACTGCATTTTGCGACAGGCCCCTAACATTACTCCGTTAGGTTGTGGATGTGAGGCGATTTTCGCTAAACGGGAATCGTGAGCAGCGGAGCGATATCCCGTTTAGTGAAAATCGGCCAAAGACGCAGGCCTAACGGAGTAATGCTAAAGAGACTAATTGATGGCAGAAGCTAAAGCAGTCGTCGGAATAACAGCCAAGCACGCCCACCCGGAAGCCCTGCCGCTTACCCAAGCGCTTTTGGCTTGGCTTGAAGCGCGCCAAGTGCCGTTTCGCGTGGACAAAGTGACGGCCCAGAATCTGGGGCTTACTGTGGCCGAGTCTGTACTTATTGCACGCGAATGCCTAAGCACTGAGTGCAGCCCTTTGGTTATCCTCGGCGGAGATGGGACTTTCATCAGCGTCTGCCGCCATCCTGCTCCGCGCCCGCCGGTTGTGATCGGCGTCAATCTGGGCACTCTCGGGTTTTTGACCGACATCACCACCTCCGAGCTTTACTCCGTACTCGAAGCAGCCTTGGCCGGACGCGCACAAGTTGAGCCGCGCCGGCTCTTGTCTGCGGCGGTCGAGTGCGACGGCATAGAAACTGAACGCTTCACGGCTCTCAACGACATTGTCATTTCCAAAGAAACGCTGGCGCGAATTTTTACAACTGATGTTTTTATCGACGGTGCGTTTGCCGCACCGCTTCGCGGTGACGGAGTAATTGTGGCAAGCCCAAGCGGCTCAACCGCCTACTCACTTGCTGCGGGCGGGTCGATCGTTCATCCGGGAGTTGATGCCATACTGCTTTCCCCCATCTGTTCGCACTCATTGACCACCCGTCCGCTGGTCCTTCCCGGAAATTCCGTAATCGAGCTCCGCCCGGCCGATATTCGCAATGTCGGCGCTGTCTTCCTCTCGGTTGACGGCCAAGAAGGCCGCCCGCTTATTGAGGGAGAGCAGGTGCGGGTTACGACAAGCAGCCACAGTTTCCTCTTTGCCAAATCCCCTTCAAAAAGCTATTACGAGGTGTTAGGCGCAAAGCTGAAATGGGCAGCACGGTAAGGGCCCGGTATTGGGAAGTTTGTAGCACCCAAGAAAACAATGCTCTCAGTTATCCGAATTAAGAATTTTGCGATCGTCGAAGAGGTCGAACTCGAATTCGGTCCCGGTCTCAATGTGATCACCGGAGAGACTGGCGCAGGCAAATCGATCATCCTCAAAGCCATTGAACTGCTAACCGGCAGGCGCGTCTCAAGTGATATTGTACGCAGCGGCGCCGAACAGTGCATCATTGAAGGTCTGTTCGAGCTGAGCGCGAGCGCGCGTGCGCAACTGCTCGATACGGCCGATGATGCCGCGCAGCTAATCGACGGGGACGAGGTCTTGGTGCGCAGGGTAATCGACCGCTCGGGAAGGAGCAAGACTTATGTCAACGGCAGCATCGTGACCGCCGGACTGCTGCAGGCGCTTACCCAGCCCCTGCTCGACCTGACGGGCCAGCACGAGCATCAACGCTTGCTGGATGCCGCGGAGCACCTTAATTTACTTGACCAGTTCGGCGTTGATGCCGGGCTGCGGCAGGAAACCGCGAGCGCATACGCAGCCTTCGCCAAAGCAAAGAAAATACTGGAAACATTCAAGAAAGACAGCGAGCAAAGCCGCCGTTATTTTGAGCACCTGCAAGAAGAAAAGAAAGAGCTGGACATGGCCGCCATCCAACCCGGTGAGCGGGATGAGCTGGAGCAAGAACTGAAGCGGCTGGCAAACTTCGAAGCACTGAGCAGCCAGGTTAATTCCTCTTTACTGCTGCTTGAAGATGATACCGAAGGTATTGAAACCAGGTTACAGAAATTAAGCGCAGTGCTTAGTCATTCTGCCGCGCTTGATACGGAGCTCGCCGCGCTGCTGCCGCTGGTCGACAGCGCGGCGGCGCAGCTTTCTGAAGCGCGCATAATACTGGCTGGCTATGGCAGCTCCCTGGAATGCGAGCCGGGCCGGCTCGAATACTTGCGCGAGCGCATCGCTGAGATTGCCCGTCTTGAGAGGAAATACGACAAAAAGTCAGACGAGCTGCTCCGCTATCAGCAGCAGATCACGGAAGCAATAAACGAAATTGGCGCTCAAGGGTTTGACGAACGGCGCTTACAGGAGAACGCCGACGAATGCCGTAGAACCCTTGATGCTCTGGAGCAGCGTCTTAGCGCTGAGCGGCAAAAAGTAGCGGAAAAACTTTCCCGCGCAGTCGAAGAGGAGCTGGTCCAGCTTAACATGAAGAAGGCCAAGTTCCGGGTGGAGATTGCCCCCGCGCCATCCAGCGCTAACGGCGCTGATTGCGTACAGTTTCTTCTCGCGGCGAATCCAGGGGAACCTTTCCTGCCGCTGCACAAAGTTGCGTCGGGCGGCGAACTCTCCCGAATTCTTCTTGTGCTCAAGACTCTGCTCAACCGCCAGCTTAGTCCGGCAACGCAAATTTTCGATGAAATTGACTCGGGCATCGGCGGAGCAATAGCTCAGGTTGTTGGCGGTAAACTAAAGCGGGTTTCGCAGACCGCCCAGGTGATACTAGTGACACATGCGCCGCAGATTGCGGCCTTTGCCGATGAGCACTTCGTGATTAGCAAACAGCCTGTCGATTCGCGCACAGTCGCAAATGTGCACGTTATCGCTGGTGACGACCGCGTTCGCCAAATTGCCGCGATGATGGGTGGAAAACAAGTAACGGCAAATTTTGAGCACTCCGCGCGCGAATTGATAAGCCAAGCTGCTGAGTTTTCAGAGAAAGAATTCTCTGAAGGAAAGAAAAAGCGCGCATTAAACCCTCGCGAAAAAACTGCGGTTATTTGACCCGTTGTCCGAAATCTGCCTAAGTTTGCTGCCTTGGTAAGCCGTTTTGCGGTTTTTCCAGTATTTGGCGATTGTTGTCTTTCTTCCACTTGCTGCGCTGTGCGCAAAGTCACTGCCGCGCGCAGCATGAATGTATTAGACCAGTTGCTGATTTCTTCGCTCGTTCCTGCGCCGGAGGTTTGCGCAGAGAATGCTTTACGGAGCAAGAAAACCATGGAACAGCAGCAGCAAGAGGATACGAGAATTGTGAGATTTTTCGGGGCGCGAAATCGCTGGGGCGCCGGCAAGCACGTAAGCGTAATTGTCCTTTTAGGAAAGCAGAACGGATTCACTGTCCGGCTCTCGCCTCGCGCACTCGTCATGCTCTTTGGTCTTTTCATAAGCGCCGCAGTGTTGGCCATTTGGGCACCGCACACGGCCCAGCAGACCGGAGGAGAACAAACAATCACCGCTTCGCTTCTTGGGAAGTACTTGACTGAACGCAAGCTGAATTCGCCGGACAAAGAAGCGGACAGCGTAGTTGAGGCGAAAATCAAAATGCTCGTTGAAGAGCATCAGCGTGTCAAAAAATACGAAGAAGAACTGAAGGCGCGGGCTTCCGCATTAAACACGCTGCTTCGTGAGGCGGTAAAGCTTGACGCCCACCGGTTCGAGAGCACAAACAACAACGCGCACACGGAAAAGAAGGAACTAGTCGATCCTGACGCATCTGGCGTCGGCGGACGAGAGGTTTCCCGTCACAGTCTGCGGCGTTTCAAGCCGGCATTCCGGCGGCAGAACATTAAAGTAAAACCCGTTCCGGACGACACCCTAGCCCGGCTCGATTATGAGCACGACCGTCTAACCCGAATGCCAGTCGGCCTGCCCGTTTTTGCGAAGAAAACGTCGGGATATGGCTGGCGCCGTTCGCCGTATGGCGGCAGGACAAAGTTTCACAGCGGCGTCGATTATGCCGTAGAAAGCGGCGCTCCTGTCGTTGCCACCGGTGATGGTGTTGTACGTTCCGCAAGCTATGAAGGGGCATTAGGCAGCACAGTGCGTGTTGACCATGGAGACGGAATCGAAACGGTATACGCTCATTTGTCCCGTATCACGGTGAAATCCGGTCAGAGGATCTGCCGCAGCCAACAGATCGGACTTGTCGGAGCTTCCGGACGTGCAACCGGCCCGCACTTGCATTACGAGGTGCTGATTAACGGCGAACCGCACAATCCGGAGCGCTTCGTTCAGCTTGCAAGATTTCTCCGATTTGTTAATATCTGACCGGCTTTAGCAGGCCGCTTATTTTGGGCCCATAGCTCAGCTGGGAGAGCGCTGCGTTCGCAATGCAGAGGCCGGCGGTTCGATCCCGCCTGGGTCCACACTTCGCCCCCTCGGAGCTATTCGCTCCTCAGGGTGCTGCGCGTGCTAAGCCACCACTTCCTCACCAAGGGCAGTGACTGTGTCGAAAGGAAATAGCCAATCGTTGGAATCAGGGCGTTGCGCAGACAATTGGGGACTCCAATCAGAAAGAAAACTATAGCGGTGACAACGTAAGTAGCGAGCACCAGGAACAATACACGCGTACCGGAGACCTCCCAGGCCTTATCCGCCTCAACCCGCTGATTTCTGCTCTGAATGATCTCAATCTGCCTTTCGAGCGCTTCCAGGCGCCGGCGCATTTCGTCAAGCAAGAGACTGAGCTGTTTTTCCTCGGCGGTATTCATCGCGAGCGCTCCCCACTACTCGTTGGCCAAGCTGACCTTGACGCGCCCCACACGCTGCTCGCGAATCTCGTGGTTGAGCAGTAAGAGCATGGATAGGCACACCGGCACCAAGTAATAAATAATCCGGTAGGCGATAAGACAGCCGAGCACTTGATTCGGTCCAATTTGCTCGCCGAGAAAGAAAACCAGCATCGTCTCATAAACCCCCAAACCGCCGGGCACATGGCTGAGAATGCCGATTACCTGACCGATCAGGAACACGCCCGCAAAATGGATAAAGCTCACTTGATCGACAGGAAGAAGCACGTAATTCACGCTGGTCGCAAACATCCAATCAACCGCCGCGATTATCAGTGCGATGAGCGTCAGCTTGACCGAAGGAAAAGGCCATTCCCATCGCCTAATCCGCAGCGGCCTGGTCCTTAAAGCGCAGGCCAGCACATAAACGACAACCACAGCAATGAATATCAGACCAAGCACGACGAGACTCGATGACGGCAAACTTAAACTCGACGGAAGCGGTGGCGGGTCAATGAGCAACACAAGCCCCGTGAGCAGAAAAAACCCCAGCCAATACGTAATCCCGCTGAACAATATTGCGCGCGCCACCTGCCCCGCGCTAAGCCCCCAACTTGAAAACAAGCGGTAACGTGCCGCACCGCCGGAGACGAAAGAAAATCCCAAATTATGACTGATCGTATAGCCAACAAAGGACGCCAAGGCGATGCGCGGATAACTCAGACGCTCCCCGACGTAAACTATCGCGGTCACATCATAAAGCGTCAGGACCAGATAGCTCACCACGGTCAGCCCGATCGCTAACACCACTTGCTTCCAGCCAATACTGCGGAACTCCTCGATAACTTGAAAAAAATCAAGGCGGGCAAACTCGTGTGAAAGTACCCAAAGCGAGGCACAAAACAGAGTCAACCCGATCGCGGGCCCAATAAACCGTGTTGCTGACTTACTCATACCATTGATTAATGCGAAATAGAGGGGCATTCGTCAATGGCAAGAAAAATTAACTGCAATTTCACAAAAGTTGCCGGCCGCAAGAAATTGCGGCCGCCGTGAAACAGCTTGATTATACTTAACGATGCGGGCTTATATGATCGCAAAATTGCTGCGCTGCGCAAAAACCCTTCGCCCCCCTGCCCTGCCGCCCGTTCAGCACTCCGGACCAACAAAGTGCCGGCGGCGCTGCGCCTTTAGCACCCGGCAGCATCGTTCTGGGCGAAGCCTCTGGAGCACACAGCAAAAACAATATTGAATCGCTTATTTTCGGACAAGCTCGGGTGAGCTTTCCTCGTCATACCGGGCCGCCCGCGATTAAAACACGAAGAGGAGCTTGCTGACCTTTCAGCCCGGCTTACGCATAATGGCCAAGTATATAATTCTGCATCTGCCGGTTCTCAGAAACTGCTTCATCAAGCTGACCCTTGACCACGTCGCCGATCGAGATAATGCCGAGAAGTTTTCCACTTTCCATGATCGGCAAGTGACGAATCCTGTTGTTGGTCATGATCTCCATCACGTCCTGAATCGTATTATCTTCCGATCCCAGAATCATCTTCTCCCGCGGAGTCATCACATGGCGCACCTGCATTTCAAACAGCTTCTCACGCACATTATAGGCGGTACGCAGAATATCACGTTCCGAGATAATGCCGATCAAAGCGCTATCCTCACCCAGTACGAGCAGCGAGCTGACCCGCCGCTCAGTAAGCAGTTTAACCGCGTCATACAGCGTGCTCGATGGACTGATACTGACAATCGCGTTGCCTTTGCTCTTCAACAGGTCTCTTACGATCATGTCTCCTCCCGTGCTAGCTCATTGTGGTTGGAAAAACACTGCACACGCAGCCGCTTGGAACAATTCTACAGCGCGCTAAAGTACTTGGCATCAGGTGCTCACAAAAAAAATGCGCCACCCCCCCATCACGCCCTAAACTGCTGAAACCACGCGTTTTTCAATTAATGGCGCAGCGAAACGCCCCATTTGTCAGCCCATTGCCGGGCGGCTTCTTTTGAAACAAGGCATGCGGCAATGGTCAGTGCGAACTCAAGCGCGGCTCCCGGACCATTGCCCGTAATCAAATTGCCGTCCACGCTCACCGGCTCGTGAGTTAAAACCGCACCGCTTGCCGCAAGCTTGCCGTTGAACCCAGGGTCTCCCGCCGAACGCCTGCCGCTAAGCACTTGCGCCGCCTCGCCGAGAACATGGCTGGGCGCAGCACAGATTGCACATACAAGCTTCCCCGCAGACATAAACTCCTGCACCAGCGCAATTACCCGCGGATCCGCCGCCAGGCTTTGCGCGTTGCGTTTTCCCCCGGGACATATAATTGCATCAAACTCACCTTGAACAGCACTGACCGTTGTATCTGGTACAATTACTGTACCGTAAGCCGCACGGACCGGTCCCGGCACAACTGATGCTGTCACGACTTCAACCCCCACCCGGTTCAACACATCAATCGGCGCTACGGCTTCAATGTCCTCAAAACCCTCCGCTAACACGACTAATGCTCTCTTCTTTTCCATCGTTTATTCCTCCGGCGCTATAAGAGACGTGTCACAAAATCCAGCGCCCCCGTCATTCTCTAAAAAAAAAGCGCCGGCTGCAACCGCAGCCAGCGCTCATGCTCACCAGCGCGATTCCCGCGCGCCAGCCTTGATTATTTACCGCCCTTAATCGCCGCATGTGCGGCAGCAAGCCGTGCGATGGGCACGCGGTATGGTGAGCAGCTAACATAGTTCAAACCACTCCGGAAGCAGAAATCGACGGAAGCCGGGTCTCCGCCCTGTTCGCCGCAGATGCCGATTTTCAGTTCTCCTCGCGTGGCCCGGCCTTTGGTTACTGCCATCTGAATCAACTGACCAACTCCGGACTGGTCAATTGTCTGGAACGGGTCTGCCTCAAGCACGCTCCGCTCCAGATAGTCCGGCAGGAATCCGCCAATGTCATCCCGGCTGAAGCCGAAAGTCATTTGCGTCAGGTCGTTTGTGCCGAATGAGAAAAATTGCGCGGTTTTCGCCATCTCATCGGCAAGCAGACACGCCCGCGGAATTTCAATCATCGTCCCATAGAGATATTTAATCTCTACGCCGAGCGCCTTCTCAACGTCTGCATGCACCTGATCCACGATCTTCTTCGTCTGCTCCAGCTCCGCGACCGCACAGGTCACCGGAACCATAATCTCCGGGTAGGCTTTCTTGCCCGCCTTGAGCAGCTCACCGGCGCCTTCGAAAATCGCCCGCACTTGCATTTCCGTCACTTCTGGATAGCTGATGCCAAGGCGCACACCGCGGTGTCCCATCATCGGGTTGGTTTCATGCAGCAACTCGCCGCGCTTTTTAATGTCCGCTACGGAGATACCGAGCGCTTTGGCCAGCTCCGACTGCGCTGCTTCGGCCTGAGGCACAAACTCGTGAAGCGGCGGATCAAGCAGCCGAATTGTCACTGGCAAGCCATCCATCGCTTCCAGCGTAGCCTTCATGTCACGTTTCACAAACGGATACAGTTCGGCAAGCGCCGCCCGGCGTTCCGCTTCTGTGCTGCTGAGAATCATTTTGCGCAGCAAAAACAGCGGCTCGTCCGCACCTTTGCCGTAAAACATGTGCTCAGTGCGGAACAACCCAATTCCTTCCGCGCCGAAATCGCGCGCAACTCTGGCATCCTCCGGCGTATCGGCATTGGTGCGCACGCCCATCGTGCGGAACTTATCGACCATTTGCATAAACGCTTTAAATCGCGGATTCTCCGTCGCATCAATCATCTTCAGCGCGCCGGTATAAACCCGGCCTCGCGTACCGTTGAGGGTAATGAGATCCCCTTCCTTCAGCGTCTTACCGCCTGCCGATACCGATTTCGCACTCATATTGATTTCCATGCCGCCCGCGCCAACGATGCAGCATTTGCCCCAACCCCGTGCCACAAGCGCCGCGTGGCTCGTCATTCCGCCGCGGGCCGTGAGAATACCCTCAGCGGCACGCATTCCTTCAACGTCCTCTGGATTGGTCTCTTCGCGGACCAGGATCACCTTTTCGCCGCGCTTGGCCCAGGCCACCGCATCGGCGGAGCTAAAAACGATCTTTCCGCAAGCACCGCCGGGACCCGCTGGCAGACCACTCACAAGCACTGCTGCGCTTTTCTCCGCCGCCGGGTCAACTATTGGATGAAGCAGCTCATCAAGCTGGGACGGTTCAACGCGCGTCACCGCGGTCTTTTCGTCAATCAGCTTTTCTTCAATCATATCCATCGCCATGTTCAGCGCCGCAGTACCTGTTCGCTTTCCGACCCGACACTGCAGCATATAAAGCTTCTTTTCCTGCACCGTGAACTCAATATCCTGCATGTCCTTGTAATGGTTCTCCAAGGTTGTGCGAATATCGTAAAGCTGCTTGTAAGTCTCCGGCCATTCTGTCTCGAGGGAAGACAAGTGCTTGTTCTGCTCATTCTTTGTCGCTTCGTTCAACGGATTCGGAGTGCGGATACCGGCAACCACATCCTCACCCTGGGCGTTGACTAACCACTCGCCGTAGAACTTGTTCTCTCCGGTCGCGGGGTTTCGCGAAAACGCGACACCAGTAGCGGAAGTTTCACCCATGTTGCCAAAGACCATCGCCTGCACATTGCAGGCCGTACCCCATTCCTCCGGAATACCTTCAATCTGCCGGTAGGCCACAGCGCGCCGGCCCTGCCAGCTCTTAAACACAGCACCGATACCGCCCCAGAGCTGCGCCTGAGGGTCATCCGGGAAATCGCGGCCCAATACTTCTTTTACTTTGGCTTTGAAACTTTCGCAGAGCTTCTTCAGATCATCCGCCGTCAGGTCTGTATCTGCGCTATAACCTTTGGACTTCTTCATCTGCTCCATCAGGTGCTCAAGCTGGACCCGGATGCCGCGGCCTTCCGCGGGGTCGATATCCTCTGCTTTCTCCATCACGACGTCCGAATACATCATGATTAAGCGTCGGTAAGCATCGTAAACGAACCGCTCATTATTTGTTTTCTTGATCAAGCCCGGAATGGTCTTGGAGCAGAGCCCTACATTGAGCACTGTCTCCATCATTCCCGGCATAGAGCGCCGAGCACCACTGCGGCAGGAAATAAGCAGCGCGTTCCCGGTGTCGCCGAACTTCATGCCCATCGCGTCCTCAGTTTTCTGGAGCGCCTCGGCTACTTCTTGCTTCAACGAATCCGGAAAAGTGCGGCCCTCTTGGAAATACCGCGTGCAAAATTCTGTAGAAATCGTGAATCCGGCGGGCACCGGCAGGCCGAGCTTGGCCATCTCCGCCAGGTTGGCACCCTTGCCGCCCAGCAGATTCTTCATACTTGCATCGCCATCGGTGAACTTAGGACCGAAAGAATAGACGTACTTGGTACTCATTGTTCTAGATTCCCTTTTTCTGATTATTGAGAAATCGGATTTTACTAACTAATTTGGTGCCCCGGCACTTCCGATACACGGCCAAAGACGGCTAGAAACTAACAACCTCACCCTAACCAGTCAAGAAAGGGAATCATAGCCCGGAGCATGCTTCTCTGAAAGATTCTTAGCGGATTACTGAGCTTCTTTAAGCGATATATTGAACCAGGTTCTGGGCTCCGCCGTATTCGCCGAGAAGCGCACTGAACTCACCGAGGAAGCCTTCCATTTCTGCTTCACTCACCACATCACTTGGCGCATAAATAATGCCGGCTGCCGATTCAGTCAGCGGCTTCAGTTTGCCCGCCATAGAATCTTTGATTGGATTGCCCAGCGGAACTCCCGCCTCCGGCGCACCCCCGCACACACAGATCAGGCCAGCAAGATTTATTGACTGCCCGCTTTCATTAAACACGTATTGCTCGCCCGGTTGACCACAGCGGATACATATGGAGCCACTGAGTACACTGGCGTCCAGCAAACTAATGGGCAATCCGCTACGCAGAGAAAGGTAGTTGTTAATGTCGACCAAGTTATTGATGAACGGGAAGCGACCCTCTCTTGCCGCCTGCACCAAGTATTCACTCGCCGGCTTATTCCTGCCGCTCGGCTTAAAACCACCGCGGCGAAGCAGATTGCGCACCCCATCTTTGAGCGCCGCAGGCGGAAATTCGGCGGCCATCCGCGCTTCAACCAACCGATCAATAAGCGCACGAAGCGAGGCGGGACTGGGCAGAACGGAAACTCCCTCCGCGAGAACAACCCCGGCCAGCAACCCTTGAGCCTTCAACTGATTGACCACTTCCATATTCGTTGACCCTCCACCGGTTAAGCATCTGCCGGAAACAGAATAAACGGGCGCTCGATGCTGCGTGGACACACCAACGGCACGAGCGGGCAGCCGCACCCTGCCCGGCATGCTCCTGTGCGAAATTACGGAGTTGTGCTACGTTACTTCCCCTAAGCACCGATCACAACAAGAATGGAGCCGGCGCATGAAGGGAAACGATACACTAATGGCAGCATTAAACGGCCTGATCAAGCAGCTTGGGCAGCCGAATTACCTGACAGAACAATTAGGCTGACGCAAAAGGTGCAGTTTCCCTGCCCGCACTATCTTACAGGCCGCTGCTGTTCGTGCTCTGTAGCCGCAGAAACTTCCGGTCCGGATGGAGGGACCGATCTGGCCGCGTACCTCGCTCATGCCGTCAGGCTCAAGGAGTCGCATCTCCAAGCAGAACTTGCCTCACTCCTGGCACAAATCCCGTCAGGCACCCCAGCCGTGCAGCCGATGTTCGCGCCGCAGACAGTTCTACCATCACGGGCCAAAGCCAAAATTGCCGTATCTGGCGCTTTAGCTCAGCCGATCCTGGGTTTGATTGATGATAATTATCGCGGCATTGAACTGCTCGACTGTCCTCTCCACTTTCCTCTCCTCAACCGGCTTATTCGATATATTAGGGAAATGATCCCTCGTTACAAGCTGTTTCCCTACGACATCAACACGCGCCGCGGGGAACTCAAAGCATTGCTGCTTGTCTGCCGCCGGGACGAAACACAAGCAATGGTTCGGTTTGTGCTGCGCAGCTCGGAGGCTCTGCCACGGGTGAAGAAAGCTGCGCTTGAACTGCAAAACACCTTCCCTGAAGCTCAGGTCATCAGCGCCAATATTCAACCGCTGCCTGCGGCAATCCTCGAGGGCACCGAAGAATACCTGTTTAGCTCAGCCGATTGCATTTGGGAGGACTATGGTATTTGCCGCATCGCGCTTGCGCCTCAGTGTTTTCTGCAGGTGACGCCCGAAACGGCATCTGCTCTTTACGCCCATGCAGCTTCGTGGACAAAACGCCTGGGAAGCCGCCGTATTCTTGATCTGTATTGCGGTGCAGGCGCTTTTTCTCTGGCCTGCGCCGCCCATAGCGCTTCCTTACGCGGACTGGAAATTTCGCCGAGAGCGGTTGAGTGCGCCCGTTTGGGAGCCGCGGACGCGGCGCTACATGCCGTAGACTTTATTTGTGCCGATGCAGACTCGGATACGGAATCTCTAAGAGAATTCGAACCCGACACTGTTATCCTGAATCCGCCGCGGCGCGGTGCAAGCCCGGCGCTCATTGGCGCGCTTGTTCGCTCCCGGGTAAAAAACATCATATATTCAAGCTGCAATTTTGGGACCTTATGCCGCGATCTTAAACTCTTAACGGACGGCTTTGACTTAATTGAACTTGCTTCGTTTGACATGTTTCCGATGACGAAACACTATGAGGTGGTTGCAGTATTAAACAGGCGGGATAAGAGAAACTAGAGGGCGGCATGCCCGCCCTCCGTCGGCAGCAAACTACTTCTTCTTCGCCACCTTCTTAGCAACTTTCTTAACAACTTTCTTTTTGGCCGGGGCTTTTTTCTTTGCGGGCATTTTGCACGTACCGCAGCACTCAGCCATTTTTGCCTTTGGTTTTGCTTTAGCTTTCGTAGCTTTCTTAACGGCTTTAGCCATAACTATTTCTCCGAATTGGATAACACAAAAACTGCACTAGGCGTTACCTTACCTATGTTTTAGCGATCGTCCAAGTAGAAAAGTGACACAGGCTGGCAAGTCTTGACTTCAGATGGAGAGCGCGCAGCGCGCTCTCGCGTGATTACCGGCGGGCGAGGCACCGCGCTTCGGGTACAGCCAATGTCACTGGCGCGCGCCCCGGGAGCACCAGTTGGCGAAACACCACCTCGTAAATCTCCCATTCCTTTCCGGACGTCGGCAGGATCAAACTGGCCCGGCGCTGGTGCAAACCGAAGCAGCTCCGGTGCGCCAGACGCACGATCACCGTGTCCGTCACTCCCAGTCCGGCAAGCCATGGTGCTGCCGCGGGATCAAACGTGCACGAACAGTAAAGCCCGTGCCTCCACTCTGACCGGCGACTGTGCATCGCCGCGCGGACCTGCTCCAGGACAACCTGCCAATCTGCACTGGACCAACGGATAAACCGGTTCAGATGGTCCTTGCGCGCTTGAAATCCCATGCCGATGATGTCTTCCATCCCACGTTCTCCTGCGGAAAGTCTCCTTCGGGTCCGCAGGTTTGATTTTTTTCAAACTTGCGGGCCCGAAGTAAGGGATAAAGAAGACACTATCTCCGGCAACCTCAACAAAACCTGATACGCTGCGTACTCTCGCTAGAACCATGAAATCACCCAAAGCTTTAGCGATAGCCGCTGGCGGTATTACTATTTCCGCATAGCTTACTGTATTATTTAACATTTGGAAAGACCTGCTCTCAGCGGCAGGTAAGCCTACGGACGGGGCGGGTCCACGGGAACCGGCCCACACGAATGACCTTTCCTGTACGGCAGAGTGATCGTGCGGGAGAAGTTTAACACCGGAGGCTGCGACATAATCATGCCGCAAACAAAACAAGGAATCTGCCCACCAGCCGTGATTGCGCAAAGACGGTCCGGATTATCATAATTAAAATAATCCGGCGGCGGGATGCATGCCGGATCCCACGGATTCATGAAGCACGGATCGCTCCACGGATCCCAGGTCAGCCAGTCCGGTGTCGGCGTTGGGCTTGGCGCTTCCAGGATGTCGATAATCCGGCAAACGATCGCTGCGGGTGAAATCATTTCCGTATAGGGCCTGGCCACCGCGGATTCGTACCGGGCGAGCGCATTAAAGAGAAAACTACGGGCATCCGTGCTGCATGTGCCCCCAGGAACGACAAGCGCCTCTCGCGCCGCTTCATGCAACGCGTCGGTAAACACCAGATAGCGCCGGAACGCTTGACCAAATTCAACAACCCCGATGACGAAGAAGAAGAAAATGCCGAACACTAGCGCCGACTCTACCAACGTAGCTCCCTCTTCGCTTCGCATCCTCAGACGGCGCGATAATCCCATCTTAACCTCCTAGCAGATCGGCTGCAAAACAGCCGTCCCCTGCTGCACCACATTTTCTTCCGGCTTCATGCCGGAACGGGTAATCAGCTCGCTGCTCAAACAAGGCAGGCTCCAGTTAAGCGCAGACTGCCATCCGGGCAGCGCGAACAATCCCTGGCGCGGCCTCCGGCGTTGAATAACGACCCGCACAGAAGGCGCATCAATAATAGTTCCCCCGCGGACAAATACAAAGTAATCCGCCGGATCGACAAAAAGCGAACCACTCAGCGTTTGATTTGCTGCCGTCAGCGCCACAAGCTGGATTGCATACCGCTGGTCCTCAGGCGTATCCACCAGGGATGTTGGCGCCGGATACATTGACGCGGCCTGAGCGCCCGCCCCAGCCGCTTCGAGCATCACCGAACGTTCTTCGAGCACCAAACCGAGCTCAGTAACTCCAGCGCAAAAAAATACAAGGAGCCAGAGGACAAGCGCAAACTCAAGGATTGCCGTGCCGCGGCAAGCGTTCTCCGGCCTTGCTGCCCGAGCTGTGCATCGCATCTTGAATGGCCCGCCTTTCATGTCTCTCGCTTCTAGTCAACCAGCCGTGGATCCGGCTTCGATGCAAACTGATACGAAGGCACGAGGCCGGTCTTGCACGCCATCGTCCCGCGCATGTTATTGCATCCGCTAAAGCCAACGCTGCCCGCCCCACCGGTCGAGGCAAGACACGCTTCATGCTGCGGATCTCCCGCCGGCGGACACTGATATGGCGGAACATTAAAGCCCCAGAGGTTGTCCGGAATTGCGGCGATTTCGTTGCAGTACTCCTTTTCGAAGGTGGAAACCCACGATGTTATCTCACTAAACATGATTCGCGGTGTTATCGGGGGAGGACGCCCGATATCCGCGTCGGAGATTTGCAGCTTCACAAATCCGATGATCTGGTACTTATAGTTGAAATCATCTGCGATTGGCGGATCAACCGAAGCTTTAGGTGAACCCATACCCGTGCAGGGCTTGGCCGCCGCGCCTTTGTCCGCGATGATCGGGATAGATACTTCCCACGCCGACATCGGTTCCAGCATAAAATTGAGAAATCCGCTGCAAGACTTGTTGCGCTCCGCTGCGGTGCCCCCCGCACTGACCTTGAGCCAGGTATTAATCAGATCATGAGCAAACCAGCCGATGGGAAAATGGCCTGCGTTCTGCGAAATATACTCTGGCGACCGGTACACGTGATGGGGAAACATAGAGTTGCACATGCCGCTAACCAGCCGCGGCCCGCCAGCGGCCCAGTTCGCCACCGGTGACCAAACCGCCCCACCCTCGCAATGCGGCGTGGTGTAGTAATCACGGCGCGGGTTTACGCAGCCCAGATCGTTGCCTACCGGATAATTGTAGTACCATAACGGCATTTGGCCGAAAGTCGTCTTCTCGCCAGCCGTCACATAATAAATTTCGGGGTCGAGATAATGATCCCACAGCGCTTTCTCGGTCAGAGAATCGGTGAAGCCTTGCGGCAATACCCGGAAATCCTCTCCGATCTGCGCCGGCACCAAATTTCCAGTCACCAGGATATTTGTTCTGATCCACTGTTCAATGCCAGACGGAGCCACTCCGGACGGCACAGCGCTTTCCGGAAGCCCGATGACGCCATAATGTTTCGAAATCTGCGACAGACGCGGAGCGCCGTCGAACCCTTGCACCCAACCAGCGACAAGCGGAAAAAAATCAATATCAAAAATATCAGGCGAGCCGTTGTCGCAGTCTTGCGGGTCACAAAGCATAAACGTCTGGCAAGGGCTGACTGGGCAGATGGTCTGCGGGTCCACATTCGAACAATAGATGTCAAAGGCATACCAGTCCTTGTTTTGGCAATTTGCTTCAAGCGGCATTTCTTCCCAGTTCGTATCAGGCAGGAAACCGCAGTTATCGTCGTCAAAGGGATCGAGACAGTAGCGATCGGCGCGTGTGAAATATCTGCGGTATGGACATTGCTCCCGCGGACTGAATTCGGCTGAATCATCAAGAATCGCACATACCGGCAGCGCAATCGGTGCAATAGGAACACTCGGCTGATATAAGTCGCCGCCGATTGCCGTTGCGCTTGCGCGCAGGTCATACTGCGGGCCGAACGGCAGCAGCAGCATATGCAAACCGCGGCGCTGAAGCGTTACACGCACCGCGTTTGCTGCAACCGCCGGGGGAATACCCGGATGCTGCGTCTGCCAATTCTCCCCTTCATAACCGGGAGCAGCCTCAAACGCCTCAAACCATGGCGGACTATTAGGCGGTGTAATTGCCGCCGGCGCGGAGCCGACCGGCCACCAGCGCCCGCGCTGAATATCAACAGTATAAGTTCCCGAAGGATCCTCCCAGCGCGGACCGGTCCCGGCAGCCGTGCTGAGATTGAGTTTTGCTGAATCACGCGAAATACTGCCATGCACGGCGTGCCGGTTGATAGTTTCTGCGGCAACGCTTTGCGCACGCTCCCAGCAGTAGCTTGAACCGCAAAGCGCTGTCGCACCCGATAGCGCAGCGGCATCTGCGGCAGCCTGGAGCTCTGTGCGCAGCAGCCGGACATAAGCCAAGTTGGCAACTACGCCCACCATTGAAATGAGCGCCAGCAAGAGCAGCGCAAACAGCACAATAACTACTCCGGCTGCTCCACGCCGTCTGCCGCACTTGACAAATTGACTGATCATTGTCCGGGTGATTGCTCTTCCATCCAGCCGAGTTTCCGGCGCAGACTTTCCAATGTCGCGCAGGCCTTTTGCGGATCGTCGTTGACCAGCCCTGCGGCGGCCTTCGTCTCGTCGGTAAACTGAACTGCCTGCGCAGTGCTAACCTGACCGGCTTTGAAACGGCGGGCAAACTCATCATGCATCTGCACAAACACGCCGTGCGCATCATCACCGCCGCAGCGCCCACTGGCGGCTGCGGCACGGCCGCTTTCCTTGGCTCTCGCAGACTTCGGCCCCGGGGAATGCTCGACGCTTGCTTCGGACGGCTCGAACGAAACACCGTAATATCCGGCCAGTCTGGCGTAGGCTTGACATACATCCGCGGCGGGACCGCGCTCCGGTGCAGTCTTAAGCTTTTTCAAGCGCGAAAAATATTCCGCCGCCTGCATTTGTTTTTCTTTCTTCTGGGGAACGCCATCCGGAAGCTGCTTTACCTCCTTAGCCAACACGGCGCCGTGGCGGCTAAGCATCATCTCCATGCGCCGCGCTTGAGCACGATCACACTGTGCGGCGGCCTGATCCAAAGGAAAAGACGAAATAAACAGCAGACTGACAACAAAGACTCTCATCTTCATGCAGCAAACAGAAAAGGACTCTGCGCAAATAATTGGTCCCCGGCACCTGGCTCAAGAGCCGGAGATTCCTGGTACATATACTCGCATACCTGACGAGGGACAATCGAAATTACTTTCTTGAGCCGGACGTAGCTTCTTGCATACTGTATCCGGGCAATAACTCGCGGAGTCAGGAAGTCGCACTTCCTTTTGCGCAACAATATGGCAAACTGCGCACTGGATATTTCCTAGCCGCTTTGTAGCAAACACGTGCTTAAGGGCCGGTCCTATCTTTTCGATCGGTATTTTGCGATGTAAGTTACAGTCAAGCGCACAAAGAGATGGAGGAAAGAAAGATGGGCCATGCTTCCCGGATGCTTCGAATTGCCGGCGCCATAATGTGTATCGCTGTAGTTGTTGGTGAACCGCGCTGTGCACAGGCGATCGAACTGCAGATTTTCAACAACATGAAAGAAAAAGAACCAGGGTCAATTTTCATGATTGAAAACGCGCGCTCTGCCGAAGCTCCGGACAATAAGATCCAGTTCCGGGTGCTGCCTGGCGAAACCAAGAACATTACCGGCGGCAATGTGATTGCTTTTGTGCTGGTTCGCGTTTTTCACGACCATAAACTCAAATATGACGTCTCCTGCCCTGCCGACGCACAGGGCGCACACAAGATTACTTTAATCGATGTGCACGACAATAAGCTGCCGGGCGGCTGTAAGGTTGAGCGGACCGGGCATTGGTCGAAAATGACCGGCATGAACTGGGGCCATTTGTAAGAACGAGTCTCGCCTTCTTATTGAATTACCGCGTCCTTGCTCAGACATACGTCTAAAACAAACTATCCGCCGGACGGCCTTGAAAGTGTTTGCCGCGTTTTTTGGGCTGCTGCTTTTTTATCTTCTTTTCCAACTGCGCCTTTTCGATTGCCGCCTCACCGACCATGTTGGCTACTTTGTCTACTTTCTCTGAGACGTCGTTGAGACGAGTAATCAGCGTATTAGCATTCCAGTCGATGACTTCCTTATCCACCTCAATTTCGTGGCTGGTCCGATTCATCATATCACGCAAATACTCACGCTCTTCTTTTGCCTCTTTCATCTGCTGCGTGAGGCCTTGAAGAAAGTCTGGTATTTTTTCCGGTTTGATTTTGACCGGCACCATTTTCTCAGGCGGTTCGGGCTCTGGTTCACGCCAAGCGCCGGTTGCCACCCAGACAAATGAAACTACACAGATAAAAGCAGCCGCAGCCCAGACGCGGTGATCTGTCGTGACAATCAGTTTCAGGTCTGCCAGTGCTTGCTTGAGTCCGGTCACGTTTCGCTAATCACTTGAAAAAATTAAATTCTTTCCCCCTTTAGTGTTATGGACCCACAGGAGCTGACCGTGACTTGCTTTGTGCCGGCCTGTATCGTGCCCCGCAAGCACCCGTGACAACTCCCTTTTTAGAAAGTCCGCTCTCAGCTATGATGGATGGTCTGGGGGGGTTAAATTACGTATGTGCAGCGTCAAGACATTTGCCCTGGTTAAAGGCCTGCTCACATGTATATGTGTGCTGCTTTTCTCCGGCTGTCCGGCATTTTTACTGGGCGGCGCGGCAGTGGGCGCGGCCGGAGCCTATTATCTTGGCGAACTCACCGCAACGCGAAACGCCACGCTCACTCAAGCCTGGCTCGCAAGCGAATCCGCCCTTGAAGAACTGGGGATCGTTGTTGTCAGCAAGGAAAGAGATGGGCTGACTGGAGTAATTCACGCGAAAGGCGCCGAAGAAAAGACTATTCGGATTCACCTAAAAAAAATCTTCGATGACGTGACTGAAATAAAAGTGCGCGTGGGCACTCTGGGTGACGAGATGCAGTCACGCATTATCTTCGAGCGTATTGAAAATTACCTTACCTCGCCACGCCCCGGCACAGTTCATCCCAAGCTGCCTTCCTAATGTTTTGCTAAAACCCCGTAACTACAATTAATCTTTGTCCCCTTAAACGGCAATTTCTGCTATTTTTTTCTAATCTATTCCCATAACCAGCAGATAAAGGTATTAATACGCCCTGCGGACTGCCCAGGTGCTCAAAAGCGTTCCAATTCAGGCCGCACGTTTGAATGTTCTTAACACCCGGCAATCCGAATCAGCGTTGACCCAACCGCCGCCTAAATAGGTGTTGGAGCGCAGCATGCGGCGGCACCAATAGCCGCAGAACTAATGCTCCTTAATTGTTAGTCCAGGGAAGAAGATTAGCGGCAATCCCTTTCTGAACCAGCGGCCAGTCGCCGGTTCGCAGAGAGATTGCTGTGGCATTTAAATGTTTTTCGAAGGTTTGATTGCTGCACGCTTGATCTTCAATGCGCATTAATCTGTGCGCAGTTTCATCGCTTTAACCGGTGTGTTCAGCGCTGGGCAGCGTGGAGGGAAATCGCTTTCCTTGCCCGCTGCTCAGCCAGGCAAACACATTTCACTCTTGGCGGCTGCCATGCAGTCCGCAAACCTACTCGAAAGGACGGTATATGGCGAAGAAACCAGTAAGAAGGCCAAAGCCTGCCTTACGCAAGGCAAGGAGCCGGACGGACCACATCGGGATCATTGGACTGGCAACAATGGGTCCGGCGTTGGCGCTGAATTTTGCCAGTCACGGAATCCATGTCGTCGGCTGGGACTATGACCCCCGCCTGACACACGCATTCGAGAACAGGCTGCGGCCTAAATCGGGTGTGCATCTGGTCTACCAGCTCTCCGAGCTGGTTCAACTCCTGCCCAAACCCCGGACGATTCTCCTGATGATCAGGTCCGGGCCGCCCGTAGACTCCGTGCTCACGCAGCTCTACAGCCTGCTTGATACGGGAGACATTGTCATCGACGGCGGTAATTCCGACTTTAAGGATACCGAGCGCCGGGTTACTGAAGCCGGCTCGCGCGGGGTCCTCTATGTCGGATGCGGTGTGTCCGGCGGCGAGAAAGGCGCGCTAACGGGCCCCAGTCTCATGCCCGGCGGCAACCCCGAAGCCTGGCCGCGCATCAAACCGCTTCTCGAAGCTGTTGCTGCCCGCGGCTCAAACGGCAAACCGTGCTGCTGTTGGATCGGTCCCGGCGGGGCCGGACACTTCGTGAAGACTGTACACAACGGGATGGAATACGGCATGATGCAGGTCATCGCCGAGGATTACGATATTATGCGGCGCGGTCTCGGCATGACACCTGCGGAGATCGCCCAGGTCTTCGAGAAGTGGAACAAGGGCCGTGTCGGCTCCTATCTCCTGGAGCTTTCGGCTAAAATCCTTCACCTGAAGGACCCGGAGAAGGACCGCCCAATGATCGATTCAATTCTCGATGTCGCCGGGCAGAAGGGCACGGGGATCGAGACGATCCTAGCCGCGCTCAATCTTGGGGTCTCGGTGAGCATCATCGGGACCGCTGTGGCGATTCGCCTCATGTCCAAACGGCGGGGCGAGCGGGAGCAGATTCACGATGTGATGAAGCCGAAGCGTTTCCCCCTTAAAGTGGCCTCGCGCCCCAAGTTCATTGAAATGCTCGGCGAAGCGCTCCACGCCGCGACCCTGCTCATTTTCTCGCAAGGCTTTCGGCAGCTTCAAGCGGCCTCGGCCGAGTACGGATGGAAACTTCCGCTTGCCGAAATTGCACAGCTCTGGACCGGAGGCTGCGTCATCCGCTGTGCATGCCTCAAGGACATCGCCGCAGCTTACCTGCGGGAGCCGGACCTGACGCACCTCATGGTCGCCGACGGCATCCGGGAAGAGATCCTGCGCTGCGAGGACAGCCTTGCGGAAGTCATCGCCGCGGCAGCACGCGCACGGATTCCCAAGCTGACGCTCAGTGCCGCACACGAATATCTCCTGCTGATGCAGGACACCGATTTGCCGGTAAATCTGGTTGCCGCGCAGCGTGACGGATTCGGCAACCACGGCTTCTTCCGCGCCGATCGCATGGGCAGCGGTTTGTATCACCTCAGTCTGGACGACTGAGGAAAGCTCAAGGTTCCTCACGGGCCAACAATCGCCCCTTACGGTGCCACGGTGCGAATCAAGGCGATTCGCACCAGCCCGTAAGGGGCGCAATGCCGATGCCACAGCTCATCTTTCAATTTTCACTTTACTTCCTAGGTCCATAGACTGAATCACGTAACATTTCACTCAACCTGCATATTACGCAGCTCATACTCGTCCTGCACCTGCACATTCCCAAGCCGCGCAAAGCAGGACATCATGAAGAAAGCCGCCACACGCGGTTAATACGGAGGAACACGCTGTCGTTTGGATAACATGAATTCTTGGGAGAAGAGCATATGATTAGAACACTAAAGATGATGGGCTGCTGCCTTGCGGCGGCAGTCTTATTTCCGGCTATGAGTTTTGCTCAGTATGACGAACCGCCGCATTTCGATCAAACGCCGCAGGAGTATCAGCGCGGACGGATGAAAGAGCCGCAGATGCTCTGGCAGGAGAAAGAACAGCTTCTGCGGGATGCCTCGCGGGTCTTTAAGCAGCTTATTACGCCGAAGGCGCGAAGTGAGTATGCGCAGCATGCCAAGTGCATCGCCGTCTTTCCCGCAGTGACCGAAGCGGCAATAGCCTTGGGCGTGCGGACCAGCAGCGGAATAGCCTCGTGCAAAGGCGCAAATGCGATGTGGAGTCAGCCGAGCTTCATCGACCTGCGCGGCGCCAGCCTTGGCGTGCAGCTTGGCGCTAAGTCGACGCAGCTCGTGATGTTTCTGATGAACGACAAAGCAAAGCGCGCGCTGATCGAAGGACGCCTGACGCTCGGAGCAGACCTCAGCTACGCCTCGGGCACTTTAAGCGGTGATGCCGCTGCCGACACTGCGGGCAAGGACATTGTCACCCTGACTGAGTCGTCGGGCGTATTTGCCGGTGCGTCGCTGAACGGCACGATCGTCAACGCCGACAACACCTCGATCCAGGCATTCTATGGCGAGGACATGTCGCACAGCGAACTGCTCAACACGTTCCGGTCAAACGAACGTTCGCCGGCAAGCGAAGACTTGAAACGGGCCTTCGCCTCGTAGCGTTGCTGAGGCGCTGCCATCTCAGCGCCAACCAAACCGGGGAAGTCCGCACCAGGCGGCTTCCCCATTTTTTTGCATGCTGCTGCCGTGAAAACGCAGAACCATTAGGGCGCTGAGCACTTCTCAAAACGGAGAAGTCGAACGCAGCGCCGCGCGCTCTGGTCCGTTTTGCACAGCCATCTCCCCGACCCCGCCTTTATCAAATCCATTCCACTGCGCGGATGCCGCGTTTAGCCGCATTTCAAAGCTGGCCAGTGGAAGCCCAAAACTCTCGGAGAATGCCTGCGCCGCGTCAATCCCTTCCCGCAGCCTGCCAAAATATGCGCCTAGCGCCGGCAGACCACGGCCTCGCACCAAAATGCCGACCGCAAACCTCGACTGGGCATACGCTGCTGCCGCCGCGTCCGGCGGCAGCTTGGTAAATCCGTCGTTCAGCCTAGAAAACGATATTACCATCCGCGAAGCATCGTATACTCCATGCGGTTCTGCCGCGTTCCAGCCGCCGCCTTGCTCGAACAACTGCGCGGCTCCCTCATCCACCCATGCCGGACAGCGAAAGGCGGCAGCGTGTGCCACAAGAAAATGGATGTACTCATGGCGCAGTGTGCGGCGCAGCTCAGCCAGTGCGTCTTTTCCCACATCCGGAAAGACGACGGTTATTCCATCCTCCCGGAACAGCGCCGCTGTCCAAACAGGAGCGCCGGTCAGACGCAGAAAAGATTGCTTGGAAACAACGCGCAAGACGAGCTGCGGAAGCGGACGGGCAATTAAGCTCGACCCCTCTTCCTGCACTTGCGTCAAGATGTCCTGAATCAAATAAACCAGCGCCGTTCCGGCAGGCGCATCACGCGACACGGTTTCTTCAATTTGCAGCGTTCCTTGGCGCAGCTTATGGAACGAAAATCCCACTTCGTCCGCCGCGGCCGCCGGCTTTGGCCACCATACCGCGGCAAACATAACAAGGATTGGCAGCAATGCGGAAAAATATAATCGCCGAAGAACTTCGACGACCAGATGCTCCAACGACAAAAGCCAAAACAACATTTATTACCGGGAAAAACAACTCACACAACTGAATAATCCGGGACCGGCGCACGCCAAGCCGGCTGCCCGCTCTACTTAAGAGGCAGCCTCCGAACCGCCCGGTTCAGACAATCTATGGCGAAGGAAATATGTGACAGAAATCGCGCCGCCCTGCAAGCATCCATCCGCAGCTTAATCGCTGAGGAATATACCGGGACGCGTATTACCTCAAGCGGCTTTATCCGCCGCCCGTGATGGCGATTAGCGCCGAGAGGAACATGCACAAATCAACAAGCCGTAAAAGGCTTGGACCGCCGTGTAAAATAAACGTCAACAATCCTGCCGCCGTTTCTGAAAGCACCTTGATGTTGTGCGCAAATGCACACGAGTCTCACCGCATCCATACCGCAGTCATCTTTATCCGGTCGGGGGCACCTTGCACTGCTGCGCTTATCCCGAGCTGAGCGGCAAGTTTGACTTCATCATTAAGGATCTGGGGCTTAAGCTTGATAGTTACGGCACAGCCGGCATCACAATTGATGCCGCTGCTTAGGGTGCATGGATAGGCGGAGTAACAATATAGGAGCTGGATCTGCGCCAAGGCCAGCCAGCATTTGGCAAAGCTGCGAAAAAGGCGGCAGCTAATGTCCTCTTTCCCCATCCCCGCACGCTGCCCGGCCCCGTTGCTCGCGGCGGCACAAGCGGCGTGCGGGGAAAAACCACTGCGTCTGGATCACCAGGCGAAGTCTCCATCGGGGCAGAAGCGGCGGCACGCAGCTTCTGCGACATGCCGCACTCCCTCGTTCTCGTCCTCCGCCAAGTCCATGGCCAGGGCATGCGCGCGGGACTGCAGCTCGCTGGTATGCGCTTGGTCGATCGTCGCGAGGTTGAACACGACATCAACCGCCGCCTCGACCGCGGCGATGCAGACCTGAGCGTAGCCATCGCCGTACTTGCCGGCCCAAGCCCTTTCCGCGTTCTTCTCGATACGGGCCATCAGCTCGCGCGGGAAGGTATGAAACGCTGCGGCAGCCCGCATCGCTGTCGCCACGACATCGCCGTCGCCGTCCGTGGCCGATGCCGAACGGACCGCGCGGAATGCCACCTGGCTGTGACGCTGCTTGGCGAGCAGACGCACCGCCAAAAGCCGCGTGGACTTGTGCTTGCCGCGCACAAACGGGCGGATTGCAATGATCACTTCGCGGGGCAGCGGCTCCGAGCGAACATCAAGCGCCGCAAGCACGTTGTCGGCCCAACCGACAAAGGCCTTGTCGTCGCTGCGAAACCGCTCCAGAAACCCCAGCGCCCTCACCGCCCAGTGCAGGACGCGCCCATCCGTCGCCATGCTTGCCGCGGCAAGCCAGGCGGCAACAAAGGCCCCCTGGTCATCGAAGGCATTGACATTGCGCGACGTCAGGGTGATATTCACCCGCGTCGTCACATCCAAGTACTCTTCGTGCGGCGGTCCCAGGGGTGTCCCTGGCAACCCGGAAGGCAGACCGGAACTCATCGTCAGACTCCTTTACGCAGGACTCGCCCGTCCACAGAAAGTATTCCGCACTTCCCGCTTTGTGGGCGAAAACTTGAACATGTCCGCTGAATCGTCCACTCCTCCGGCGCGGGGTTTTTTTGGGGCGTGCGGAAATAATTAAGCGCAGGAAGGACAGGACAAACCAGCGGACATGTCCGATATAAAACCTATTTTCGGACATTAGCTGTCAAATGAATCAACTGACTTGAAAGCAACAGTGCCTCTACTCTGGACAGCCGGCCAAAAGGCGCGAAAAAATGAACTCCTTGCGGACCAAGAAACGTGCAGTTATGCAGGTCGTCAAGATTTTTTAGCTTATTCGCAAGCATCGGGCAAGCAAAGCAATTGCCGTGCATGTTCTTCGGCCGGTGCAGCGCACCACAGCCGCCGCTTGCATCCTGGTATTTTCAGCACACCTTTTCTTTGCTACGAATAGAAATTCGTACAACCAGAATCTAATGGCTGTAATACCTTTGGTGTTCTTGCTCGGCCTTAAGATACGGTCTTTACCCTTGCTGCAAAAGTAGATCTGCTGCTTTGTGCCTTATCCTGGCAGTGCGCACTTCGCGCTTCCGGCAAAAGGCATAGAGCTGCCCAATAATGTTTTTTCTGTTTTGTCTGGTTGCTCTTTTATCTCCGCACGAACTCCGGTTCCCAAGCTGCTTGAAAACCTCATTCCAACTTGGGAACCGGAGTCTCGCATATCGGGAAAGGAGCAAACCGATGACTCAACTCTATTTAAGCGAAGTTGACCGGCCCGTTCTCGGTCCGCACCGCGTGGACGGCAAGTGGCGCGTGCGCATCGCTGCCGGGTTTGAGGCCGAAGAAGTGTCTCTGCTTCGCTTCAAGGCCCCCGGAAGCTGCGACCATGACGACCCGATCCGGCTTGACTGCGAAGGCCAGTTAATCCCGGGCGTAAACTGCTTTGCCGCGGAAGTGCCGCAGGCAAGGACAGGGGACGAATACGGACTGCGCGTTCGCGGACCCTTCGCACCCGACCTAGGTTTTCGTTACGATGAGTGCAAGCTGCTTTCCGACCCGGCTGCGCTTCTTGGTTCAGCGCACTTTGTTGAACACGACGCGCTGTATTCAGTAGAAAAGCAAACCGGCGTGCGGAATTTTGCGGACAGCATGCCCTTTGCATCGCGTACTGTTTTTTACGACGGAAACGACGACGGCAAGTTCGACTGGGAAGATGATGCACCGGTGGTGCCCGACCCAGGCGATATGGTCATCTACGAGGGTCATGCACGCAGTGTAACGATCAAGGTTTCCGCTGATTTGTTAAACGCAAAGCCTGGAACCTATGCGGCAATCGGGAGCGATTGGTTTCTCGATTATCTCTGCCGCCTGGGCGTCAATACCCTTGAGCTTTACTGCGTCCAATACCGGCCGATGCCCAAAGGCGGCTACTGGGGATACGATCCGCTCTTGCCCGGCGCGGTCGCGCTTCATTACGGCACGAACCCGCTGGACCCGTTGGCGACGGGGCGTGAATTCAAAGCAATGGTCAAGAAACTGCACCGCCGCGGCATCCGCGTCGTGCTCGATTTGGTGTTCAATCACACCTGCGAAGGCGACCACCGCGGGCCCACTCTCTCGCTTAAGGGATTGTACAACAAGGCCTACCGTCTTTGCGGCCAGAACGGCGCGCTGAATTTCTATTGGAACGGAAGCGGCTGCGGCAACGCACTCGATTTTGAAGAGCCGTTTGTGCAGCAACTATACCAGCAGGCGCTTGTCTCCTGGCGGCGGGTATGGCACATCGACGGCGTACGCTTCGATCTCGGCGGCATTCAACACGGAGGCCGCGGGGGCTACTATGATGAAAACCCGTTTGGCCGGAGGATGAAGGCCCATCCGGTAATCGCCGCGATGGAACCGCACATCTATGAGCCTTGGATCGGGAACGGCAACAACCTTTACCAAGTGCCGCCCCGGCCCGGGCGTGCCGTTTGGCATGCCGAGGGACGGGATGCGTTCCGTCTCTTTGCCAGAGGCGATCATGGCTCACTCGGCAAGATGATTGCCGTGCTCACCGGGTCCCGGCTGTTTTTCCCACCCGCAGAGTGCGGAGACTACCCGGCTGTGGCCTATATTACAAGCCACGACGGCTTCAACTTCGCCCAGCGGCTGCTGCACAACCATAAGTCCAATGACGACGGCCACGACAATGAGCTGAGCTGGGACTGCGGCAATGACCCGGCGCTGCGCTGGCGCATCTATAAGATGAGCATGGCGCTCCTGCTGTTTTCTCCCCTGCCGATGATCAGAGCCGGCGACGAGGTGCTCTACTACCCCGGAAACGCCGACAACAATCCTTACGATCAGGGCGACGAGGTAAACGGCGTCGACTTGCTGCATTCGTGCGGCGCAGCATACGAGTACTGCCGCGGCATTCTCGCGCTTCGCCGCCGCCATCCCACGCTGGGCCGGATGTTTTTCGATACCCCGCCCTACGGCTGCTATACTTCCTGCGGCTGCCCGATGGGAAATACCACGTGGAACACAGCAAAGATTATGGAAACGAGCCTCCTCCTGCCCGGAAGCGGGGCTAAAATTCCACAGCGCGGCGAGTCCGCTGATTTGCTGCTGATGATCAACGGCTATCATGAAGGAAGCTGCACGATGCAAGTTCCCCACCCGGCAAGGGGAACGCGCTGGGTGCGGGTCTTGCAGACGGACCTTGACGAGCCGTTTGCCGAACACGCTCTTGAGAAGCAAGAGATGTCTCTGCCCTACCGCAGCGCGGCACTGCTCGTTGCGCGTTAGGCTGGAAAAGCTGAGAAGCGCGGGGACACTATATTTCCCGCAAGCGGCATGGTTTCCCATGGGCAGCTCATGCCGCTTTTTGTTTCTCGTCCCGGATCCGGCATTAAGTTTTGCGTAATAAGCAAGAATACCGCCATCTCCCGCATTTGCTGCCAAAGTTCGCCTCCGCTAGACTTACGCAAGAACACCAGCAGCAAAGTATCCGCGGTTTTTCTCGTCCGGTTTGCATTCTATGGGAGTTCTTGTCCGCACGAGATCTGCGGCATACGGTTCTTACTGAGCTTGACACACTAAACAATAGAAAAGTCTTCCTCAGCGTCGCGCAAAAGCCAATGATGCCAGTAAAGTTTCTAAATACTAAATACCTTTTCTGCTTCGTGCTTTTCACTTTAGTGAACGCAGTATTTGCGGACCCCGCGCAAGGTGAAACATTCTACCGCGAGGTTTTCGTGCGTATTCCCGAAGCCACCGGGAAAGATGCAGCGCAGAGTTCCGGCTGGAAGGCGCTGCGCAGCCGGCAGCCCGAAGGAAAACCGAGCTACCTCAAGGTATTCCCCCCGGGCTCGCCCACTATATTGCCGGCAGTAAACAGTTCACCAGCCGGAAACGAAGAAGGTCATGCACTTTGGTCGCGCACGGAAAGCGGCGCATTGATTATTTACACCGATGAAATAAGCTTCGATATCAGCGAACTCTTCTCCGTGCGCTACGAGCAGCGCTTAAATGGAATCGCCGCAAGTACACACCTTGCGCTGCTTATTGGTTCAACATGGTATATTTCCGATGCTCCGGCTTTGCAAAAGCAACGGGGGATTTGGGAAAATGTCGAGTACTCACTTGCTGGAATGACTTTCGGCACTGCCGTGCATACACCATGCTTAGGCCCGCCGCTTCCGGAGAATTCTGGTTTCCATCTGCCGCCCATCGGCCAAGTTCTTGCCTTTGGCGTGGTCGTCAAGGACGTAAACGGGCGCATCAGAATCGACAACTTCGCCCTCAATAACCGGCACCCGGAAGGCTCGCCAGAGAAAACACCGGTGGGACCGGGCGTGAAAGATTGCCAGACAGGCGGTTTTCCGCTGGGAGACTACGGCCTTGACGCTGACGAACTGGTGCAGCTTTGCCGGGAAGATGAAACAGCGCTGGACTGTCTCGACGACCCGGACCAGGACAGCCTGGTTGAACGCGAAGAGTGGTACTACGGCACCAATCCTCTCGACCCGGACACAGACGGAGACGGGCGCCGTGACGGCGCCGAAGTAGATGACGGCAGCAGTCCGCTCGACAGCGGCAGCTTCCTCATGCCGCCGGCGGCGAAACCGTGCCTGGAATGGAATAATTTTTTCGGAATGTGGAATGTCGCCGAGCACCTTAACGCCGGCACCGCTGGACTACCGGCGCTGATCGACGTGCGCAGCATCACCGGTTCGCCGCTCGAACAATACGGGTTTTATCTGTCCGCGCTCGAACAGCGTGATATCCTCGTTCATGAAACACCGCAGCGGCTGAGCATCCGCGACAGCTACGGCGTCGTCTGCTCGAGCGACGTTGCGGCACGGGGCACGCTGCGGCTGGCGATGATTCAGTACAAGACCGCCTTGCCCAGCCCAGGTTCCACCCGCACTTTCCAATATGCGCTTGGCGCACCGGCAAGCATCGGTGTGCGCGGCAAACAGGTTATTCCGTTCAACACTTTTTCGCCAAGCATCGCCGCCGGCGAAGAGAATTTCCGCGTCGCAAACTGGATCACTCTGGTTAACCAAGGGGAGTCCGGCCCTGCGGGGCCCGCCGAACTAGGGCGCTTAACTTTCTATAATCTCGACGGAGCGCAGCTTGACTCTTTCTGGCTCGCGCTTGCGCCGGGAGAACGCCGCGACTTCGCCGGCGGCCACCAGTTCGGCATTAACCGTGCCGGGCTGGTTGAGTTTGAACCCGCAAACCCGGCTGCGCGCTTTTCCGTAAGCAGCAGCCGCTATGTCTATAACAATGCCGCGTTCGACCCCGCAGGTATTGTCACCGCATTCCGGCTCCCGGCCGCACCGCCCACCGGCAGGCCGCTTGCTGTTCCGCTTGATGCCAAGGATTACTCGGCCATCCTGGAAGTCGGCAATGTCAACACCTCCGCAGATGCCATCGAGGTCACCATCTTTAACGACACCGGAGTGCAGAAACAGCGTTATGTGCTTTATCTTGCCCCCAAGTCTTCGTATCACATTATTACCGATGCCCTATTGGAATACGGCCGCGGCACGGCGCTGATCAAGGGCGTTGCAGCAAACAGCACGATAGCAGTGGCCATGCACTACCGCAGACGCTCCAGCGGCTCCATTAAGAATATGTTCGGCCTGGTGGCGCGGGAAGCTTTGGGCACAGCACAGTTCACGTCGTATAACACTTTTCTCGGACAGCAAACGCAGCTCTGGGGCGTCAATGCCGCGCAAACCGCCAAAGATCTGACAGTATCTTATGCCACAGGAGAAAACACTTACAGCACCAACGACACCTCTGTCGCACCACATGCGCTGAAAATCGTTAAAGTTGCCGCTCCGGCTGATCGTTACGGCGTAGTCGCCATCTCCAGCGAACCCGGCACTGTTTGGTGGAGCCTGCGCAAACATCCTGATTACGTCGTAGCACTCGCCGCTGGGGGATGACCCCCTCCGGGATATGAAAACCTGGCGCTATGCCGCCGTCCGGCAAAAGTCATTGCCGAATCATCAAGCCGCAAAACCCGTTTTCATGAACCAGCAATCTGGGCTAAGTTCCACAGTGTGGAAACTGCGGATAAACACGTGGTGGTGCTCGGCGCGGGACCAGCCGGTCTCACGACGGCCTACCTCCTTGCCCAGAATGGCCGTCCTGTAACAGTCTTGGAAGCGGATCCCATTTATGTCGGAGGTCTCGCCCGGACAGTGTCTTACCACGGCTTCCGCTTTGACATCGGCGGACACCGCTTCTTTTCCAAATCCGAGAACGTTGAGCGCCTGTGGTCCGAGATCCTGCCCAATGACATGCTCGAATGCATTCGCCTGTCCCGCATCCACTTTCGCAGCGAGCTGATGTCCTATCCGCTTCGGCCGTTCGAGGTAATCGAACGGCTGGGGGTACTTGAATTTGCGCGCTGTATCCTTTCTTATTGGCAGGCTTGTGTCTTTCCTTCGCATCCGGCAATAACTTTTGAAGATTGGGCCATCAACGCCTTTGGCCGCCGCCTGTTTGAAATTTTCTTTAAGACTTACACGGAAAAAGTATGGGGTCTGAGCTGCCGCGAGATATCCGCTGATTGGGCAGCGCAACGAATTAAAAAGATGTCGCTTGCCGATGCGGCGTTTGCTGCCTTGCGGCAAACGCCGCTCTCCAGGCGAGATACGATCACCAGTCTCACCACTTCGTTTCGATATCCGCGCCTTGGCCCTGGCATGATGTGGGAAAAGTGCGCCGAGAAAATGTGCGCCGCGGGCGGCAGACTGCTCATGGGCCGGCCTGTCCAGGAACTTGAGTATTGCGCGCAAACCGGGCGCTGGCGCATCGTGGCGCAGGCAAAAAACGGCAATAGCGAAACTTTTGACGCGGGAACGGTGGTATCCTCGATCCCGCTCACCGACTTGGCCCGTATGCTCAAGCCGGAGCTTTCTTGGAATGCCCTCCAGGCCGTTCAAACACTTCGTTACCGGGACTTTCTTAGCGCGGCGGTCATTTTGCGGGAACGCGTTGCGCTGCAGGATCACTGGATTTACGTCCATGAACCAGCGGTTAGAGCAAGCCGGATTCAGAATTATAAGAGTTGGAGCCCCGCATTAATACCAGAACCCGGCCTGTGCTGCTTAGGTCTGGAGTATTTTTGCAATGCCAGTGATGAACTTTGGCACATGAACGACGAACGATTGTTGAAACTTGCGTTGAACGAGTTGACGCAGTTAGGTTTGGCGCAGCCTGAAGACCTCGTGGATGGCTATGTAGTGCGCCAGCCAAAGGCCTATCCCGTTTACGACTTGGGATACTCCGGGCGGGTACAGCTTGTCTTGTCCGAACTCGAGAGCCGCTTCCCGTCGCTGCACCTTGTGGGCCGAAACGGCAGGCACCGCTACAACAATCAGGACCACTCAATGACTACAGCCATGCTGTCCGCCGCAAATATTCTTGCTGGGGAAAGGATGTACAACTTGCACAAGGTAAACGAAGACGCCGAGTACCTTGAAGAGCCTGTCGCAAAATACAGCCCCTGCTGCGAATGAGAGATTTTGGCTGCAGCTTTCGGGGAGAATTACGGCGAAGGCTCGAACTCGGCAAGAAACTTCTGAAAAACAGCAAAGTTCTCTTCGGGCGAGCGGGAAAGTTCAAAGAAATAACTCCTGGTTAAGAAGACCAGCCTTACCGCGGCATATAGCCGTCTAGCTGTCAGCCATATTCTGAAAACCAAACCCTGCCAATCAAGACCGAGAAACAACTCCACTAGCTGGGGCACACCCACTCCCACAACCATGCCCGAAAAAAAAGCCTTGAATGCGGAGACTCGGCCCGCAGGCACAATACGCGCTGGGGCGTTAAGGTTTCGCACGCCGATGAGAGTACAGCGCGCAGGGGCCGTGGTTTCCAACTTATCCCTAAAGGCATTGAGGTCAATCAGCCATTTGGCATCAAACTCCCGCCGTTGGAAGTACCTTAGATGCTTTTCGTCAATATTATGGGGCTTGCCGCAGACGCCGATGCGAACGGGGAATCCAATAAGCGTTCCATCACTTTTGGCCAAGGTAAGATCATCAGACAGAAGTTTAACTTGCGGAAGCGAAATAGCCTTCATCGATAAGGTGGTTTTCCCGCCTCCGGAAGGCAACAGAAGCATAATCCCTGCGCCGCCGGCCGCGAGACCGAGCGCGTGAACCCGATGATATCCCTGCTCTTCAAGCAGTTCCCCCAGCCGCGCCAGGATAATAAGATACGCCACTTCGTGCATCAGTTCGTTGTTCTTCGTCCAGAGAACGCCCCTGTCTTCGCGTTTCTGCCATCGCACCAGCGCTTCGCCATTATAGTAGTCAACCCAACGTTCATCGCTGTTTTCGAAACTGGCGTAGCGCGGCTGCACCATCGATGCCCGGATAGCCGGCAGTGCTTGATGACACTCGCTCTTCCAGCAGTAAAGTTGGATCGATTTGTATGACGGCTTTTGCGGCATAAAATCGAGTGCGCCAAAGTCAACTTTCAGGGCATCTAAGACCTCGGCACTATCAGAAAAGACAGAAACAGAAATCCCCTGAAAGCAGAAACTGAAACGTCCTGCATCAGGTGGGGGCTGGTCAGTACTCATAGTCCGCACCTAACAGCTTGGCTATTTCGGTCATAATCGTTTTTGTCACGTTCTTCCGGGCCGCCTTCCTTTTCTCTCCAGGGCGTAAGGAAAAACGTAAAGGACAACCTATGCTAATGGCGGCGGGCGCAATTCCCGGCAACTTCTTGCCTTTCGGCCAGGCCGCCCAAAATCCGGACAGGCCGACAGGAACGACAGGAACACCCGTAGCCAGCGCAAGCGCGGCAGCACCGTCTTTGGCCTGCTGCAGACGGCCATCCGTTGAACGCGTGCCCTCAGGAAAGATACCGACGATCTCGCCGCGCCGCAGATACTCAACAGCCGCAGCATAGGCATAGCTTACTGAACGGGGTTTACCAGGATCCACGGGAATCGTTTGCGCATTTTTCAGAAACCTGCCCCAGAACGCATGCGCAAAAAGCTTTCGGTGCCCCAAGAAATAAACGCGCCTCTTTAACTTTCTCATAAACACCGGATAAACAATAAACCAATCCAAAAAGCTCGCATGATTCGCCGCCAGGATAAATCCCGATTCTGGAAGGTTCTCCGTGCCGTAAATCTTGCCTTTCAGCAGCACAAAAAAGTAGAACTCGATCACCGGACCATAACTCCCGAGCAACAAACAGTCGACAAGTCTGCGGCCCGGACTATACTTTTCGGCCACTGGCCCTCCCACTTGCCATCATTTCCGCCAAAAATATTCCATCAAATATCAGTTTTTTCATAGACACTTTTTTTGTATCTTGGCGGCAAGGGAAAAACCTATTAGGGCAATGCGCGTGAAGGCCAAACATGGCACCCAAAGAAACCTAACAGAATGGTTCGGACTGCGTCTATTCATTGTCGCCACGCAAGGACTGTATCCATTTTCCTTACTCTACAGGCTTTTTTACCGTTTCGCTCTTCGTTTCTTTCTTTACCAGGCCAAAAAGGATCGTGCGATTACCGCCGTTTTTTTGCGGCACCTTTGCGCGGCTTCCGTGCATGACGCAGGACTAACCGATATCGATCTGAGTATCACCATGCGCAGCACGTCCATCGCGGAAACCTTGGAGCATCTCCAACGCTTCTGGCGCAAGTACGAAACATGGAGACGGCTTTTCCCGATGATTGGCGAAATCGAGCTCTTTCATTCCGAGGATTTCCTGCCCAGCGTGCGGCTTGCGTCGGCAAGAGCAGTAGTCCCGCGCAAGCACTCCGTTGTCTTCCTCAGCTCTCCCGCTGCGGATGTGGCTGACGCAATCCGTCTTCTTGCGCACCACGATGGAGGCTGCACAGAACGCAGCTACGACATCAATATCCTTCATCGTTATATCCTTTGTTTCTTTGGGGAATTGTTTAATCGTCTGCTGACTCCCTCTCGACTCGGCAGGAGACTGCTGGAACACGCGGCGCACAGAATTGTTGCTATTTCCGCGCTCGCGGCACCGGGCAAGACTCACCTCATTACAGGCACTCTCCATGAACTCCCGGAGCAGCGCCTTTTTTACGAACTGCAAACGCATTTAAAGGAGATCTTTGCACCAGTTGCTGCGCCGGATGCTGAGCCGCTAACGCTTCCCAGCGCTTCTCCCACAAACAGCAAACTCCTTGCATTTGCCGAAATAATTGAACCGGCCTGCGCTCCGGTATTTCAAGCTCTTCCCGCAGCTCTCGTTTTCTTGAGCCGTTGTGGTTGGCACGACCGCCACTGCGTGATCTGCATTGTTGAAGACGATATAACCGAGGCGGACGCCTCTTTCGCGCTGAATGTTCTGACTAGCGCTTTTTCCCGGCATCGAGACTATTGGGTCGCCAGTAGTCACCCCGGCATCATCGCCAATCAGTTTCCCTTATTCACTTTCCCTGTGATTCTCCCGCGCTCTCTTTGGCTTGCTCTGGCCAAAGCCGAACCCTTCGAAGCAGTCAAATTCCTCAATGACGGCATCGTCACTGGTTCCACGCCAGTCCTGGCCGCGCTGCCTCTGCCTGCTCGTGCTTCACTATTGGACTTCGCGGCATTCCAGTGCTGGCACCTGTCCCACTTGAAAAACAATTATTTCCGCTTGCCCGAAGCCGGGTTGGGAGAACTATATGCGCACATTCTCAGCATAATTGATTGTTATACGGAAATACTGACCGGCTGTCCGAGTGCACGCCAACCAGCATCTTTTTTGGAAAAGACTGGTTTTGTTGCACAGTACACTGCGGTCTCATCTGCTATCGAGAGCTTTCGCAATCTCCTTAGCTCAGTCGAGGAACACCATTGATGGAAAAGAAAGCTCTGATCATTTATGAAATCGCCGGCCTGGGCCACGAGAAGGTTGCGGGCATCCTCGCCGGAATGCTCGAACAAAACGGCTATATTGTGACCAAGCTCGCCATGAGCAGTCTACTCAATGCAAAAGATGCATATTTTTTTTCGTGGACTTGGAACTATTTTGTCAGACGCAACCTCGTTTTCCTCGCCAACGCGATTAATATCTTTTCCGTCCGCTTGTTCTTTCTGCCCCTGTTCGAACTGCGCAACACGGAGCGCGTCATACAAAAGATTTCTGAGCAACGGCCCGCGGTTCTGATCAGCACTATTCACTGCTATAACAAAATTCTTGCCGAGTATTCGACACGGCACCAGACTCCCTTTTTCGTCTTCATCACTGAGGTTTTCCCCACCTTTCTTGACACCGTGGCTCCTGGCGCAGATCATTTCTGTTATTTCAACGAATCGAGAAACCTTGTACATGCCTTTGACTTTAATCTCGGCTACTACCAGAACAAAATTATTCCGGGCCGCTGGTTGCAAAACATTGCACGTTACATAACTAGCCGGCTGCGGGACTTTCGTAAAAGAGGCCCGAAGGAGGCGCTGTTTGTTCAAGAGCTCAATGATTTGCCCAAGAACAACAACGCGACTTGCTTCACCCTTGGCCCTTTCTCAAGCAAAGAGTTCTTTGAGCCTAAAGATCGCCGAGAAATCGCTCAACGCTTGGGTCTTTGCGCCGGCCAAGATACTATCTTGATTGCCAGCGGCAGCATCGGCGGACGTTTCGTGTTTGATATGCTTAAGACAATTACCGCAGCGAACCTGCCCGTCAATGTTCTTGCTGTCTGCGGGAAAGACAAAACAACTCTGGCACGCGTTCAGGAGTATGCCCGGCGTTATCGTGGCGCCTCGATGATCACGGCTTTTGGATTTGTTGATTTCTTCGACGAGCTGTTAACTGCCGCCGACGCCGCAGTCTGCCGCCCATCAGCGCAAGTGTTTATTGAATGTTTGTTGAAAACACTGCCGTTCGTTACCCTGCGCAAGACAACATTTAATGACCATGGCGGACTGCGCATGATTGAAAAATATGGCCTTGGTGAAATTTGCGACTCTCACTCTCAAGTCCCCGCCCTTGTCTCGTTGGTCCTGCGGCAGAAGCATAAATACCGCAAAAACATTAAGAGCTTGCTCGAAAACTACCCTGCGCAGTATGAAGAAAAAGAAAAGATAATCCTCGATGCAATTTCCGGTAGATGAATACACATCAAATCAGCTTTATCGTCCCAGCTTTTAACGAGGAGGCTGTGCTGCCGGCGCTGCTTGAATCCATACACAGTCAGGGTCTTGATCATTATGAGATTATCGTAGCCGATGCGGCGTCTACTGACCGCACCGCGGAAATCGCACAAGGCTGCGGCGCCAAGGTCGTCCCTGGCGGCTTGCCTCCGGCAGGCAGAAATAACGCTGCGCGCGCGGCTAGCGGCGATTATCTTTTTTTTGCCGATGCCGACGTAGTATTTCCACCGGGCTTCCTAACTCAGTTCCTAAGAAAAGTGGAAACAACTGGCGCCGATGCTGCTTCATGTTTTTTTGTTCCCCGAAGCTCATTATTTGCAGACGCTATAATTCAAACGATTTTTAATTTCTATAATTGGTGCACTCAGTTCTTCTACCCCCACGCTCAAGGCGCATTTATTTTTAGCAAGCGTTGGCTTCATGAACGCATTTCCGGCTTCGATGAGACGATATTTCTTGGCGAAGATCACGACTATGTCAGACGGGCCCAGGAACACGGCGTTTATAAATATTTTGCATCACCGCGATTGCCGGTAAGCGTTCGGAGATTCGAAAAAGACGGAAGGCTCCGTGTCTTTCTTTTGTACTGCCGCTGCGAGTGGCACCGCATATTGTGCGGCGAGATCCGGAAAAGCCGCTTCACCTATGACTATGGGCACTCTTCGCCTGAAACGAAACTCCCGCCGCCATAGCGTCGCGCCGCTGAGTTGCGCACCTGAGCCGCCGCAGACAACTGCTCTGTCTCTCAAAACCGGTGCGGACAACCGAGGCAAGGAGAGTCCTCCTCGACGAGTTCTTTTTTCTTATACATCGTCCACAGCCGTGCGCTGCGGTACTTTGCCCCGTTCCAAATCGCACCGAGCTCTTCCTCGTAAAGGTTGCCGAAGACACTTTCTTTTTTAGACAATAGGCAGCAGGCAAATACACCGCCGTCCCAGTTAATCATCGGCAGCGTCAAGAGCAGCTCACAACATCGCAGGCGGGCGGTCCAAGACCAGGTATAAAGCGGTGAAGCGAGGTCTTTTCGCACCTGGCAGTCATTAAGATCCTGCCAATACTCGTCATAGTCTGATTGACTAGTAGCATCATCCGCCTTGAGATCCGCAAGCATCAGATAACCCCGCAAAGGGAGCAAACGGAATCTCATTGTGAGTTTTTTGGCCAGTGCTCTGGCCTCCGCAATCTCATGCGAATTAAAGCGGTGATAGAGGTACTGCCACACCACAAACGGCGTGCGGCTTCTCAACCGCTTCTTCACCTCCAGGAGGGTGAGAATGTTGCGCTTGACCAGCTCTACATCGCCTCCTTTTCGATATCTCGCGTAGCATTCCTGGCTGACACCATCGATAGAAAGACTTAAGACATCGAGACCCGAGCTAACCAAGTGCTCGAAAAAGCATGCGTCCTTTTCGAGGGAGAAATGAGAATGGATCTCAACTACGATATTTTTACTTCGTGCATAAGAAATCATCTGGAAAATGTCTTGATTGAGCAAAGGCTCTCCCCGGACGGTCAGCGCCAACATTCTAATCTTTCCGGCTCTGTTTAAAAGCGTCTTAAACCCTTCAAAGGTCAAAACCCCCTTTGGATAATCGGAACGATTCGAGCCGGTAGGACAAAGCGGGCATTGCAGGTTGCATATATTGCCGGGGTCGATCGCAATAAATCCCGGCAGCGTTGCCCTCCGCCAGATGATCATACTTAGCGCAGCCTTCAAGATCAGCCAGCGCTTATAAACATGGCGCAGCTTTGATGAGCGCGATAGTACCGCAAAAATTAACCGATCTGCTCTTTGCATGCCTGATTTCCGGGTAGCGAGGCCGCATCACTCGATGCACGAACCAAGCGGTAGGCAACGCGAAACGCCTTAGTTCAACATAATCATTCGCCGTGCTCAGCGAAAGCATGTTTTTCATGCTTCGCTCCTCCCGATCCGCACCCCCCGCCTTCGTTTAAGACCCTTTCCCGTACTACACTTTGATGCTACCTTAGCCTAGTTTCTGCGCCGTATTGCACGGCCGCCGGTTTCTATTTACTTCTACACGAAAATGATTCAATCCCGGTTCTCTCCAGCCACTATTAAGTTGGTGATCTGGCTGCTGTGTGGGGCGCTCAGCGCTCTTGTTGCTGCACACCACGAACCCTGGCGAGACGAAGCGCAAGCCTGGCTCATCGCCCGTGACACAGCATCACTCCCGGCGCTACTGCAACTCGGCGGCTACGAAGCGTCTCCCATGCTCTGGCACCTTGTTCTCCGGCCTCTGGCTCAGGCTGGTTTACCCTATTGGTCAATGCAGGTGCTGAACTTAGTGTTCGTCTTAAGCACCGCGGCGATCGTGTTATACTGCGCTCCCTTTTCTCTGGCGCAAAAGGCAGCGATTATTTTTGGCTACTACTTTTTCTATGAGTACGGCATTATCGCCCGGAGTTATGGTCTGAGCAATCTGTTGCTCACAGCTCTTGCCGCGCGTTACCGCCGCAGAATACAGCATCCCCTACTGTTCGCGGCTTTGCTGTTCGGCCTCGCTAACTCTTCCAGCATGGGACTTATACTTGCGCTGACCATCGGTGGTTTCTTTCTTGCTGAATTGCGCGGACAAAGCGGGCGGGCAATGTTTCTTGGCACTTCATTAATTATTGTCCTCGCACTGGCTCTTGCCGTATATCAGATCATCCCACCACAAGATGTTTCCGCCGGGCGAAAACTCGCCGGCCTATCCGCAAACTGGCTCCCTGCGAGCTGGGCTGCGCTTGCCATCGGCAATGCCTTCGCCATTTTACCGGAAGGAAATATCCATTTCTGGAATACCAGTCTATGGCTCCGTATTCCTTCCCCATTTTGGCAGTTATGCTCAATTATCTTGCTCATCTCATCGATATTCTGCTTCCGCCGCCACCCGCGCTATCTTCGGCTTTACTTATTTATAAACTTTGCTCTGTCCGCGGCAATTGTTGCCCTGTTTCTTCAATTTAACTCACGGCATACGGGCTTTCTTTTCCTCGCGTTTGTCTTTGTATTCTGGATTACTCAGGACTGCACGCATCCGGCGCGGGTTCGTACGGATCGATTCGCTGTTTCGTTCTTTTCTCTTGTTCTACTTTTTCAACTTTACGCATCGGCAGTGGCGTTATATTGCGAGCTTCGCCAGCCATTCTCTCCGGGACAAATCGCCGCGCGCTTTTTGAGTGATCATGGCTACATCCGCGCCGATACGATCATTGCCAGCTTCGGCTCGCATATTGCCGCGTCGATTCTGCCGTTCTTGCCCGAGAGCTGCCGCTTCTATCAAACAGAAAGCGGAGAATTCGGCAGCTATGTAGTGTGGAACACCGCATTCTATACCGGTGGAGCTTTACGTCATTTGGCACTTCGGCGGCTCGCGCGATTAAGCTCGACGACGAAGCCGGAAACTATCTTGCTCCTTAGTTATGCACCCATCGACGGCCATCTATTGGACAAGAACTTTGATCTTCTCGCGTCGTTTGAAGGGGGGATCGAGCGTACGGAAGAGTTTTACATTTATCGAATACTAAATCCTCATGAACCTCATGGATACGTCCGAACAGGACATCAATAGCTGCCGGGTCTCTGTTGTAGTCCCCGTAAGAAATGGCGCCGAGACCATCGTCGACTGCTTATCCGCTGTATATTCTTCGAAAACAACCCCGCACGAAGTAATAGTTGTGGATGACGCCTCAACCGATAATACCTCTTCGCTGTTAAGGCAGTTCCCGTGCCTGGTCTTGACCAATAACAAGCGCCTCGGACGCGGAGCGAGTAAGAATAAAGGCCTCAAAGCAGCTAGAGGAGACTTGACTGCTTTTGTTGATGCCGATGTATTGGTTCATCCTGATGCGCTCCAAAGTGCCGTCTTGGCTTTTATCGAAGATGCCTCGCTATGCGCGATCTGCGCGGTTCCCGAAGCAAAGAGCCCGTACTCGAACTTCGCCAGCCGTTACAAGGCTCTTTATATGCATTTCATTCTCAAGGACTTTCCGGCGCCAACGGATTTTTTGCACGGCTGTTTTCAGGTTTTCCGCACCAATATTTTGCATTCCGTGAACCTAAATTTTGATGAGCAGATGCATTGTGACGACATAGATCTCGGCGTGCGCTTAAAAAAGACCGGCGGTAAGATAATCGTTATGCGTCAAATTTCCGTAGCGCATAAAAAATACTATTCGCTCTTCCGGCTGCTGCGCAACGACTTTAAAGTATCTGCCGAATTCGCTTATTTGCTGTGCAAGCATTCGCTCGCCCTGACATCGCTTAAGCAGGGCAGATTTGCCCATGCGCGACTGCCGCAGCTGTTGGGGGTTTTTGCGGCGGGAGCAACCACAGCAACGCTGATCTCCGGGCCGCGATTTGCGCTGTTCTCCGCAGGCTTTGCCGGGCTCTTTTGGCTCCTGAACTGGCCGTTTTTCAAGTTCCTCATCGCAAAGGAGAACCCGGACATGGCAGTCCGCTCGATCGTATTTACATTGATCGATCAGTCCGTAATGCTCTGCGGCATACTTGCCGGAATGCTCACCAATATCGCACGATTGCTGATGCTTAAACGCTCGTAGGCGGCGCTGCCGACTTTCAGACGAAGGGAGGCCATTTGCTTACGATACCGCCGGCAGCACATCGGCCGGGAACTCATTTTAACGGTAACAGTAAATATGCGTCACCAGCAGGGCGGAATAATCACGCAAGACACCGGGATGTGCGGCGGATATCCGCATCACTGCCTCTCGGTACTGCGCGACATCCTCCACCTCAAAGGTCACTTCATAATCCCATTCGCCCAGCACTTTTGTGACATAAACCATCCGCGCTTCACGCCGCAGACTGTCAATAAAGCTCTGGACCTCCGGACGCGGGCGCTCGTTTAGCTGCAGCAGCAGCTTGTAGTTCATTTGCTGGATGCTGCCGGGATTGAGGATAACTGTGTAACCTGAGATGACCTTGCTCTCCTCCAAACGTTTGATCCGGCGCAGCACAGTTTCTCGCGACACGGCGGCATCGGGCCGCTGCTTCGCGATCTTCGCGCTGAGATCCGCCGCGTTTTGCCGGCAGTCGCCGCTGAGCAGTTGCAGCAGCAGCAGATCGACTTCGTCAAGCAGCGCACGCTCGCCTGAAGCAGAATAGCAGATACTCTTGCGCGGACCAGGCTTCCCGGGGAGCAAATAACTGCGGGCAAAATACTCCGAGCGGATATTGACGACAATTCCGCGCCGGGAAATAAAGTGGCCATAACGCCCCAGAAAATTATCTAAGAGCTGGCTCAGCTCACAGATGTCACCCGAGCGCATTCCAAGACCGAGATCGAACTGTCCTTCAAATTGGGCAAGCCAGACGATCTCAGGGAAGCTAAGCAAGTAGCCGATAATTCTCTCAACATCAGACTGCATCGCATTTTGCAGCCGGAGAAACACTTTATATGTAAGGTGTCCAAGTCTGCCATAATCAAGCACAGTGTAGAACGACTGGATCGTCCCGCGTTCTAGCAGGGCTTTCAACCGGTAACGCACCGTCTCCTGAGTAAGTCCTGTGCTCTTAGCGATTGCGCTGAGAGACATCCGCGCATGCCCATCTAAGGCGTACAGGATACGGCTGTCGGCCGCATCAATCTGCCGCACCGGACCTTGTTTTCGGGCGCTGGTATCCACCATAGTGCCCGTTATAGTAATTTCTTGCGCAATTTGCAACAAGGTCATACTCGATGCCTCATGCAGAGGATTAGTAGTTTGGAGTACATTCAATGGACTGGGTTCGTCATGGGCAAGGGGGCGCTCGCGCGCCGTTTCCCCCGCTCACGCTGTGTTCTGTCGTTGATTCAAGGCTGAGTTCGCGCCGCGAGATATTAAGCGATGTCAAGTCCAGCGCTCTTTTCGAAGAGATCGCCGAGGCCCACTCTGTTGAGCATGGACTTGGGCTGCTTGCGCAGCAGGACACGGACGCGTGCATTATTGGACCGTCAGTATCCCAAACAGCAGCAACGCATTTTCTTGACCGTGCTGGTGCAATGGCATGTGCAGCAACAACTGCTTTCATCGCGATCACCGCCGGGCACGAGGATGAAAACCCGCTGCTATCCCATCCCCGGTTGAACGGCGCGCTGAAAAGGCCATATTTAAAAGGCTCGTTGAGCGAGCAGATTGTCCGCTCCGTAGTATCCGCAAACAAAAGCTCGATATGGCGCACACTTCTTGAGCAAGGAACACTGCCGGTCAATGCTGCCGAGCCGGTGGCATTGGGTGCGGTAAATCGCCTTGTCCAGAACGAAATGCACCATGTAATCGAACGCACCTTTCCAGAACTTCGCGAGCTGGCCGCCGGTCACGAGCAGGGCAGGTACGGGCTGCAGATTAACGGTTCGCCAACCAAGCCAACGCTAGCGGCGATCCGCAATATTATCGGCAAATTGCAGCTTCACACATCTCACCGCATCAGTTTGGAAAATAGCTTTTACGACTTTCTCGAAGCAGCGATCATCCGCTGGTTTGCGGAGATGGTCATTGATTCCGAAGAAGCCGCAACGGTTAATCTCCGGCGCGAGCTTGCCAGCGCCATCAACAAGAACAGGAGAGACGAACGATGAAGCGCGACTTCCCCGCACAGCAAACGATAGTGATCAGCGATGACTTATACTCAGCCGAAGCTTGCAGCTCGCTCGCCTGGCAAATCGACAATACCCCCAAGCAAGCCGGCGAAACGATCGCCCTGGATTTTCGCAATGTCCGGATTATAACTTCTTTTGCATTAAGAACAATTCTCGAAGCGCATCACCAATGCAAAAGGGCGCAGGCCTCCATCTCCATACAGAATGCACGAGGAGCCGTTCTGGCAATTATAAATTCCATCCGCCTTCACCGCTTTATTAGCATCGGTCAAACAAATAATTCGGGTAAGACCAGATAATGTACAAGCTTAAGGCTGTCGTCATTGAAACAGATTCCCGCTCACGGATAAAGCTTAAGCAAGCTATGGCCATCTGCGGCTCCTTCACCTCACCGGTATTTTGCCGTGACTTTACTGAGGGGTCAGCAGTCATTCATGGCGGTTCGGATTATGATGTTGTATTTATCGCTGAGCGAGCCGGGCCGGAACATGTCGCCGCCTTTCTGGAAAAGGCAAGACAGAGTCCGTACAGCAAGCATGCCGCATACGTAATTATCCAAGACGCTTCTCAGAAAACGCGGGCCTTAGTCGGCGCAAAGGTGTTGGATGGCATCCATGCTTTTCTTTATGAACCGTATTCTGTCGATGACGTCATAAGCATTGCCCGGATTGCCGGCCAAGTGAAGCTTTCCCATCTTCGTGCGCGAGAAAAGGCCGCCGTAACCTTGGTCTTAAAAGATTCGATGATTCAAATTGACAAAATTGCCCTGCTGCAAATTCGCGGCAACCCTGTGGAACGTGAACTCGAGCGCCTGGACAAAATGTGCGCTTCGCTCGACAAAGTAAAGACATTGACCCCGGACCTCTTCGGCGAAGCGGCCACTGCGGCTTTCGCCCAGGCTCCCCGCCCGCAGTCCTCCGTTGAATACCAAGAATACGGCGGAGTCAGCCGCCGCGTACAAGCAAAGCTAGATGAAAAGTAGCCCACTCCCGTCTATCCGGCCTTGAGTCCCTGCCAGAATAATATATAATATTGCTGATACAATCCGCAGAGCACGAGCAAAGTTATGAAAGATCCCTCCCCGGTTAATGTGCTCTCTGCCGTCTTGGCACTCCAGGAAATGATGACCGCGGACGCCGCGCCTTCTGTGCTATATGCCGCGCTGCTGCGCAGCCTGATGACTCTAAGCTCAAGTGCTAGTGCATTAATCACCGAACTTGCGCAAGATGCACCAGAGGGACGGCAAATGACAATCACCGCTTCATGCACAGCCGCAGAGCAGCCCGTTACGGAACTTGAACTGCCGGAGTTGTCCAGCCTTGCAGAAAAAGCGTCTGCCTGTGAAAACGCGGCTCTTTCGCTCAGTGCTCACGGGGGAAAGCCATGCTGCGGTAATGATCGCATTAACCATCTGCTGGTTCTCCCGCTTCTTTACAATAAGCAGCCTCTGGCCTCTGTGTTTTTATTTAATCGCGAACAGGCTTACGATACCGGGCTTATTGCCAGCCTGGCGCCACTGACTCAACTCGGTGCGATAATCGCCGGACTCTTGTCGATGCAGCGCAAACATATCCTTATTGAAAGGGCATTGCGGGATAGCGAAGTCCGTTTGCGTCAAGTAATCGACCTCGTGCCCCATCACATTTTTGCTATTGTTCCAAGCAAAGGTGGACGGCTTATTTTTGCCAACAAAGCACTCGCCGAGGTTTACGGCATGACAACCGAGGAAGTTGTCGGCAAAACGCAGCGCGAAATTACACCGATGCGCGCCGAAGAGGAGCACTTTCTTGCCGACGATCTGGAAGTAATTCGCAGCGGGAAAGAAAAGTTCATCCCTGAAGAAATTTATACCGATCCCTTTGGCAGAGTACACTATTTGCAGACAACAAAAATTCCGTTTAAGGCCGTGGATACCGGTGAGCCTGCGGTGCTGGGAATCTGCGTCGATATTACGGAACAGAAAAAAGCTGCCGAAGAACGGCGGCACATCGAGGAACAGTTGCAGCAGTCACAAAAGCTGGAAAGTCTTGGTTTGCTCGCCGGCGGCATCGCGCATGATTTCAACAATCTGCTAACTGGAATCCTGGGCCATGCGAGCCTGGCACTGCTGGATATACCTCAAGCTTCGCCGGCGCACGCGCGCCTGCGCTCCGTTGAAACTGCCGCACATCGAGCGGCTCAGCTCTGCCGCCAGTTGCTGGCCTATTCCGGACGCGGCAACTTCGAAATTAAACCGCTGAATCTCTCCGCGATCGTCGGCGAAATGGCAGAGTTCCTCACTGTCTCTGTGTCAAAGAAAGCGGAATTACGCCTCGAACTCGCGCCAGTGCTGCCTGCGGTCGATGGTGATGCAAGTCAGCTTCACCAGGTCATTCTCAATCTGCTCATCAACTCCTCAGAATCCCTGGGCAACAAGAGCGGAACGATTACCGTCAGCACTCAGGCCGGACGCTTCTCGCCGAAAGAATTAACTGAGTTCTGCCTCAACGACCAGCTTGCCGAAGGTGAATTTGTGGTGCTGGAAGTGACCGATTCCGGCTGCGGCATGGACGCACAAACTAAAGCAAAGATCTTTGATCCTTTCTTTTCCACCAAATTCCCCGGACGAGGCCTGGGCATGGCTGCGGTGCTAGGTGTTGTTCGCGGACACCACGGCGGCATTCGCATCACCAGCAACCCGGAGCAGGGCTGCCGGGCCACCGTTATTTTCCCAGTCAGCGAACGTGCTGCGCAATCTCTGCCGATAAGACGTTCGAGTGAAAAGCTGAACGACTTCAAGGCAAGCGGCACGGTCTTGGTTGTCGACGACGAAGATACTGTCCGCGAGATCGCCAAAGCCGCCCTTGAACGTTACGGCTATCGCATACTGGAAGCGCGGGATGGAGTTGAAGCCCTTCAAATCTTGCACGAGCATCAGCAAGAGGTTTCCGCCATATTGCTTGATATAACAATGCCCCGGCTAAGCGGAGAGGAAACTCTTCGCGAAATACGCCTCATTTCCCAAACAGTTCCTGTAATCCTTTCCAGTGGGTACAATGAGCAAGATGCTCTTTCCCGCCTTACTTGCAATGAGATGACCGGGTTTATTCAGAAACCATACACGGGTCCTGAACTTATCGCTAAGGTTAGACAGGTCCTCACATAATCAGCCGCACAAGACTCGCGGCTTGCCAAGCCCACGAGTATAGTTATAGTTTTAGTAGGGTTATCCGGGCCGCCGCTTCCAGCAAGCAAGGCAAATGCTAAAAGTGAGAGCAAAAGTTGGTTTCTTCAATCTTAAATCGTTATTCTAGTTTTACGTTCAGTTTGCTTTTTGTGCTCGCTTTTCTTGGGTTGATGACCGGCACAATGGAGTTCTCTTTTGCGGCGCTTCGTTTTAATTCAGCCCGGATTTCGATTGCTGCCTTTACAGGCTGCGCAATTCTTTGGCTTGTATTGAATGTATTGCCAGCCGCCGCCCGCCGGCTCGGACTGCCTAAAGACGTGCAAAAACGCGTAAACCCGGTAACGCTTCAGCCGGCGGTCTTCATCTTTGGCTTGGTGCTTATACTGCTGAGCGACTTTGCCGCCCGGCGTTTTGGTTACTTTTCCGATGCCGCTTCTCCGGCTCTCGTTATGTATCTCGGGAGCTTTGCCGTTATTTTGTTGTTGCTGCACCGCCGCTTAAATGAACAAACCCGCTGGACCGACGTGATCGCAACTTGGCCCGTTTTGCTGTTTTGCCAGGCCGCAGTAGCCGCCTCGTTTTTTCATTACGCAAACGGACGCATTCTCTTTAGCGACGATCATCCAAGCTTTATTTACAGGCTGCACCTTCTCGCCGAACACTTCCCATTTATTCCGCACTACAACACTGATTGGAACGCGGGCTACGGCACCACCGAGCTGTTTTCCACAGGTCCGCTCAACCTTTTTTTGGCTGCCGCGCCGATCCTTTACTTCATGCACGGTTTTGCAAGTTATGGCGCTGCTGCTTTTTACACTGAGATCATCGGCGTGCTGTTTATTGGTATTATCCCGCTCTGCGTTGTCAGCGCCGCACGGCTTTTCGGCCTGCACAATAAAGTGGCACTCACGGCGGCACTGCTCATTCTTGCACCCACGACCGGCCTGTTCGAGTGGCTGTTAAAGTATGGCACAGTGCCTTTTGCTTTGGCCGCCGGTCTTGCGCCTCTAACAGTTGCGTTGATATATCGTTTGGCGCTCGCGCCCCAGCGCCCCAGAGCAGCTCACGCTGTCGGTCTTTTTATCGCTGGCACGTTGTGCATGTTCTGGAGCTTAAGTGCCATCGTCTTCCTGCCCGCCGCAATAATTGCCTTCAGCAGCCCCAAGGTTACTTTTGCCGCGGACCGCCGGCGTCTGGTTGCTGCTTTTCTCGCACTCTTCATCCTCTGCAACGGGTTATGGTTTTGGCGGCTTGCGTCCGAGCTTGATGTGTTTTCTTTTGTCAAATCATCGTCGATGGTTGGCATGAACCAGCATAAGTCCAAAGAGGAGGCGAACGCGTTAAGCACAGCTAATACCGCAGCGACGGCTCTGGTTAAGAAGAAGCCGGGAAAGTCTCTCGTGCAGATCGCTCAAACCACAAAGAAAAAGTTTCTCCAGTCAGGGTCAAAATTCAATCCGCTTGTCCTGCTCTTTTTTATCCCCGGGATCGCGGTGGCCCCGCGCGGCACTGCGCGCAAGGTTCTTGCCACGACTACCTTTTGGCTGCTTTTTGTTGCCATAATCGGCGATCAGTATAAGCCGCAGCTAGAGCTCAAGCGCATGGCGGTCAACGCCAGCTACTTTATGTCGATTTTTGCCGCTTGCGCGATTATTGAAGTCATCTCACGCCTGGAGAAGCTCTGTTCTGAACCAGCAGTTCCTTGGAATTTGCGGCGAATCGTGCCAGCCCTCGGCGCCGCCGTCGTTCTCGGATTTCTTTTCTTTACTCCGTTTACCGCAGCCGCGGCATACGGCAACAGATCTTGGGAGAAGTTCACATTCTCGCCGCCAATCGTCAAAGACCTTAGTGCTGCAATCAGAGAACATGGCGGCTCAGGGCGGACTTTTATTTTTGATTTTGTCCTCCACGAGCTGGGTTCGACCTCTTGGAATGCGCAGGACGGAGGTCATATCGCACCGCTCGCTTCACTTTCCGGAAAACCGCTGTATGCATCCGATTACTACCATCGAGTTTGGCGCTATACGGATCCTCTACCTCACGCATATCTGACCCGGATCAAGGAAGGCGGCGTCGAGGAGTTTCTCGACTTGATTAACGCAACGGCAGTTGTCACCTTTACCTATCACTGGGAGAATTACTGCCGGAGCCAGCCGCATTACCGGGAAGTATTTAGTGAAGAGCGCTGGCGGCTATTCGTGCGCGAGCGGCCTGGCGCTTCGTATTTTCTGCGTGGTTCGGGCGAAGTGAGGTACGAGTCAGAGGGATTTTCCGTTAAACCGGCTGAAACGGAAGTCGTCGTTAAATTCCGATATTTTCCCAAGGTCAAGACAAGCAGTCCGCAAGAAGTGGAAATATATCCGGTCCCGGCTTTCACCCAGCAGTTGGACGATTTAAAAACCGGCAAAGAAGTATCGTTTATCGGCCTGCGTGTCAAACCGGAATTTATCGCCCGGGGCAAGAAGATATACGTTGGTTATTTTCCTGCGCGCACTGAACGATTAGCAAAACAAAACGATTAGCGGCGAATGAACGACTTTTATGATGTCATAGTATTCAGCGCTCATCCCGATGACGCAGAATTTGTGATGTGCGGCACTATGGTCAAACTGGTGCGCAGCGGTTTCCGCCTCCTTCATGTTTCCTTGACAAAAGCGCAGATGAGCACAAACGGAGATGTTGAAACTAGAATGGCGCAGTTCGCCAAGGCTTCGGCGATAATCGGCTGCGCGCACATCGCTCTTGACTTGCTAGACACCGATGTACAGAACACGCGTGAGAACCGGCTGCTTGCCGCCCGCTTAATTCGTCAGCATAAGCCGCAAGTAGTTTTTGCGCCGTATCACACCAACCCAGCCGGAGAACTCGGTGGGATTGCCAACGTCGACCATTACACTACTGGCGCCCTTGTGCGCGATGCCGTAAAAATGGCGCGCCTGCAAAAAACTGATCCCGCATTACCACCGCATCAAATCCGCAAGCTTTACTTTTACATGCTGCCGGCCAATGTCCGTCCTAATTTAGTTGTCGATGTCAGCAATGAAATGGAACAAGTAATTGAAACCATTATGACGTACGAGAATCAAGTGCTGCACACGCACTTCAACCTGAGTGTCAAAGATCGCATCCTCGCCCGGCATGCCGCCATGGGCCTGGAAATTGGCGTGCGCTATGCGGAAGGCTTTGTTACCGATATGGCGCTTTCGTTAGAACCGCGGCACTTCTTCGAACTTTAGAGCGTATTAACTTCCAGCTACACTGGAAGTTAATACGCTCTAGAACCCTGGCGGTGCCGAGAACGACGCTGCTGGGCGCTGAAGGCGCGCCGCCGTCCGCTTACAGAACTCGGATTGCAGGAATCCGAGAAACTTCACCACCTAAGCCGCATGGCAATCCGATTTCCTTCAGCGGACCCGCCCCCACCCCGGCGCATAAGGTGAAACCTTCAGCACCCAGCAGCGTCATTCTCGGCACCGGAGTCGAACCGGAGCAAGTACGCTGCGGACTCTGTCGGTTGTCTTTTAGATTTCTGAATAACTGGATGGTCCGCGCTGCTTTAGGTGCGGGGAGAAAGTACTTGGAATGCTTCCCCGCAGGCTGTTATCTTACATTAAAGAATCAAGGTTAGCGGAGCTGCAGAGTATGTCGTGGCTTCGCCCAGAGCGATGCTGCCGGGTGCTGAAGGCATGCCCTTTTTGCGCCAGGGAGGCAGTGGGGCGGGCCGGCTGGTGGAAATGCGCTTGCCTGGCCACAGACTGTTCAGCCCGGCAGTGTCCGCTGCAAGCGCAGTTCTGCAAGCCGGCGGCGGCGCGCCTTCAGCACCCGGCAGCATCGCTCTGGGCGAAGCCTCTGGACTGCCGCCAAGACAACATTATTACTCGCTTATTTCAAGTCTAGTATGCGGAAATAATCCGCAAAAATTGCTGATCGCCCAGCGCTTGGCTCAGCGCTTCAGCCATGCTGCCGCTCAACGCACTGCGCACATCCTTTTCTTCCAATCCCGGCTTCTCGATCGATGAAAACCCTCGATAGATGCCGGAATATACCCGTTTGTTGGTAGGATCAATTACTTCCAAATAGACCGCAGCGTCGGCAGTAGCTTTAGCGGTAAAACCTCCTTCGATCCGAGCGTGCCAGATGCGAATTTCTCCTGATAAAATCACCGGAGCTGTTTCGGTGTATTTGAAGCCCTTGCGCTCCAGTCCTTGACGAAGCGCCTGCAGTACCGCATCGGTCACGCTTCCCTCGGGGTTAATATCCCGGCCTTTATATCCGGCAATCGCTTCTTTAGTGCGCGCATCAGCGACTTGATCGATAAAGATCGTCATTCCATACTCAGGACGCCTCACGATCGCGCCTTGTTTAATCTTCACTTCAACGCGCGGTACTTGAATCGTTGAACGAAAAGTTGGCGAACACGAAACGCAAAGAAGCACTAACCAGCACAATAAGCTTAAGCGCAAAGCAGCACTATCATTTCCCCGCCGTCTAATTCTCATGATCGCCACCCTTATTGTCCTGGTTCAGGCATTTCACTCAAATACAAAGTCTTTTATACCTTCTCTACCACGGCTCAGACAAGTGAGCAGCGCGCTTTGAATTAATGCATGACCGTTTTTTTTTCGCATGATATATGCAGCCATGACCGCAGTAGGGCAAACCTAGGATGAAGGGATTCTTTAATGGGCCGCAATTCGATGATGTTTTGCTTAGCTGCCGCATTGATGATCGGCATTTCAGCCAGTGCGTGTCAGCTTGCCCGGATGAGCGTTCCTCCGGCGTTGACCTCAGATACAGTGAGCTGGCCTGTCCGCGGACGAGGCGGCTTCGATTTCTATGAGTCTTTTTCCTTTGGACCCTATACCGTGGATCAAGTACACCGCGGGTGGACCACCAAGTTTGCGTGGGGAGCTTTTCATTACAGCAGCACCTCCGCCGAGCAGGATTATGAATTTGCATTGCTGAAAAACGGCTCCCTGCGTTATACCGCTCAGTGCCTCAGCGCGGCAAAGTGGAACCAACTTGAGTTTCGCAGGTTTCTCGGATTGCCAGGCACGCTGAGCTGGGATCTCGACTCAAACGAATCTCTTGCCTGCCTCTTGCAGCCGGCAGACGGTCAGCGCCAACTGAAACTTGGCGTACAGCAGAAGACGCAGGAGCTCGTTTTTCGCGGCTTCATCACTTCCGGCGACGGACAACCAATTAGCGTTGAAGGCAGCAACGCGCTTGCGGGTTCTTCGTTCGGCCTCAATGCAGCCAGCGGCTACGTTTTTTATTGCGGTCAGAAGGAAATTGCAGCCGTGGAGATTATCAATGACGGCAGGTTTTGGATAAAAGACGGACAACCCGAAGAAATTGAAGAAGCCGCAGCGGCTGGATCTGCAGCTCTTCTGCTATACCGGAAAATCAAAGATTCGGGCGAATAAGCACTATTTTGCTTTGAGCAGGTCGCGAATCTCTCCCAGCAGCAAAACTTCATCGCTCGGCGCCGGCGGCGCCGCCGGCTGCGACTTCTCTTCGGCCCGTTTGAGCGTATTGATTGCCTTAATCAGCATAAAGATGGCAAACGCCACAATCGTGAAATCTACTACAGTCTGAATAAACATGCCGTAATTCAGCGTTACCGCGGCTGCACCTTCTTGTGCTTGCTTAAGGGTAATGCTCAAATCGCGAAAATCAACTCCCCCAAGCAAGAGACCAATTGGCGGCATCACCACATCGGCGACTAACGATGAGACGATTTTGCCGAAGGCGCCACCGATAATAATGCCGACGGCCATATCAACGACATTGCCCTTAACCGCAAATTCCTTGAATTCCTTGAGCCAGTTCATGATTATTCTTCCTCCGTAGCTGTAAGATTCAGTCTTTCAAAACTACTGCCCAATGCTCAGATAAAATTTATAGAACTACAGTTTTCCGCCACTGACAATTTCCCGTCGGCAGACTGCGGCTATCGTTCTGCGGAGAAACTTACAAGCTCGCGGTTTTCCCGCCATCTACCGGCATATTAATGCCAGTAATATAACTGGCCGCTGACGATGCAAGAAAACATACGGCATACGCGACCTCCTCCGGGCGTGCAAATCGTCCGAGCGGCACACTGGCTGCCATTTCCGCGGCAACCACGTTCTCTTGCTTCCCCATTTCGCGGGCACGCAGTGCAATCAACGACCTTAAGCGGTCAGTATCCGTGAAACCCGGCAAAACATTGTTTACGGTAATTTGATACCCAGCCAACTCGCGAGAAAGCGTCTTGGCCCAGGCGGCAACGGCCGCACGAATCGTATTGGAAACACCAAGCCCGGGAATCGGCTCTTTCACTGAAAGGGAAATGATGTTGATTACTCTGCCGTATCCCTCCCGTTTCATCCCCGGCACCAATGCCTGAACAAGAATTTGGCCGCACACCAAGTGATTAGAAAAAGCCTGGAGGTATTCGCTCTCAACCGCATCAATTGCTGCGCCGGGCGGCGGCCCGCCAGTATTATTCACAAGAATATGAAAGGGGCCATTCTGCTCCAAAACCGGATAAACTCTTTTTTTCAGCTCATCGGGGCTGGCGAAATCAACTGCAGCAACTGCGTGCTGCTGCCCCGCATTCACCGGCAAGCTTTCCCGGACCTTATGCAACAAATCCACATCGCGGGCCATAAGAGTCACGGCGCATCCAAGCTTTGCCAGTTCTTGCGCAGCAGCACGGCCGATACCACGGGACGCGCCGCAAACAAGAGCTCTCTTGCCATTAAGACTAATTTCCATTCTTGCTTCTCACCACCAACTATTGCCAAGTTTGACGCTAATTTAATCCCAACTTCCGCCCCGTCGGCAAGACCACCTTGCCGCAGCACCGCAAACACAGGTAATGTGCCAGATGACCAGGGCGTTTTACGCGCCAAGCAGGAGCACTAAGCAATGCCGCCTCGCACGCATCAGCCTGAACCAGCTCTCTCGTTATTCAGCAGCATCTGCGTCATCGCCGGCATTATCATCGGCGTGGGAATTTACGAAGCCACCCCGGACATTGCCGCAAGCATGTCTTCATCTGCGGCGCTGCTTGGCGTTTGGTGCATCGCCGGCATTATTTCGCTTTGCGGAGCACTATGTTACGCGGAGCTTTCTTCAACTTACCCGGAAGAAGGGGGGGATTTTGTTTACCTCTCCCGCGCCTTCGGCCCGGCCTTGGGGTTTTTATTCGGCTGGGCAAATTTCCTTATAATCCGTCCCGGTTCCATCGCCGCAATGACATTTCCCTTCGCGAACTATTTCGCTGTCCTCTGCGACCCACTGGCCCGCGGAAGTCTGGCAAATATACGGATAACAGTCTACGCGGTGCTCGCAGTGATTGTGCTTTCTCTGCTCAATATTATTGGGGTGCGTTTTGGCGCCTGGACCCAGAATGCGCTGACAATAGTCAAGGTCACCGGCTTACTTGCCCTCGCTGCGCTTGCCTTTCTTGCGCCAGGCGCCGCAGACGCCCTGGCTTCATCAACCCCGGCTTCCGGGTTCAACCCCGGTCTCGCGCTCATCCTAGCTTTGTTCTGTCTTGGCGGCTGGCAGGAGATTTGCTACGCAGCGGCGGAAGTCCGTGAGCCAAAAAGAAACCTGCCGCGGGTACTGGTGCTTGGCACGTTTTGTGTGACAGTGCTTTATTTACTTATTTCCGCCGCGTTTATTCACGCGCTGGGATACACCGCTGTCTCTGCATCAAAAGCCGTGGCCGCGGATACGCTGCATGCTCTTTACGGCGCCGGTGCAGCCAAGTTGGCAAGTTTATTAATTGCCGTCTCGGCCCTTGCGGCAGTTAACGGCATGATTTTCGCAGGCGCACGCATTTTCTACGCAGCCGGTCAGCAGCACCGCGCCGCCGGATATCTTGCCGAATGGAGTCCCCGCTTCAATACCCCGGCCCGTTCTCTCGCCGTCCAAGGCCTGCTAAGCACTGCCGTGATTGTTTTTGCCGGCTCGTTCCGGCAGACTTTGATTTACACTACCACTGTTGTCTGGTTGTTTTTTTTATTGACCGGACTGTCGGTGGCCGCGCTGCGGCGTAAAGACCCTCAGACTCCCCGGCCTTACCGCGTAAGTCTCTATCCGGTTCCCATAGTGGTGTTTTGTGCAGCGTGCATCTACGTTGCTTGGAGCGCTGCCGCGTATGACCCGCGCGGCACCCTTGTTTCACTTGCTTTGCTGGTTCTCGGACTGCCAGTTTATTGGTTATCCGCCAAGAGCCCCTCAGAAAGCGGCGGAGCAGAAGAGTCACGAAACAGCCCATAGATCAATTTTCGCCCCGCGGCACAGCTTCCGGACATCGGCACTACGGCAGAGCTGCGCCAAACTTTAAATATTTGACACAACCTGATTACTTTGTGTTAACTTACGCCGGTATTGGGCGCTCTCATGGGCCAAAATTAGATAAAAAGGATCTGGGCGAAGCGATGCGGCTAACAGAAAAGGAAGCGCTTATTCTCTACTCGGCCCAGCTTCGCGCCAATGCTCCCGTCTCGAGCCTGCGAAAGACAACTGGTTATCGCGAACATACTATCCGCTACGCTATCAACACTGCACAACGCAGCGGGTTGATTCGCGCCGGCTGTTTTGTCAATCTTTGTCTGCTGGGATTTACTCACTACGAAGTTTATTTCTCACTTTCCTCCGAGCGCAATTTCTCGCGTGAGCACCTGCTCAAGGCCCTGATCGCTTCGGAAAAAGTATCCTGGGTCGGAGATCTTGGCGGCGAATACCATTATGGCCTCAACCTTTGCGTCCGTAATGTTCAGGAAGTCAGCGACTTTCTCGAACAGTTGTCATCCTCTCTTGGCTTGTGCTACCTCGAGAAAGCTTTCGCCGCACGTCTGGCTTTGAGCTTTTTCGGCAACAAATACCTTGCGCCGCGTAAATTGACTCCGGGCAAGTTGTCTTACAGCACAACGTATGAAAGAATCCAGATTGATGAGACCGATCATCGCATCATGCGCGAGATAGTGCGCGCCGGGGAAAAATCCCGCCGGGACATTGCCCGCAGTATCGCGCTTCCCTTTTCGACCGTAGAAAACAGAATAAAGAAGCTCGAGCAACAAAAAGTCATTGTGGGCTACTACTATCAGCTAAACAGCGCGATGATTGGCATTCAGTCTTTCATGCTCCTTTTGAGCGTTAAAGGCTTCAGCACGGAGCACAAAAAGAAGTTGTTTAAATTCTGTCAAGAGCATCCGAATATTGTCGTCTTGATCGAAGCCATCGGCAGTTGGGACTTTGAACTGGCCGTAGAGGTCGAGGATGCGCGCCAGGTAATTCAGCTTGTCCAAGAGCTGCAAGATAGGTTCTCCGCTTACCTGCACGGTATTAAAGTTTTGCCTTCCTTTGATTACCCGAAAGTCCGGGAGTACCCGTTTGACAACTTCGAGCTGGCTGCCGGGTAACGCTCCGCCGCAAGCAGATCTGAAATGCGCTCCTGCTGTTTTTCCTTCTCCCGCGCTTGGGGCCAAGCATTACGCCCCAAGCGCAGATAACAAACCGGTTTCAACGCGCGCGCCGTAACTGCGCTTCGACATCCGCAACCAACGTGCGCATGGCAAAGTCGGGAAAATACACCGTATTGAACGGAAGCGCTGTGGTCAGCGTGCCCTCGGGCGCAATAACGAAAGTAGCCCGAGGCTTCCTGCCGCGCGTGCTCAGCAGCGTTTCGAACACCCCCGCCTCCTCGGCGTTGTACCGAGACTGATCAACGATCAGGCAAAAGGGGCACGTTCTCTTCCCGTCCATCCGCTTGAATCCTTTTGTGCTCACCCCCACACCAATCGGTTCCGCAGTGGCGCCGAGCGAACGAAAGACATTCTGCACGAACCCCAGATCGTCCGAGACCACACACACAGTGCGTCCTTTCACCACGCACTGGAATCCCAAGTACTCGTGCCGGGACTCCATGTAATATTGCAGACATGGCGTCAACACGCGCCAGCGCCCGCGCGTTCTTCTGCCGCCGGCTTGGTAGAAGCCGATATCCATCCTCCGGCGGTCAACGAATCCGCGCGAACGTCCCAGCATCTTTGCAACCTCCTGCACCGAAAACTGATTCTGGCAGTAGAGCAGATTCTGGCTCATCTCATCCTCCCATGAGCATAGAACGTGAATGGGTTCCGGTGCGCTGATCAACCTGCACACAAACAGGAGCGCACCTGCCCTCCGGGACTAAAGCCGCAGGCCAGGCGCGTTAAGGTAGAATTCTGCCCAAGAAAAAAAGAGTTAAAGAGACAGCAGTATACAGAGAAATATAAGTAAAAAAAAGCTATCGGGAATCTCTCAAGAGCTGTCTGAAAACACTAAGCGGCATATATTCCGGGACTGAATCCAATGAACCAGGCAAAAAAACGCCCTATTCTGTGCGGGCATCTAGCCGCGATATCTCACAAGGCGATATCGCGGCTAGGTAAGTTACGTGAAAAGGCCCATCCTCGGGCCTTTTCACGCTGCTCCAAACTGTGTCGGGGGCCCCGCGTGCCCCGACACAGTGTCGCAGCAAATTTCTTCGCTGCGCTCGAAATTCGGCAACGCCATCCGGGCGTTGCGCTAGCCGTAATATCCCACAGCCTCGGGCTGCGAGATATTACGGCTAGCCCCAGAATGGGCGAATAAAGTTTGCCTTGGCTGTGCGTCCAGAGGCTTCGCCCAGAGCGATGCTGCCGGGTGCTGAAGGCGTGGCCTTTTTTGCCCGGCACAACCCTTTGCCTCCCTTCGCTGTCGGGCGCCCAGTGGTCCAGACCAATGGCGACGAATCAATGCGGGCGACGCGCTGCGGTTGGCAAAGGGTTGTGCCGGGTTTTTGATCTGTTCTGAAAGACGTGCTGCGGCGAAAAGGCGGCTTGGACGCGTTTGCACTTTTTCCCGCACTTGAAGCAGCGCAGAACCTCCAGGTATTCAGACATATTAAGGACAACCAAGAGAGGCAGCAGCGTACCTGCTCCGGTTAGACGCCGGTGGAGAGTTTGACGCTGCCGGGCGCTGAAGGCTTAACCTGATGCGCCGGGGCGGGGGTTGGAGCGGGCCCGCCGCAGGAAATCGGATTGCCGTGCTATCTTGTGCAGTGAAGCATCTCCGGTTCCTGCAAGCCGAGTTTTGTAGGCGGGCGGCGGCGCGCCTTCAGCGCCAGGCAGCGGCAAACTCTCCACCGCCCATGCGCGACTTAAGCTTTCACCCGCGTGATGCAAAAAGTATGCGCCATTTAGCGACTTTTAGAGGGAATGCTGGCTGCGGCAGATTTACTCGCTTATTTCAGAGCTATCCCGGAATCAGCTCATCAGCAAAGAGATGCTCCAGCCTTTGCCTTTCTCGAATCAGGTTTGCGCGGCCGTCCTTAATCAGTACCTGAGCACAAAGCGGCTTGGAATTATAGTTGGACTCCATTGCCGCGCCGTAAGCGCCGGCGTTATGCAGAACCACGTAATCGCCAACCTCCAGCTCAGGCAGATCGCGCAACTGCAGGTATCCACCCTCCTCCTGTGTAAACACATCACCGGATTCACACAGTGGTCCGCCAACTGCCGCAAGTTGGGTGCGCGCTGTGCGCCGCTCCTCTTTCGGGCACGCCGTGATCCGGTGAAATGAGCCGTACATAACTGGACGCACCAAATTGTTGAACCCGGCATCAACCAAGTAGAACCTGTTCTCACCCATCACCTTAACTGCGCGCACTTCCGCCAAGAGGAAACCGGATTCGCAGACAAAGTAACGACCCGGTTCCGCCTCAAGCTCCACCGCATGCATGAACTCGGCGCCAAGCTCACGCTGCACTTCGCGCCAAAGCGCCTTATACCTGCCCAAATCAATCGGTTCTTCGCCGTCGCGATACGGCACCGGCAATCCGCCTCCGGCGCTGATCATCCGGATACTCGGACCGGCCGCCAGTGCCGCGTCTTTAAGCGCTCCGCAGACTAGAGCAAGATGCTCCATATCGGTGCCCGAACCGATATGCATATGCAAACCTTCGACCTTAAGGCCGTATTTCGCCGCTGCGGCGAGCGCCTGGGGCAGATCCTCATGCCAAATGCCGTGCTTCGAGCTGGGACCGCCGGTGTTGGTCTTCTGGCTGTGTCCGTGACCGAATCCCGGGTTAATGCGTAAAGTGATTGCGGGACGTGAGGCACGAGGACCGTATTGATGAATCATATCAATTGAGCCGGCATTCACGGCAACGCGATTAGCAATAACAAACTCCAGACTTGAAGAATCAAAAATATCGCAGGTATAGACTATTTCCGGCGGATTGGTGTCTGCGCGAAATCCCGCGGCAAACGCACGGACGATCTCACCTTCGCTTACACAATCCACTAACACGCCAAGGCGCCGCATTAAGGAAAGAATAGCGATATTGGGCAGGGCTTTCACGGCAAAGCGCAGCGTGCCAAAATCTTTCATCTCGGCGACCCGCCGCTCAATCATCGCCTGATCATAAACATAAAGCGGCGTGCCGAACTCCCGCGCAAGCTGCCGCAACTCAATGCCGCCAATTTCTCTCGTGTACAAACTCATTGCTGCCTCATTTGCCGTTACTCTCCCAAGGGCAGAGCTTCAAAATAGCTGGATTCGCCCAGAAAAGTCACTCGAAGCTTTGCCCCCGCCTCTCCTTCAACCCCATCCTCGTTCACACCGACAACCTTATACTCATACTGCTTGCCGGCATCAACATTTGGATCACGCCAGGAGTAAATCTTTGCCGGCTGATTCTGCGACGCCTTGAGCCCTGCGTTGTCCTGGGGCGACTCCGCTGCCGCAACCTGCCCTAACTCCTCAAAGTCCGGTTCTTCGTCTTTTTGATAAGAAGTGCGGTAGACAACGAAATGCGCAAGGACAAGAGGTTCTGCCGCAGATTCCGGGGCCTGCCACATCAAGACAACCGCATCCAGCGCTCCTTCGGCGGTAAGATATCTTACCTGCCCCGGAGCGAAGTCCTCGGGGGGCCGCGGGCTGTTCTTTTTTCCGCAGGCGCAAGTGATCAACAGCAGCGTAAACACCATTGCCGCAGCAATGAGAAAATGGAAAAGACTAATTTTTTGATTCCCGGTTGAAGCAATTATTCGCACCAACGCCCCCCTTCTCATAATATAAAACGCGAAAGATCAAGGTTCTCAGCGATGCCGCTTAGTTTACTGCGTACGTATTCGCGGTTTATCTCTAGTTGCTGACCGCGGTTCTCATCCGCCGCAAAAGAAATGTCCTCCAAGAGCTTTTCCAACAGCGTGTGCAGTCTGCGCGCACCGATGTTTTCCGTACGGCTGTTTACTTCAGCAGTCAGCTCCGCAATTTCCCGCACCGCATCTGGCGTAAAGACAAGCTCCACTCCTTCTGTGCGCAGCAATTCAACATACTGCTTGACCAGCGCATTCTGCGGCTCGGTCAGAATGCGCACAAAGTGCTCCGCAGTAAGGCTCTTAAGTTCTACCCGGATCGGGAAACGTCCCTGGAACTCGGGCATCAAATCCGCTGGTTTCGTCGAATGAAAGGCTCCGGAAGCAATAAAAAGAATATGATCAGTTTTGAGCGGACCGTATTTAGTGCTCACCGTGCACCCTTCAACAAGTGGAAGCAAGTCCCGCTGCACCCCCTCGCGTGACACATCCGGCCCGCCCCGCTGAGCACCTGGCGCCGCGCATATCTTGTCAATTTCATCAATAAATACGATTCCCGACTGCTCCGCCCGTCTTACGGCGCGGCTCGCAATCTCCTCGTGCTCAATCAAACCTTCCTGCGCTTCGGTAATCAATGCCTTCCGCGCATCTTTAACCGGCAGTTTACGGCGCTCCTTCGCCTTTGGCATGAGATTGGAGAACATCTCCTTGAGCTGCCCTTCTACTTCACCGAATCCGGGAGGCCCCAGAATTTCAAGGTGCGTCGAAACCTGCTTCAAAGTTTCGATCTCCACCACCCGGTCGTCCAGCTTGCCTTCACGCAGCAGCGCACGCAGCTTTTCCCGTGTATGGTGCCGGGTCTCGGCTTGCTCCGTGCTGAAGCCGGTATAAGTTGATGCCGCAGAATCGGGCAGTAGTACATCGAGCAGCCGTTCCTCCGCCTGATTTTCCGCCTGAAGCAGGACCCGCCGTAATGCTTCTTCGCGCACCAGATTATGCGAAACTTCAACCAGATCCCGGATTATGGATTCGACGTCACGGCCCACATAGCCGACTTCAGTGAACTTAGAAGCCTCCACTTTAACAAATGGCGCCTGCGCTAACTTGGCCAGCCTGCGGGAAATCTCTGTTTTCCCCACACCAGTTGGGCCAATCATGATGATATTCTTCGGCGTGATTTCTTCGCGCATGCCGCCCGGAACGTGCAGCCTGCGCCAGCGGTTGCGCAAGGCGATGGCCACCGCGCGCTTGGCCTCGTCCTGGGCTATGACATATCGATCCAGTTCGACGACAATTTGCCGGGGAGTCAACTCCGGCGCATGCGCTGCGGCTGCGTTGTGCTCATCCTGAGGTGCCATGGAAGCATGTTCAATTTGCATTGATTTCTTCAAATACCAACTTATCATTCGTGAAAGGACAGATTTCGGCAGCAACGCGCATTGAAATCTCGGCAATTTGGCGCGCGCTCAGATTCTCACCGGCGCCGCGCACGAGCGCTCGCGCAGCCGCCAAGGCGAAGTTTCCGCCGGAGCCGATGGCCAATACGCCGTCATCGGATTGAATCACATCACCCGACCCGGACAGTAAATACATCGAAGACTGATCACCAACAATCAGCATGGCCTCAAGGCGCCGCAGATACTTATCCTGACGCCATTCTTTGGCCAATTCAACAGCCGCTCGCATCAGCTTTGCACCGTGTTCACCTAGCTTTGCCTCGAAACGCTCAAACAAGGTAAAAGAATCCGCAGCCGAACCAGCGAAGCCTGCGATAACCTTGCCGTCTCCCAGACGCCGAAGCTTGACCGCGCCGTGCTTCATGATGGTGTTGTTGACGGTAACCTGCCCATCCCCCGCAAATACTAAAGCGCCTTTATGTGAAATAGCTAATATTGTCGTTGAGTGAATTAATGACACCGGACGTTTCTCCTGCTCAAACTTATCGGCTACCTTATAGCAATTCTCAGTTTGGCCAAACCCCCGCTGACGCACAGCGCAGCCGCACAAATACGCGCGTTCTTATCGTAAATAGCGCCGCACGGCAAGATGCCGTCAAGATGCCGTCAAGATGATAGTGCGCACCTGCCTCGTTTGTTTATATAATCTCTCACTCAGCCAGCAATTGGCCGCATTACGCAGTTTATTCATCGCGCAGGAATTTGCATGGGCAAACAGCCAAAATCAGAAACGAGTTATGCTAACAGGCGCAAGAAAATAATCAAGCAGCTTAAGGGTGAAGCTGCGATATTTCCCGCAGCACCGCATTTTCTTGCCAGCCGCGACCAGCACCATCCGTTTCGTCAAAACTCAGATTTCTTTTATCTGACAGGCCTGACCGAACCGCAAGCGGTACTCTTTCTCACGGGCAGCACCAAAGGACCTCGCAGCGTACTTTTTTTGCGCGAGCGCAACGACGACGACGCGCGCTGGAACGGCGAACGTATCGGCATCAAGCGCGCCAAACGCCGTTTTGATGTCGACGAAGTGCGCGACATCACGCAGCTAGAAAACGACTTGCCTGAACTTGCAGCTAATTGCTCGGTCTTGCACTATGCGCCGGGCTGCAATCCCGTCACAGATCCCCTGATCTGGCGCCTGCTGCAGAATCTATCCGGACCACGGCTGAATTTCCCGCATACCCTCAAAGACTCCCGGCTCATTACAGCGGCGATGCGTTTTGTCAAGGATCGTTATGAAATACAGCACCTCAAGCATGCCGCAGGCATCACCGCGAAGGCCTTTCTCAATTTTCTTCCTCAGGCCAAACTGGCAAGAAGTGAGAAGCACGCCGCGCAGATTCTTGAAGCAGAGTTCGCCCGCTGCGGGGCGCATGGCCTGGCCTTCCCGACCATCGTTGCGTCGGGCCGGAACGCGACCACGCTGCATCACGAGCCAAAATTACAGCCCCTTTGGAAGCATGAACTAGTACTCGTCGACTGCGGTGCAGTTTTCCAGGGTTATTGTGCTGATCTGACGCGTACTTTTCCCGTTTCAGGCACCTTCCGCGAGCCGCAGGCTCGCGTTTATGACGCAGTGCATCGCGCACTTCATGACGCGCTGGATAAGACAAAACCGGGCAGCACCTTGGAGATTATTCATGCCGCTGCCTTGCGGGCGATCACCAGCGGGCTGATCAGCCTAGGAATCCTTAAGGGATCGGTCAGCGATCTCGTGCAGCGCGAAGCCTACCGCAATTATTTCATGCACCGCACGAGCCACTGGCTTGGGCTTGATGTTCATGATGCGTTCCCGCTGCTGCTGAACAATGCTCCGATTGATGCCAGGAATCATCCGCTTGAGCCCGGACACGTCATTACGATTGAACCTGGCATTTATTTGGATGCCAAAGACGAGTCTGTACCGGTGCAGTACCGCGGAATAGGAGTCAGACTCGAAGAATCGGTGCTGATCACAACCGGCGGTTGCGCAGTGCTTACGGCGCATGTTCCCACTGCGCGGGAAGATATCGAAGCGCTGCTTGCGCCACAAACCGTCATCTCGCGAGAAGAAAAAAGATAATACGCGGAGGAACAGGACATAATGAAGATGCATCTAAGTTTTCTGATTTTCTTCACTGCGGCACAGATTACCTGGAGTCTGTCATTCGACCCCGTTCGTGTCTTTGCCCAGATGCCAGGGACAGATATGCCCTCAGAAATTTCTGTTACCGCCGAAGAGCGATTTTTTCAGTCCCCGGCCTCGGTCCGGGTGGTGGCAATGGTAGAAAGCTCGGGAGCAAGCGCAGCACAATGCACTGAAGCGCTGGAGGCTGCAGCCAAGAAAGTAAAAGACGGACTCATGCAGCACCATCCGGAGGCGCAGATCAGCGTCCGGCAACAGAGCATCACCAGCGCATCCCAAAGCGCGGCAATTACACCGCAAACCGCGGTAAAGGCGCAGCGTCAGCTAGGCATCGAGATCCGCGATATCGAAAAGACCGGCCCGCTTATTGACCAGGTTCTCCGTTCGGGCGCAGCTGCCGTGTCTAATGTAACATTTCTTGCACCGGACAATGAGTCAGCACAGCTTGAAGCCGTGCGCCGCGCAGGTGAGAAAGCACGCAAGAAAGCCGAGATGACTGCCGCTTCTCTGGGCGTCAAGTTGGGCAAGATCCTCTCCGCAAACGTCACCGAAGAACCCGAGGGCATTGCCTTCCGCGAGGGGCTTGAACGAGGATTGGATGCCTTGCGTGCCAAGGATCATGATTCGCTCATTGTTGTCACTGTGCGCTACGCAATCAGTCAATAAGCATCACACGGCAATTATCTCACATCGAGTACTCCGCGCCTGGCCTCGTAAACTAAACCAACCGCCAGCAGTCCGAGAAAGGGAAGCATGGCCCAGAATCCCGCAGGGCCGAATTGCTTCAAGTTCACCGCCCAAGGATAGAGAAACACTATCTCGACGTCAAAAATAATAAAAGTCATTGCCAACAGATAAAACCGTGCACCATGCCGGCCGCCGACGTCCGCGCTGCCAGCAGTTCCGCACTCAAACGGCTCGTCTTTAATCTTCGAATAACTTTTTGGACCCAACCACATTCCGACAAGCAGAGTACTGGCCAGAAATCCGGCGGCAAGAACGATCAGGACAAGAACCGCAAGATATGGATTCAACGTTAAGTCGAGCATAGCCATACATTAACGTATCGCACTATCTGCGGCAACCCGCTTACCACGGCGCAAGCTCGGTAAAACGCCCCGGGTCCCGACCGCGAAAGCTTTGTCCCAGCAGCCCCTGCAGACGTTCAATCAGAATGTGGAAATTGGACCGCTCCACTGCCGAAACCGGCAGGCCGCCGATAGTATTCTCCAGCATCTTGACCTCAAGCGGAGAGAGTAAATCACACTTGTTAAGGACTAGTATCCGCGGCGTTTCTCCGAAGCCCAGAGACAACAAAGTATTCTCAACAACTTCGATTTGCTGGCGGCAGTCAGGATTAGCGGCGTCGACTAAATGAAGCAGCAGATCCGCTTCCCCGACCTCTTCCAGCGTTGCGCGAAACGCGGCAACTAGTTCTTTCGGCAGTTCGCGGATAAACCCGACAGTATCAACAAACACCACTTCCCGGTCGTTGGGAAAACGCATTCTTTTGCTCGCCGGATCTAGCGTGGCAAACAGCTTGCTTTCAACCAGCGTATCTTTCTTGGTCAGGGCGTTAAGCAGCGTCGATTTGCCCGAGTTGGTATACCCCACAATAGCAATGACAGGCACACCGCGCTCCTGACGGCGCTCACGTCTCAACCCCCGCTGGCGGGCAAGTTTTTCAATGCGCTTTTCAAGTTCAACAATCCGATCCCGCGCCCGGCGCCGGCTGATCTCCAGCTTCGTTTCGCCCGGACCTCGCCCGCCGATCCCGCCGGTAAGGCGGCTCAAACCCGTGTCTTTTTCGGTCAAGCGCGGCAAAGAGTACTTTAGCTGCGCCAGTTCGACCTGGAGCCGTCCTTCGCTGCTCTTCGCGCGCTGCGCGAAGATATCGAGTATGAGCATACTGCGATCGATCACTCGCAGCTCAGTCAAATTGCCAATCGAACGAAGCTGCCCCGGCGAAAGCTCCCGGTCAAAGATCAGCAAATCCGCATCAAGGTCCAGGCAGTGCAGCACTAATTGCTCCAGCTTCCCCCGCCCGATGAGAGTTTTCGGATCAAGTTCTCTTCGCCGCTGAACGATGCAGTCAAGAACCTGGATCTCTGCCGTTCGCGCCAATTCCTTAAGCTCGTCCATGCTCGATCGAGCTTGCGGCGCGCTGCCCGTGTAGGCCCCGACCAACACCGCATGCTCTTTGCTTGTATCGTAGCCTTCAACATGCGCCGCACGAAAGCGGTTCTCCAGCTCACGCACAAACCGTTCAAAGTCAAGCTGCAAATCCTCCAGATCGCGAACGAAGGAAACATTAAACCCCTGCTTGGTTGCGGCCTCTGTCCGTCCCGTGCGCAGCGGCGTCCCGTTTTTAGGCTCCAAGTGAACAAAGGCTGCGCATTCTAGGACACCGTCTGCATCTACTGCAACAACACCAAGCGCGTCCAATCGCAGTTTCTCCAGATCCGTAAGCAGATCTTTGGGAATTTCAAAGGCCGAGTCCCGTTCATCCTCGCCTTTAGTTTTCCGGCGAACCTGGCTGCCGCCAGAGGCATCCGTCCGGGCTGACCGAGCAATGTGCCGTAAATCCGCCACCCCTTGCGGCAGAAACACAACGAGCCGCAGCCGCCGCAAGCGCCCGCCCTCCAAACGAAAGCGGCCCAAATCCGGCAAGTACAGACGCTCGCGAGTACCAAGCACGACATGGGTCACCTCACCTTGGCGATCAAGCAGCAGCGCGAGCTGACGATCGAGCTGTGCAGCCAGCTGACACGCATGACGCGCCAAGACTTGATCAACTATCTGGCGCGGATTTGTTCTTTTCGAACCAAGCCGTTCAAGCGCCCGGCGCTGACTTGCCCGTAGCTGTTTTGTGTCACCAACGACTTCCTTCATTTACCCCCAGTTACCGACGTACATCGAACATAAAGAAGGCAATCAGAATAATCGGCCGTCAATGTGATGTCCACCGCCTATTATAATAAACCGGATCACATCATCTTTTTAATAACGCTGCGTCTGGCGAGTAGCGGCACTATTATACTCTGTCGCTAGAACGACTATTCGCTCGCAAACCCGCGTGATCATTTAAGCCTTGGGCTTGAACAATTTGATTCTCTGCACTAAAATGCCCGAAAAGGTTTCAGCGTCTAAGCTCGTGTGGAACACGCAGTAAAAATCACAATTCCGTTCAGCTCCATTGCTGCGCGGCGGGAGGCACTCAACTGGCGATATGGAAACCTTAAGCAGCGTTAATGCGCCATCAATTCATCCTGACGTTGTGCCATTCACAGATCAGCAGGAGGTGCCGGGATCTGCTTTGCGCTCTGGGCACGAATCATTCCGTTCTTTGGTTGCGGCGCGCCGGCGGGCAAGAGCTGCGGCTCAAGCACCTGAAGCTGAAGAAGATGGAACGCTCCAGCTCCGCGCACTCAACATCGACAATCACGTTGATGCAGTGCGTCTGGTTAACCTTTTTCAAAGTCACTACCTGACAGATCATCCGTTCAAGCGTGTTTATCAAACCGATTTCTGGTCAACCAGTATGCAAACGCGCTTTGACTATCATGGCATAGTCAGCATGGTTGCCGTCAAAGGCGAGGAGTTTGTTGCACACCTGGCATACGACTGCAATCCGGCAAGCGGCGCAGTGCAGCTTCTCCTACCCGCAGTGCACCCCAGTCACCGGACACGAATCTTTCCATTGATTCGTTCCTTTTGGCGGCGGCTGGAACAGACAGCGCAGCGGCAGAATTGGCGGATGGTTTTTACCTATAACTTGACCTCGCAGCCCTTGCTGCAGCTTCTTGCCGCCAAGTGTTTTCATTGCGAAACAGCGGCACTGCTTCCGTGCCCTGCCTGCTGCCGGGAGGCGGATAGCGCAAATGGCGATACCTTCCGGTGCTCCAGCGTACTGGTGATGTGCAACGTCCTTCAGCACAATGCTGCCTCCAGGCAGGTGCTCTATCCCCCCGAGAAGCACGCGGCGATAATTAAAGAGATTCTTGACTCCTTGCAGTTGCCGCGAAGCTTTGGACGGGACGACGGCGAGAATCAGCTCTATGCCCATGACCAGCTCGATCTTTTTCCCGATCACATGACCGCCGAAAAGCCTGCTAAACTATTCGGCGTGCAGACGCTGAAGTCCCTTGGCATCTACATGGTGCAAATTAACCCCGAAGGCCTGGCGGAACCGGAAAAGGCGTGGGAGTTGATTGAACGTCTGGAACATGCGCCGAAGATTAAGAATAAAACGCTGGTTGTCCGTGTCGCCATGGATGACGCAAGGTGTCCGTTGTTCTGCCGCGACCTGGAAGAAAGAGGATTCCGTTTTTGCGGTGTATTTCCGATGATCGACGGTCACGACTGCGTTGCTTATTCCCAGTTCGACAACGCGCGTATTAAGCGGCTGACGCTTTATACCGAACGCTCAAAGTCGTTGCGAGAATACATGCTGTCTCAAGCATAGGACAGCCTCTGCTTTCACCAAGCGGCGATATACAATTGCGGGTCACGGGCTATTCGGTAAAACTCACGTCAATAGAATCGATCTTATCAAGATAAAATGAGTTGTCTTTTTCCTGACGAGCTCTGCGGCGCTCTTCCGCCGCCAGCCGCGCGGCCTCCGCTTCCCGCTCCTCTTCAGCCAGCGCATCGTCGAGATCTACACGGGACGCCGCGCAGGCGCTACCCTTGCAATCGTCTTCCTCGAGCGCTTGCGCGATTTCTTCACGCTCGCGAACCTGCTCAGCTCCGGAGGCAAGGACACTTCCTGGAACAAATAAAACTATCACCGCCCCTAAGAACAAACTCCGTAACGTCATAACTAAGCCTCTGAATATACAGCGAAAAGCTAACTCGCAGGTCTCCTACCATACTCACTAAAGGTATTACACTTTCGAGGCAGATTGTGACGTCTTACCCTGACTTTGTTCTTCGCGCAGCCTTTCGCGCGACGCTTTTTAGCACCACCAGACGGTTTGTATTTGTCCCCTTCTGGTTGTTATCCACGTTGAAGCAGTTGGCCAGCTTAGTGAATGACTGCTGATTGACCAGTACTTCTTCGACAATAAAGCGCTTGGACGGCGTCGATACAGCTTCCGCGGCACGGGCGACAACTTCATCAAGAAAGATCGTCTGGCCGGCATTCTCCACTTCCCCTACCTCGACAACAGCGTAAGACCGGGGCTTGAGCACTCGCAGCATTTCATGAAGAACATCACGTATGAATACGCTCCATTCATCCAACGAGCGGCACATCACAAGCCGGCTCTGAAACTCCCGCTGGTCGATGCCGGCAAACCAAAATTCCAGCCAATTATCCATCAGGTAATCGACTTTATCCAAAAACGGCGGAGAAGTTACGACCAAATCCACGGTGTCTGCACCGATCCATTGCAGCGCGCGCGCATCTGCGGTTTGCGCCGCATTGGCGCTGGATACTGCAAAAAACTCAGATGAAAAGCCATCACGCAGCGCTTGCGCCGCCTTGCGAATAATGCGCGGCGCCACCGCGCGGAATTCAGGCTCTTGGTGACGCTTGAGATTGATCATCCGCTGACGCTCGGGCGGAATAGATATCTGCGGGAAGGAATATACGGAAAAGAATCCCGGCGAGTGCCCATGGAGACGGGAGATCGCCAGCAGTTCAATAAATCTGTTGATACGATCGTAACGATGCTTAATTTGCGAGCGCAGGTTTATCAGCTCACAATATGTAGCCGGGTGGTAGAACGCCGATAAACGATCCGTAAAGCCGCTCATGTCAACTGGGCGGCAAAAGTCAATCTCATTTAAGCGCAAAACAATCTCATCGAGGCCCACCGGAGAGGTTTTGGCCGTGGCGAGTTTAACGGCGAGCGGGTTAACATCAGAAGCCAGCGCAACACGGCCAAGCAGATTTGCCTGAAGCGCCGTTGTGCCGCGGCCGCAAAACGGATCGAGAACAATCGCCCCTTTTTCGCTGTAGCGCTGGATGCAAAAGTCCGGAAGCTCTGGTTTGAAGCTTGCGCGGTAACTTACGACATAATGCAGTGAGTGCATTTGTCGCTGCTGGGCCGTCCACAACTCTCCCACGAAGCGCCGCAAACCCGACTGTTCGGCGGTCTTATCCTCCACTAGCTGAAGGGGCAACGATTTGCTCACAGTTCAACCTCCCATGCTTCAAGTATCAGGAAAAACATTTGCACCGCTGCGTGAACCACAACAACACCAGAAATTAAGCAGCAAGAAAGAAGTCTAGCACCACGAATTGGTTTTCGCACTAAAATAGTAACCAACTACATCCTAAGTAAAGCAAGCAACGCAACGTTTTATATTTCTTATTGAATTTACTTTAGGCGAGATGATTTTCCAGGGGGATATAACATTTACCCGGTAGGCTGCTCGACCAGTTTGGCAGTATCATTTTCGCACCCCGCCGCTTCCACAGGGACGGTCACAACGAACTCGGATCCCTCGCCAGCTTTGCTCGACACGCTAATTTTTCCGCCCAGCACCTCCACCTGGCGTTTGGTAATAGCAAGCCCGAGCCCCGTGCCGGCATATTTCTTGGTATAACTGTTTTCCAACTGGCGGAATGGTTCGAAGATATCCGCCAGCTTGCTGGCCGCAATGCCAATGCCTGTATCGCTTACGGCAAGCATCAACAGTTTTGCTGAGTCATCATACGCCGCCGAAATCTCGACGCGTCCGCGCTGCGTAAACTTAAGCGCATTCGAAACCAGATTCAGCACAACTTGCCGTAAGATGGCCCAATCGGTTTTACATTCCGGGACTGCGCTGTCACAGCGCACATGCAGCGATATAGGGAAATCCTTAAGCAGCGGTTCGCATGTCTCGACAATCTCGCCCAGGAAATCCCGCACGCATCTGTAAAGCGGACGAAGCCGGTATTCACCGGACTCAAGTTTTGCATGATCCAAAATATTGTTCACCAGTTCCAGCAGGCCCTGCGCACGATCAAGCATCCGTCCCACAGTCTGCTGCTGCTCCAGCGACAAAGCGCCATAGCCCCCATTAAGCAGCAGCTCACCGAATCCAATTAGCGCGTAAATGGGCGTGCGAATTTCGTGGGTGACATTTGCCGCAAATTCCGATTTAAACTTCAGCGCGGCACTGAGCTGCCGCAACATTTCTTGGCGTTTCTCCGCCTCATGAACAAGCGCCTGGTATTGACCCGCATGATGCAGAGCCATGGAAGCTGCCGTAAGCAGCAGCACGGCGTAATCGAGCCGTTCATTGCTGACCCGGCCCACCATGCATAAATATAAATCTGAATCGATTTGTCCGCTTACCGGCAAAAACGTAAAATTATCGTTAACCAAACAGACCTGACGCCTTTTATCTGCAGCAAACTCGAGCTGGCTGTCACTGGCCGGAAAAACCAGGGGCCGCTGCTCATTTTCCGGCTCCTCTGGAGCAACGCGCCGCTCCAAATCAGCAAGCAGCATCGCGCACATCTTCTGCGGCAGCGAAACCGGGGCTTTGCCTGCGTCTGTTGAAATCACCTGGCCGCCCCGCGAGATGACCGCGCAGTATTCGACCCGGCAGAGCGCCAACATCGACTGAGCAAGAGTTTCAAGGATTGTTTTACGATCAAGCGAACGCGAGAGTGCAATACTCATTTCTCGCACTTGCGTTGCTGCGCTCAGCTCGCGCTCGATTTCAACCTTCTTGCGCCGTTCACTGCGCACAAGCTGTGAAAAATATCCATAGAAGAGCGCGACGACGAAGAAAAACGGCACGCGCATCAGCATTTCCGGCGAAAGGACCTGCCGCATATCGCCGAAGCTCAGCAAGACCATGAGGTAAACAGCAGAAACCAGCGTAGCACTCCAGATAATCGCTTTGAGCGTTTCGCCGACAGCCGCGATCATAATCACTAAGAAGTAAAGCAGGTACAAATCGCTGTCCGGCTCGCCGCTGAGGTAAATGCTTGACGTTATGAAAAGGATATCAAAAGTAACAAGCGCATGGTCGAAGCCATGCCAGCCATAGAAACGCGCAGGGACAGCAGCCAGAAGCACATTACTCAAAATCAGCGCCAGCACGACGAGATGAGCAATGTTGCGAGTGGCACCGGGCTGATCTTGAAAAATAATTAAACACGAACAGGAGATAATCAGAACCCAGCGCAAAAGAACGACCGCTTTCTTTTTCGCCTCCACCCCCCCCGCAGCAGGGGATGGCATTAAGCCAGAACTTGCTGCGTCTTGATTATCTGCTGGATGAACCACAGGAAACTATTACTTCCACGAAAGAACTGCCATAACACCCAGAACTGCTGTTAAGTACATCGGAAAAGCCGACCGAAACAGTAAGGACAATAAACGCGCCCCAAATGCTGCATAATCTTAAATACTTAGCTAGCATTGCTCCGTTAGGGTTGTGGATTTGAGGCGATTTTCGCTAAACGGGAATCGTGAGCAGCGGAGTTTACTACTGTAAATGAGCAGCGGAGCGATATCCCGTTTAGTGAAAATCGGCCAAAGACGCAGGCCTAACGGAGTAATGCTAGGCAGACAAGAGGGTGAGTTATAAGACTTGGTGGCCAAAAAATGGTCGAGACAATATCGCCTTCTTTCCTTAATATTGATGAGCGATGGACCTTAACCGCTACAAAGAACCACCGAAATTTATCTGCCCGGTGTGCGCCAAGAATATTGAATCGCCACAAGTGCGCCTGCGATGTTTGACCTCGCCGCAGGGTTTCGTGTGTCCTTGCGAGAAAAAAGTGCGCCTGCGCATCGACAGCAATTACTGGTTTGCTCTTATTATCGGCTGCGCGCTCTTGCTCATTGGCGGACGTCTCTGGTCAGCGCAGGTAATAATCATCGTGCCGCTTCTCTTCCTCGCCGCCGGCACAGCGGCGCTGCTTTGGGGAGTCTATAATTCCAGCCTGCACGTTGTAGAAACAAAGCAGCCCGCTTCACATTCCGCGCCGGGGAAGCGCTGAAGCAAGTCATTACCTGCTCGAATAAATCTGCCGCAGCCGGAATTAACCCTGAAAGTGGTTGAATCGCGCATATTTTTTGCATTCCGCGGGTGAAAGCCGAGTTAAAATAAAACGGTCGTTCCGAGCGCAGGAGCCGTACCTAAGGGCAGGGTTTATTGCGCGAGGGATCTCATGCCTGCACAGAGCAATGTCTGCCTCCGCTCGGGACGAACACGAAGGCAGAGCCAGGCGAAATTAATAATTAAGTGATTTTTATCGCTGCTGTGCCATCAATTGCGTCTCCACCCGGGATTGACCCCGCACCGGGGAACTTTGAGATCCCTCGCGCGGTAACTGCTGCCTTGAGGAACAACCGGTGGGCTCGGGATGACGGTTAAAATACAGAGGATGCAATTGCGCTAAACCTATGCGCTCGGGATAAGGAGAAAAGATGGCTGCTGCGCATCGCCTGCGCGCCGGCTCGCAGCCATTGGTCTGGACCACTGGGCGGGGCGACAGCGAAGGGAGGCAAAGGGTTGTGCCGGGTAAAAAAGGTCACCCCTTCAGCGCCCGGCAGCATCGCTCGGGGCGAAGCCAATGGAGCGCAGAGCCAAGGCAGACTTATTCGCCTATTTAGTAGCGGTAGTAATCCGGCTTGAACGGCCCGTGCACTGGTATGCCCAGATAGTCAGCTTGCTTCTGGGTCAGGCGATCGAGTTTTACGCCGAGCTTATCCAAGTGGAGCTGCGCCACGCGCTCATCAAGCTCCTTCGGCAGCACGTGCACACCGATTGGATATTTGCCGCGCTCGGTCCAAAGTGAAATCTGGGCCAGCACTTGGTTGGTGAAGGAACACGACATGACGAAACTCGGATGCCCGGTAGCGCAGCCCAGGTTGACCAGCCGGCCACGCGCAAGCACGATCAACGCCCGGCCGTTCGGCAAAGTAAACTTATCTACCTGCGGCTTGATGTTTTCTTCTTTTACTTCCGGATTGCTGGTCAGCCAATTCATGTCAATCTCGGCATCAAAGTGGCCGATATTGCAGAGGATTGCATGGTCTTTCATCATCATGAAATGCTTGCCGTTAATGACATCACAACAGCCCGTAGCAGTAACGAAGATATCACCAAGCGGCGCCGCTTCATCCATCGTCATCACCTCCAGTCCTTCCATCGCCGCTTGCAAGGCGATAATGGGATCGATTTCTGTGACGATAACTCTAGCGCCCAAACCACGCACCGACTGGACGGACCCTTTGCCCACATCACCGTAGCCGGCAACGACAACCGTTTTACCCGCAATCATCACATCCGTGGCACGCTTAATACCGTCCGCCAGTGATTCGCGGCAGCCATAGCGGTTGTCGAATTTGGACTTTGTAACAGAGTCGTTGACATTGATCGCCGGACAACGCAGCTTCCCTTCAGCATGCATCTGATACAACCGGTGCACGCCTGTCGTTGTCTCTTCAGATATGCCGACGATGCCCGCAAAAAGTTCGGGATACTTGTCGTGAACGAGCATAGTGAGGTCACCGCCGTCATCAAGGATGAGCTGCAAGCTCTCGCCTCCCGGAAAACGAAGCGTCTGTTCCACGCACCACCAATACTCCTCCTCCGTTTCCCCCTTCCAGGCGAAAACTGGAATTCCGGCCGCAGCGATCGCCGCCGCCGCATGATCTTGTGTCGAAAAAATATTGCAGCTCGACCAGCGCACTTCCGCGCCCAGCTCGCGCAAGGTCTCGATCAGCACGGCTGTCTCGATTGTCATGTGCAAACATCCGGCAATCCGCGCTCCGGCGAGCGGTTTTTTTGGGCCATACTCCTCGCGAAGCGCCATCAAACCGGGCATTTCCTTTTCCGCAAGTTTAATCGCCTTCCGGCCCGCCTCCGCGAGAGAAATGTCGGCGACCTTATAATCCTCAGAAATCTTTACAACTTTTGCTTCTTGTTTCATTTCCTGCTCCGTAAGATGCGTGCTTTCGAGGCCTATTTATGTAATCCACTATATTTTACCTGAGGCTCTTTAACAAAAATCCGTCCTGTTGCATACCTCGGTTTTAGTCATAATCCTTACAGAAAACTCTTTAGCTGCCCCGCAAAGGAATACCGGAAAACCGAATTCCCGATCTGCTGTCGAGCAAAACTGTCGCGCAGAGCTTCGTCTAATGAGCTTGAACAAAATCCTCAGCTAAGGAACAAGTCCGCAACAATTGGGTGAGAGCGCAAGGTTTGCCGGGCTCGAGGCATGCGCTTCATTCAAGCCGCAAGTTGGGCAAAAGGAGCAACACGTGATGAACGATAAAACGAAACTGCGCAAGACTAACTTGCGCCGCAATTTCCCGCTTTCGCGACGCTCAGTACTGAAGATGATTCTGCCGTGGCTCATCGCCGTTGTTATTGCCGGCACGGGCGTTCTCGCAACACTGTTTGAATCATCCATCGACGGACCAAACAGCACACAGTTGAATGCATTAACTACGGCACTGCAAATTCTATTCGGCGGAATGCTGATCGTCTTCAGCGCAAAGCTCGCTTATGCCGTTATATATTTTCATTTTTTCCATTATGGAATCGAACAGAACTGCCTCTATATCTCCAAGGGGGTTCTTGTGCGCAAGCGCGGCTGTTTTCCGCTCGGCAGGATTCACGAGATCGCGCTCGCGCGAGATATACTAGATGCCGCGCTTGGCCTGTGGGCCATTGAAATCTATACGCCCGGCGGCGATTCCGTTCAATTCGCCCGGCTGGAAAGCTTTTCACGAAGGACCGCTGAGCTGCTGCAGCGTTACTTGCTCAATGAGATAATTGAGCAGTCTGCGCCCCAGGAACACCCTGCTGGACAGTCCGCCCGAAAGCGCCCGCGCTATGGGGCAGCAGATGAGAGCCGTAACGCACCCGCTGCGGCAGCGGCCCTCTAGCTCTAGAATAAGCGAATAAATTTTGCCTCGGCGGTGGTCCAGTAGCTTCGCCCAGAGCGATGCTGTCGGATGCTGAAGGCGTGACCTTTTTTACCCGGCACAACCCTTTGCCTCCCTTCGCTGTCGGGCGCTTAGCCGCGATATCTCACAAGGCGATATCGCGGCTAGGTAAGTTACGCGAAAAGGCCCGTCCTTGGGCCTTTTCGCGCTGCTCCAAACTGTGTC